>JAGCYI010000014.1 GCA_017960885.1 Bacteroidales bacterium
CAACGACGACCAAAAGAAAGTACTCGAAGCATACGACTCCCTAATGAAGGACGATAAGTTCTATCTATTTTTCGTTGATAACGTTTTGAATAAAAAAGATTCGTTAGGAACGTCTGTATCAGGCTATATGCCAAGTGGTTACAATGCAGGATTTATCTATGAAGGCGGCTCACTCCACACAGTAGCACACGAACTCGGTCACGGCATTGGAAATCTTGAACATGTCTTTGAAAACTCTTCAAATTCAGGCAAAACAAAGAACCTGATGGATTATTCATTTGAGAAAGATGCTGAGCAACTATGGCACTTCCAATGGGATCAAATCCAAGACCCGAGCAGGGTGTGGATGAAGTGGAACAAGGCGGAAGAAGAGGGGGAGAATGTGGAAGGTAAAAAGCCTTCTGTTGAATTTATCATGATGAAGGATGTTCGTGTGGATTCCAAAAAAGGGAATAGGTATGGATTTGATGCTATGGCCGATATGGATAAAAAGAATGATAGAATTGCTCATATAAGTGTTTGTAAAATTGGTACAACTTATTTGAAAGTTGATTGTAATAGTATTACATTAAATGAAGTATCTTTTGTTTCCAATGGAAAGGTAATGGATTTCGAAATAGAAGATAAAAACACGCTTAAAATCGAAGGTAAGTTATTTGGTGAAAATTCAGAATATATAATTGATGCTATACCATCTTCTTGTATTGACGATAAATGGAATGAAAAAAAACTTACAGATCGAAATATAATAATTAAAGATAATAGTCTAGGATCTATCTATATTAATGTTTATGACATATATAAAATTTCTAAAACTATTTATTATAAGGAAGGCGAATTAACCCCATTAGATATTGATAATTTAAAGGATATTTCATCCAAATATTTGAAATATTTAGTAGCAGAACAAAATTACACTTTTGAAAAAAGTGATAAAAATATGGATGTTGATGCAAATAAGAATGGTCGCATAGAGCATATTTGTAATAATTCAAAATCTATTAATAATGAATATGAAAAACTTACGAGATTAATTGAAAATAATGCAATTGTTTTGCTTAAGAATGTTGTAATATATGATTGTTGGGAATTAGCTGGTAATGTTTCTAAAAATAAAAATATTATTAGAATATCAAATTTTTCTAGTGAAGATTATAAAAAACTAAAAATTAAGCATCAATCAGAAGAAAATTCTTTGACTATTTATGATCCTATAAATCCAAATTATCACGAAGAATTTTATATTAAAGATATAGTTGTAAAGTCTTTAGGTTTCGAACCAATACAAATAAGTTATAAAATTACTTCTAGTCCTGAAACGTATGTCCTTAATGATTTGTTGTCTGATGAGATTTTATCTAAAGTTGAAAAAGATTCTGATGGACGCGTGTATTTTACACTTAAAAATGAAATTTATAATTCAGATAAATATAAACCGGCTATGGATTTAAATAAGATTCCTCCAGAAGGACCTCATTTTTATTCAGATGTATATCGATCTGATGATTCCGATAATGATACTAAGCGCAAACTTAGTAATGGAGGTAGGATGAATTTGCCTTTATTAAAAAGAGCAAGTGGAGATATATATTTGATAGCTAACAAAAAATTTACTTATTCTTACTCTACTAGTGCATATATAACAGATGAGAAAAACTCGACATTAGGTTTTTCTCACATTAATCCTGAAAAAGGTGTTGTTGTATGTTTGCAGAAAGATCATCTGGAATACACAGGAGAAGTATTGTTGCATGAGATTATGCACTCTATTAAACCTGAAGTGTTTTTTGATGTGAATGAAGAAGGTAATATAATGCATTATACGGCTTCGAAATATACAGATAATTCAAAAACCCAAGTTGAACATATTCAAATAAAAGTTCCTTTTAGATATAAACCATTGCCTAAAAAAGATGATAGCTCTAAAAAGCAAAGTCAATGGCAGTTTAGATATTAAAAAAATCAATATGACACATTTAATAAGAAAAATACTGATCGTATTTATAATAGTAACTAAGAGCTTGCCACTTCTTTCTCAACCCGAATATGAGGCAAAACAGTTTATTTGGAAACATTTTGTCTATGCTCAAAGTTTTGGAGGATATCCTGAAAGCAAGCCTATTGCAGATTCCATTTGCGATATTCTGGATTCTATTGGTGTTGCCCGTTATGAGGAAATGTTCAAAAAAAAGGAAAAAACATTTGTTAAGGACCTTGATAGACTCTTATCGTTTGCCCCAAAAGATACAGACTCTACAAATAAATATTTACAATTATGTAGAATTGATAATTCATACTATTTTCTCAAATTGCATACAAAAGAATTGCTTCCATATTGTTATGACTTGACTAATTATTCACAAAGGAAGATGCTTTCTTTGTTAGATATTTCACCAACCTTAAAGGATTCTTTGTTGCGTTTTTATAAATGGGATGATTGCGAACGTGCTCGTTTAGGTGATACTATTGCCGAAAACAAATTAATAGCAAGATTCTCAGAATCTTTGCAGAAGATCGAAACCCCAGACGACCTCTATGATGTGATTCAACATGGACATAGGTTATTGGCAACTGGAACAATAAAATCCCTTAAAGCATATATTTCTGCTTTTGATCGCAACAAAGTTTTGGAGATAACAGAAGGAAAATATATGACATCGTTATTAAGCCGGCTTATAGTAGACTACACAACGTTTTTCGACTATTATCCACAATATTGCTTACTATCTCCTGCCTATTTTTCTTGTCATAAGTATTCTGGAGCTGATAGGGAAATGTATTATTGTTGGCCATTCCCTTATGAGGAACATTATATTGAGCAGATTGAAAAGTTTTGTCTTGATGAATTTGGTGTTGAGTTACATATCAATATTCCATTTTTTAATCTCGAAGATTACGAGTGGGGTTGTGGTTGGGATAAAAAGAAAATTAATCAGATTTTAGAACGTTTTAAATAAGGTGATAATAGAAATATTTAATTACCAAAGATAAAATTTGAAGTGTTTAGGCTTTACGTGGCTGCGAAAGTATAATTATAAATATAGGTTTGGTAATTATACCGATGATATTGAAAAAATTACATTTAAAATAATTGATGACATATGGCTAATTATGGAACGAGATTGCACAATAAAACCGACTGAAAAGGAATGGAGAAGTATATCTAAAGAAATTATTGACAACAAACCATATATTATTAAATTCTTTGAACAGCATTACCAAAAATGTTTGGAAAAAGAACTCTATTGGAAACAAAACATGCCCTATTACAAAAAAGAATAGTGCTGACCCACACTTTCTCAAAACATAACAATATAAAAAATGTTTTCAACCCTTTTATTGGATATCAATAAACGCTTGACAAACAACATATTGTACAAAAACAAAAGACCCCTTCAAAAAGCGGGTGTCCCTCGGTATTGCCACTATGGCAAGGAGAGTTTCAGTGGCAGAAACCACACATTAATTTGTATTCGTTCCATTCGCCAAATTATAATTCAACTTGTTGATTTATAATTTTTTGTTAAATAAAAAGTATTTGTTTCCATCGTTTAATTCGGTGTTAAAAAGAAGAAAAAAATAAATTTGGAGAATAGAAAGCAAACCGCTAACTTTGCACGAAACAATACACAATGGCAGATAACGACGAATACAGCAAAGGCGAGATAGTGATGTACCAGCCCGACGAGACGGTAAAGTTGGAAGTCAGGCTCGACCACGAAACCGTGTGGCTGACGCAGCAGCAAATGGCTGAACTCTTTGACAAAGACCGCACTGTTATAGGCAGGCACATTAGGAATATTTACGCAGAGCAAGAGTTAGAACAAAATATCACGTGTGCAAAATTTGCACATAAGGGATCGGATGGCGACCAATTGTACGAGTATACCGTTTATAATCTTGATGTTATAATCTCGGTTGGTTATCGGGTCAAGTCAGCACGAGGTACTAAATTTCGCCAATGGGCTAATAAAATATTAAAAGATTATTTGCTCAAAGGATATGCTGCTGACAGCCGATATATGTCACTTGAACAAAAAATCACGGAACAAGGCAGACAGATTTCTGACCTGCAAAAGAAAGTCGACTTCTTCATCCGCACATCCTTGCCTCCAGTAGAAGGAGTTTTTTACGATGGACAGATTTTTGATGCCTATTTGCTGATAGTGAAACTGATACAGCAGGCGAAGCAATCAATAGTGCTCATCGACAACTATGTAGACGAAACCGTCCTCGCTATGCTTGGTAAAAGAACACAAGGCACAATAGCCACAATATACACAAAGCAAATAACCCCTGATTTGCAGTTGGCAATCAACCGTTTCAACTCCCAGTACCAGCCAATAGCAGTTCATCTTTGCCGCAACGCTCACGACCGTTTTCTTATTATCGACGACACAGTATATCTTTTCGGCGCAAGCATTAAGGACGCGGGTAAAAAACTCTTCGCATTCATCAAAATGCAAGAAACTCAAGCGTCAGAAATAATGAATATGATAAGGTAAATGATAATCTTTAACACCGATGAATATTATTCAAAAATCAGGCAGTTACCACTTACGTTATAAATCGGTAGAAAGTGACAAGAACGACAAAGTAATCGTAGACTATGGCTCATACCGCGACAGCGTAATCTTCAAAGACAAATACGGTGTAAAACTCAAAGTAGTAGACGGCAACATCCTCACCTTCACCGGCGTATCACAATCCGACACCAACTACATCTACGCCTACCGCGGCGATAAAAAGATTGGTAAGTTGTTTTTGAATACCTATAAGCCCCAGACCAAATATATTGAATTAGTGAGCGTCAATAGGGCGAAAATTGACAAGTCAATCACAGCCGAAGGCCTCAACAAACTATTCAAAGGTGCAGTTGTGAATTTTAAAATCGAAATCAAAAGCCTTGACATCCGAGACCTAAAAACCTTCACCCACGGCGGTTCAAATTGGCATTCGGTCTACAACGACGACCAAAAGAAAGTACTCGAAGCATACGACTCCCAAATGAAAGACGATAAGTTCTATCTATTTTTCGTTGACAACGTTTTAGATAAAAAAGATTCTTTAGGAACGTCTGTATCAGGTTATATGCCTCGTGGCTACAACGCCGGCTTTATCTATGACGGCGGCTCCGAGCGAACCATCGCTCACGAGTTAGGGCACGGCGTGGCAGGCTTGGAGCACGTGTTTGAAAATTCCAGCAACTCTGGCAAAACCAAAAACCTTATGGATTATGCTTCGGGAGAAGAACTCTGGCATTTTCAATGGGATCAAATCCAAGACCCGAGCAGGGTGTGGATGAAGTGGAATAAGGATGAAGGAGAGGGGGAGATTTTGAAAATTAATATAAATGACAAAGATGATTAAAAAAAATTTTACTTGATAGTAAGTGAATTAAAACATACTTCCTTTTTTAATATTATTTATAATATTTTAGAAAAAACTGACACTTATTATGATGTTCGCGATATGAAGGTTACCATTCAAAATATCAATAGTCTTAAACAAAATTCTAATGGACAGTTTGTACGTGCTGAAAATGATACATTATTTGATATTTGGATATTTTCTTACATCAGACGTGCTGGTGAGGAAGATAATCCTCATCGTATAGAATTATTTTCTTCCAAAAATACTCACTTGAGTAAAAATCATAAGGGAAATGCATTTGCTAGTGGATCAACGATTTTTGAAGAATTTTTTCATGCTGCGCATTTCGAATATTTGAAATCAATAAGTAAATATAATAAAAATACGCAACATACGCAAACTGAAACAGAGGTTGAATTTGCACAGGCCTTTATTTATTATTTAATGACTTTAAATAAAGATACCTATAAAAATTCATTTTCAAATGCTTTTGATGGATATAATATTTTAGATAATTTTACTAACTATCAATTAATTAGTGTATTTCAAAAGATTAACAAAAAACAAACTCTTAGTGATGATGATAAAATTATTATTAAAGATACTATGCATGAAATTTTAAAAAGGAAAAAAAATGATTATAAATCATTAGATATTAATAGTCTTGATAATTCATTTGATTTTCTCTATTATTTAATTAAAGAGTCACAAAAATGAATGCAAAATATAAATATTTATGGATAACGTTGTTTTTTATTGTTTGTAGTTTGTTTTTTTATCAAACATATAAGACAAACATAATACGCAAAGAATATCTAAAACTAATTTCAAATCAAGAAGTTATAGAAGAAAATTACAATCATAACTTAACTATGGTCAGTTTTTTCAACAAATTACTTGAAAAATTGAGTATAGAACATAATAAGCATATTTCAAAACAACAGATATTAGATTTTTTTACATACGAAAACTATTGTTATTTAAAAGAAGTAAAAAGCAATGATGATTTTTTACTGCAATTAATAAAAGAAAAAGAGTATTCAATTGAATTTGATTCTGCGTTGGAGTTGGAAGATTGTTCGTATTATTTTTTGTTTTTTAAAGATGATTTTGTTGGAACTGTAGATATATGGTCATCGAGCGGGAATTGCCATTTAGATTGGTATCTTCGTAATCATGAATTATTTAGATATGAATAAAGCAAGCAAGCCCCCAGTGGCGCGCGCGTTCTTAAAAAAATTCTTGTTGTTAGAGGAAAAATGGTTATCTTAGCAGACAATTCTATATGATTATCTACTGCTGTGGCGGAGGGGAAACACGATTACTAAAAGTTCCACTAATAATTTTATGGATTATAATATAAAAAGGAAATCTTGGTTTAAAAATCAATTATTAAATGTATTGTAATATGAAAAGAGCAATTATAATAGTTTGTACGGTTTTGCTGCATTTAAGTATCAATGCACAACCCACACGTATAACAACCGACAGTCTACTTCATTATTTGCAACAAGCGGAAGATATATATTCATGTTTTGATTCTGAAAACGATCCTGTGATTCGTGGTTTTAGAGATTATAAAAATATGTATTTCAACGATACTCTCCGACATTTACTGGTTAACCTATTTAACGATTCAATAGAATGGGCGAGGTATACAGCAAAAGGAATTAGGCAATATTATGAAAATAAACCAGATGATAAAAAACGCATGTCTTTGGAAGGTTATTTAGAACATAATTATAAAAAAGCATTTGTCGATAGTGTATTAAACGATAAACAATTGTTTGCACAATATTATGATTCTCTTTGTGTATACAAGGAAGAAAGCAGTTTTGAGGAAGATATGGAAAAACGTGGTACTTGGAATGTGCCATATAGTCTTAAGAATATCATTGTACAATCTCACTTCCCTGAAGTATACAACAAAATGTTATATTATTGGAAGAGTAGCGGTTGTTACTATAGTGATTTTGATTTCAATTATCTACTTGAAGTTGATTCACCGGAACTATTATCCTCATTTGAATCTCAATTAGATAAAAATGATTTAACCAATATTTATTTTTTGTTAGATTATATGTGCTCCTACTACCGTTCAGCATCCATAAGAATGTTGATGAAAGCCTTGGATAATTCAAATTTAGTGGATATCCCTTTTAAGGGATTGGATTTTGAAATACCAATAAATGTGTACCTTCTTTTGGAAATTAATGATAACGACATCAATAATGAATGGACATTTAAAAGTTACGTTTTTGAATGTAGCAATTTTTATGAGATTATCTATAATTATGAATCAGTAATTGCCAAACTAAAGAAAATAAAGACTCAAAATCAGGCGATAAAAATGTCACAATATATCATTGACAACAAAAATATGTTAATTCCTTTTTTTGAACAACATTATCAAAAATGTTTGAATGCCGAACTCTATTGGAAACAAAACATGCCCTATTACAAAAAAGACTAGGGGAATATTACACAAAATTTGCCACCGTAGAGACGCGCCATGGCACGTCTCTACACATCAACCTCGATAAGCAAATTCGCTTGTATTCCTTTTTATCAGCTTCCATTTTTGTTTAAAAAAAAATCCATCGGCATTGTCTGCAAAATAAAAGCAGATGGTCTTGACTCCGTCAAAACAACTCCGACGATAAAAAAAAAATTTTTTTGCCAAAAAAAGTTGATTATTATCCGATTATTTGCATAACTTTGTAATTTGAAAAATTGAACATTAATGGAACTTCAAAATATAAAGCAGAGATTTGGCATAATAGGCAACGACGAGCAACTCAACCGTGCTCTCGACATAGCGGTGCAGGTAGCGCCTACCGACATATCTGTGCTTGTAACAGGAGAAAGCGGTGCAGGAAAAGAGTTTATTCCTCAGGTAATTCACGCTATGAGCGCACGCAAGCACGGCAACTACATAGCAGTAAACTGCGGCGCCATTCCCGAAGGCACTATCGACAGCGAGCTTTTTGGTCACGAAAAAGGTTCGTTTACTGGCGCCAACGACTCCCGACGTGGATATTTTGAAGTTGCCGACAAAGGAACAATATTTCTCGACGAGGTGGCTGAGCTGCCCCTTGCCACTCAAGTAAGACTTCTTCGCGTTCTTGAAAGCAAAGAGTTTATTAGAGTTGGCTCTTCAAAAGTGCAAAAAACCGATGTCAGAGTGGTGGCTGCCACTAACGTTAATATGGTAGAGGCAGTAAGTAAAGGACGTTTCCGCGAAGACCTCTATTACAGGCTCAACACCGTTCAGATAACAATGCCGCCATTGCGCGAAAGAGGCAACGACATATTGTTGATTTTCCGCAAATTCGCTGCAGATTTTGCCGAACGTTACCACATGCCCGTTATCAGGCTCGACTCTGAGGCTCAGAATATGCTTCTCACCTATCGCTGGCCTGGAAACGTACGACAGCTAAAAAATGTCACCGAGCAAATTTCTATAATCGAGCAGAACAGAGAGATTTCTGGCGATATTATGAGCAAATATCTACCAGATTATCACGATGTTAAAGTACCAGCTCTAATGTCTGCCGTTGACAGCGACTCACAGTTTTCATCCGAACGCGAAATTCTCTACAAGGTGCTGTTCGACATGAAAAACGACATCAACGAACTCAAAAAAGAGATGCGGCAACTATTGGGAGGCGCATCTGTACACGACCACAAAACCTCATACGACATCACCAAGCACGATTTGGGAATGGTGCACGCTCCTATGCAGCACATCAACGAGCACATTGTGGACGAATCACACATAATACACAACGAAAACGAAGAGACCATAATTCAGCAAGGCGAGCTCGTCGACGACACTCTTTCGCTCTCCGCCACCGAAGAAGACCTTATCCGCAAGGCATTAGAAAAATATTCTGGCAAACGCAAGCCTGCCGCCAAGGAACTAGGCATTTCGGAACGCACCCTTTACCGCAAACTTAAAGAATACAAACTAGAAAAATGAGATTTTTTAAAATAATATCGGTTTTTATGGTGTTAACAGCTATGGTTTGGCAAGGTTGTGGCATATACTCCTTTACTGGAGCATCGTATGGTTCAGCAAAAACTGTAAGCATTGATTATTTTCAAAACAGGTCGAGCTACGTAAACCCTACTCTGTCGCAAAAAATCACAGAAGACCTTAAAAACCGGTTTATGAGTCAAACTCCGCTCAATTTGGTTAAATCAGGAGGAGACCTCTCTTTTGAAGGAACAATAACAGGTTACAAAATATCCCCGGTAGACATAAAATCTTCTGGGCAAGCGGCTAACAACCGCCTTACTATAACTATCAAGGTCTCGTTTACTAACGCAACTGAACCCGACAACGACTTTGATAAAAGTTATTCGAGATATGCCGACTACGATGTAAAACTGCCGTTCGCTACGGTGGAATCTACTCTAGTGGAAGATATAGTATCTTTGCTGATCGATGATATTTTCAACGATTCGGTAGTAAACTGGTAAAACAAAAAACAACAATAATAAGGAAAAACAATTATAGGCTTAAGACCTCTCAAAAAAGCAGACATTATGATTACATCAAAGCAATTTATCAAGTTCTTACAAGAACCCGACCTGATTAACGAAGAAAGCGTTGTAGAAATTGAAGGACTTATCAAACAGTACCCTTATTTTCAGACCGCCCATCTGATGTACCTACTCGCCCTCAACAAGATAAATCCTAAGGTGGCTCAAGAAAAACTGCCTGTTGAAACCTTGTATGTGTCTGACAGATACATTCTTTACAAGGATCTTCAAAAGCAATCAAACGCCAACGCTAAAAAGGATAAAAAAGATGATAAAGCCAAAAAAGCTGTGCGTGATGTATCAGACAAAAAGCCAACTCCGCTTGAAGACCTCAAAAAGCATCACGATGATATTGCCAACGATATGTTTGGTCTCAACGAGATCAAAAACTATAATATGGTAGTAACCAACGTTGAAGCCGATGGTTCCGTAAAATCACCGCTCAACGAACCCGAACCTGAAGCCGCTGCCGCACCTCCGCGCGAACGCCGTTTCCCACGTCCTGAACCCAAGGTTGAAGATAAACCCAAGGTTGAGGACAAGCCCAAAGTTGAAGTAAAGGTTGAAGCAAAACCCGAACCCAAGGTTGAGGAGAAACCAAAAGTGGAAGACAAACCCAAGGTTGAGGACAAGCCCAAAGTTGAAGTAAAGGTTGAAGCAAAACCCGAACCCAAGGTTGAGGAGAAACCCAAAGTGGAAGACAAACCCAAGGTTGAGGATAAGCCTAAAGTTGAAGTAAAGGTTGAAGCAAAACCCGAACCCAAACCCGAACCCGTTAAAACTGAGGAGAAAAAACCTACTGGAAAGGTAGACATCCTCACCAAAATAGCCCAATTAAAGAAAGAGAGCGAAGAGGCTACGAAAAAACGTACTGCAACAGCAACCGTTGTGGTAGAAGAAAAAACAGTAACTACAACCACAGTTACCGAAACAAAATCCTCTACCGCCGCTCCTACCCCATCAGAGCCTGTTGTAAAACCCGTTGCCGCTGCATCTGCCGCCGCATCTGTGGCTGCCACAGTGGTAGAATCTGTTGAAAAAACAGAACCAAAGGTTGAAAAGAAGGTGGAAGTTTCACGCACAGCCGATGGTGCTAAGGTTGTTACCGAAAAAACTACTGTTACCACTTCTGAAACCAAGGTTGAAAAACCTGTGGAAGCCAAAGTGGAGAAAACCGAGGATACTAAGGCAGAAAAACTTGCAGAACCCAAGACCAGGAAAACCGCAGCTCCCAAGGTTGAAAAACCTGTTGCCGCAAAAGTAGAAAAAACTGTAGAACCTGCTCCTGCCTCCGACACAGAATCAGACAAACCTATGTCTGCTGCCGAAAAACTTAAAATGCGTCTCAACAAATACAAAAATAAAACTGAGGCTGAAAAAAAAACTGAAGGAAACTCCAAAAACGACCTTATAGACAAGTTTTTAAAGGAGTCTCCGCATATCGACCGCAACAAAGAGGTTACCGAAGGCGATATGGGACAGGAGAGCATTGCACCTCCAGAGGGTCTCTACACCGAAAAACTCGCTGTTCTTTACACCGAACAGAAACTTTATGATAAGGCGATTGAAATTTATAACGAATTAATTTTGAAAAATCCAGAAAAAAGTGCTTACTTTGCAGCCAAAATTGAAGAAATAAACATATTAAACAAAAAATAATTAAACGATTATGTATCTATTATTGTTGATAGCCATTGTTATTGCGGCTTTCTTACTGATACTTATAGTATTAGTGCAAAATTCAAAAGGTGGTGGTCTTGCCTCTAACTTTGGCGTAGGAAACCGTTTCGGAGGTGTTGCCGAGCAGAAAAGCAAACTTGAAAATTATACTTGGGGTATTGTTATCGCCATTGTAGTAATGAGTATCATCAGTTGTGCTTTTATTTCGCAAAAAAACAACAGCAACCAATCGCACGTAAAAGAGCGTCTTGTAAATCAGAGCGAACTTGTGATTCCTACAAATGTTCAACCAACTACCCAACAGAATCAACAGAATCAATAATTCTTAAAGGCATTTGTAAAAAAATCCGAAAGCAGCACTGTTTTCGGATTTTTTTGTGCGCTTGAGCATACAAGTTTGAAAAAAAATCCGTATCTTTTCAACAATATTTTTTTAACCTAATAGTACCCAGATATGGCTCAGAAGATAATTACAATAAAGTGTGGCACATTCAACCTGATGAACTTGATGCTGCCCAACGTAGAGATGTA
>JAGCYI010000118.1 GCA_017960885.1 Bacteroidales bacterium
GCTGCTGTTGAAAAATTGAGCGATTTTGCCGCTGCAACAAAGTATTTTAATTGTCTAAGTTCCATTGTGCTTCAAATTTTTGGCAAAGTTCGTGATTATTTGGCTAACAATAAAACAGTGGCTGTGGTTTTTTACTATTGCTGCTATCGGAATTGCTAATAGTTGAGGAATTTTTTATTTCATATTTTCGTTAAAATCAAGAGTTATACTCCGTATTTTCTTGTAAAATCAGGAGTATTATGTTTGATTGCACCATCTTTTTTATGATTTTTATTCGTCATATAAAAAAACTTATACCTTTGTAAACGGATAGTGGCAAATGAAGCCATTATTCTGTGCAAAAGGTTCTATCGCATATTTTTCCTATATATCTCCACCCCCGTTTTATCTATCGCCTCAATAAAACCCTTATCTGTGAGTTTGTTGTAGATGGATATGTCAAGGAAATATGGCAACAGCAAATCGTCAATTTCGGTAAAAATCTGCCCTAAATGTTGACGTGTGAGATTAGAACCTTTGAGTGTAATGTCGATATCCGAAAATGGCTTGTAATTGCCCTTGGCACGCGAACCATAGAGTATTACGCTCTCAACTTCGGGGTGGCGGGGGAAAACGCTTATTAAAGCGTTGAAATATTTGTCGTCGAGACCGTATTTCATTGTTGTTCAGGGTAAAGTTGTTTTGTCATTGTTTGTTCAAACGCAACAAACAGGTTGTGGTAACGCATTAAGTCGTCCATTACCGAGTCGGCTTCTTCTTCATCGTAAACGTGAGCCATTGTGTTGCGCGATTCTAACATCGACATCCAAGCGGTTTCGGTAATAATGCCCATTTGTAGGGCAAGACGTATTGCATTGCGCGGACTATTTGCCATACCTTCGTAACCGTTGTATTCGGCATAGTCTTTCATTACCTTCCAAGCAAGTTCAAAGGTAAACTCAAAACGCTTGATTATTGAATCGCGCATCATTGATTTTATGATTTCGGTTTCGTCGTTGGCCTCCTCGTATTCCAAAATGGCTTCGCTAAGGCGTTGAAGCGCCGAACGATAACGCAAAAATCGTTCTTGACAGCGGTTGATGGTGTTTTCCATAATTGATAACAATTAATGTTTATGCGGCAAAGATAATATGTTTTATCTGTTTTATATCTCCTCCAACCCCAATTCGCGCAGAAAACTATTGTGTTCGGCACGGAATTTTTCGATTTCCAAGTCAATGTTTTTCAACTCTTTCTGAACCTTGGACAAATCAACGCTTATTTCCTCTACCGAAAGATTAACGTAGCGTGTGATGTTGAGGTTGTAGCCGTTTTCTTTGATTTCCTGCAACGATACGCGACGCGAATAACGCTCAATCTCCGCCCTTTCGCGGTAGGTGTCAACTATCATCTTGACGTCGTTGTCGCGAAGTACATTTTGGCGTTTGATAGGTCTATAATGTTCTTTTGATGAGGCGTTTATAAATAATACGTCATCGGTTCTGCGGCATTTTTTCAACACCAAGATGCAGACAGGGATTCCTGTTGAGTAAAACAGGTTTGGCGGCAGTCCGATGATTGTGTCGATGATGTCATCGTTGATGAGTTTTGTGCGGATTGCCTCTTCTTTGCCACTACGAAACAATACTCCGTGAGGCAGTATTATTGCCATAGTGCCTTCGTCGTTCAGATAATGGAATCCGTGAAGAAGAAACGCAAAGTCTGCCGCTGACTTGGGTGCTACGCCGTAGCGCGAAAAGCGGAAATCTTTCTCCTCTTTTTCACCCGGCTCCCAACGAAGGCTGAACGGTGGATTGGCTACCACTGCGTCAAATTTTATATGACTGCCCGGAATCTCCTCTTTCAGCACTTTCCAATCGTTGACAAGTGTATCGCCGTGGTAAATCTCAAACTCGGTGTCTTTTACACCGTGAAGAAGCATATTCATTCGGGCAAGGTTGTAGGTGGTGATGTTTTTTTCCTGACCGTATATTTTCCCAATGCCGTATGTCCCCATTGTCTTTTTTACATTGAGTAATAGTGACCCTGAACCACAAGCAAAGTCAAGTACGTTTTTTAGTGCCTTTTTGGGTTTGTCATTGCTCTTGGGGTCTTGACAGTCGAGTACAACAATTTGAGACAATATGTTAGATATTTGCTGTGGTGTATAAAACTCTCCGGCTTTTTGTCCTGCACTTGCTGCAAACTTGCCTATCACATACTCATACGCATCGCCCAAAGCGTCGGTGGTCTCTGTAAATTCTTCCAACTTGTTGGCAATGGTGTTGATGATTTTGCATAGCAACAGATTGCGCTCTGTGGGATTTTTACCCAATTTGTCGGAATCAAGATGAATTTCAGAAAACAATCCTTCAAATGTGTTGCCAAACGCGTCGTTTTCTATCTTTTTGAATCCTTCTGACAATGTGCTGAGCAAATCCTCGCTTTGTTTGCTTGCCAACTTGCGGATGTTGTCCCACAGATATTTAGGCTCGATTACATAATGAACCTTGCGGCGCATCTGTTTTTCAAATTCTTCGATGACGTCGGGATTCTTTTCGTACCAATCAAGCAACGGCGTTGGGCTTTCGGTGTCATACTCCTTGCCCAATTCTTTCTTGACGGCTTCCCTGTATCTCCACGAAATGTTGTAAAGGAACAGAAACGAGAGCATATAATCTCTGAAACTGTCTGCGTTCATCGAACCTCGGAGGTCATTGGCAACAGCCCAAAGGATGTCGCCCAATTTATTTTGATTGTTGTCTGACATAATCGTTGTCTATTTTTGTGTTCAAATTTATTATTATTTTAAATAAAACCCGAATTTATCAATTAATTGGGTTGTTATATTCTCTATCATCTGTCTATTATTCTCTGTCAATACGCTCATTTGTGGGTAATAAACACTTTTGTGTGTTAACGCATTAACAATGGTAGCGATTTGGTTTGAGTCAGCGTATCCCAATTTTTGCAATATGTATGAGAAATTTGGACGTCCGAGAAATGACGAAACGTTTTCCAAAACTTGCCTGAGCATTGCCATATGGAACAATTCTATGCTGTTATTATTTACTGCGTCTTGTAGGACTTTAAGTATGTGTAGATGATACAGCATATTTACTTGTGTTTCCAATAGATATCTATTTAGTTTGTGGCTAAGCAACCATATTTTGTATTTTGGTTCGATTACGTGACCGTCGGCTTTGTCAACTTTGTTGAATTTACCTTTCATTTCACCACTGCGAATCCAAGTTTGCAAAATGGATGTTAATCCAAGATGGTGTGTGGTGATAATTATCTTTTTCTTTTCAAATAGTTTCTTTATTAATTCGTATAAAGAAAAGATGGTGATGAACATATTGTTTTCATCAACACTTGATATTGGGTCGTCAATGAAGATATATTTTATCGTGTCGTCAAAAACATCCAAATCGAACAGCATAAGGAAAAAACACCAAATGAATATTCTTTCCTCTGCGCGCGAAATTTTGATATTTGTATCTTCATCGTCTTCTAAATAAAACGATATTGAAGATATGCCGTCCTCAATATTTTCGTGGGGGTTAAATTTAAAATGATATTTGGGCTTGTATGGCGACAACTTATCAATGAGCATATCTTCCGATATGTCAGAATGGTATATGTTGAGGATAGACGGTTTTAGCATTAGAAGAAGATTGTCGTTATCCCAAGAGAATAAATCTTCGCTGAATGCGTTGTAATATAATCCTTTCTCTCCGTTGCCGTTGGAGATGTTCTTGTATTCCACCGACAACCGTGTTTTGCCCGTAGCATTAAAGGCATATATCAGAAACAAAGACTCTTTTGCGTCTTTGATTTCTTTTGCTACTTCTGTCAATGTGTTAAATACAGTTGCCATACTTACCTGATTTTTACAAACATTTTTTGCATCAAGCCTTTTTTATGCATCTGCAATGCTTGAAGTTTTTGTTCATATTTTTCTATTTCGTTATCCAATGAAGTCAAACACGAGGCGATTGCTTTTTGTTCAGCGAGTGAAGGTAGAAGAATTTCTTGGCTGTAAAGTTTGCTCCATTCTACATTACGTCGACAAACACTCGCACCCTCTGTTGTAGCAACGAAGAAAAAGTTTTTGGTCGCATCTCGTTTAATCCAATGACTCAAAAAGATAGGGTCACAACCAATTATTTCGTAGGTTTTGTACGCAGGTGATATTAGGCCGTGCTCAAATTGTAAATTTACATTTGCGTTTCCCAAATGTAAATTTTGCGCCGAAAGAATTAGCATATTCTTTTTTATCTTCTTGTATCCTTTGGTACTTTCTCCGCGTTGGTGACTAAATACATCTGAATTAAGGGAAATGCCATTGATTGTAGATGAAAGTAATGTGTCTTCGTTATCTACTTTTGATACGTCTTTTGTCTCATTAAAAATAGAACCAAATTGAACCGCTACCCAATCTCCTTCAAATCCATCAAACCTCAATTCGGGCACATTGCTACCTCTTTTAGGAAACATTTTCTGCATCAATCCTTTTTTGTGCTGTTTCAAAAGGTCGATTTTTTCGCCGACGGATTTGATTAATGAATCCAACGACGAAAGACACGCGGCAATTTTGCGCTGTTCGGGGAGGGGTGGGAAAGATATTTTGTAATTCAACATTGTATTTTTATCTCCTCTTGGCATTTTGACCCCTTTTGCACTTGCCATTACATAATCAATAAAAGTATCGTTTTTAATTACATAACAAACAAAACATTCATCAAATGTATTTTGTGTTCTAAATACAATTACATCATTTGATGCTGTGCCGTCAACTGAGGCTTGCCATACTTTTTTTAGATATGGTCTAATGTTAGAGAATAGAATATCACCTTTCCGATATTTCGTTAATGAATTTATAGCCGGTTGTTTGGTGTCAAATACAACACCGCCATAATTTTGTAACATATTTTCTGTACTGACATAATTGCCTATGTCATTAAAATTCCCTTTTTCAGAAATTACATTACATATATCTCCCAATGTTTTCTCCTGCCAATCCCCTGAAAATTCGGGGAAACGCAATTCGGGTGTGTATGCTGTTTTTGTCTCCATTTCGGTTTATTCCTCCCAAGCGTTAAGTCCTGAAATATCTTTGCCTTTTGCCATACGTTTGAGCAAAGGCGCAATCCGTGCCATAAACTCTTTTTCTTTGGCAACACGTTCGCGCCATCCGAGTTCAAGCGGTTCAAATAGTTCTGTAATTTGATCGCTATCCAATATCAGTCGGTCAAGAGTTCGGGCAATAAATGCCGTCAGGCTGTCTTTGCCGAGTTGGAAATCGTTTGCGATGCTGATGATTTCGTTGTCGTATTTATGTTGCTTGAAGTTTTCAAAATCTTTCTTAACTTCATCGACGGTTTTGCCATTGATCTCGTCCTTGTCGAGCGAATTGATGTATTCTATAATCTCATCGCTGTCGTCCATAAAGTTGGAACTCGATTTGATAATGTTGATAATTTGCTCTTTGGTGAGTTTTTGCTTGGTTTCTCTGCCTGTCCATTTGGAAATCAATTCCATTATATAGTCATAGTCGATTATAACAGAGGCAAATAGAACATAATCAAAGTCTATGTTGTCGTCGTTTAGTTCTTCGTTGTTAGCATTTGTAGTATCTTGGTCGGCTGATTTGGTAAATTTGATAGTTTTTGCTGTTTCCAAATATGCCGCCCTAAATCCAATCATATCTTCCGAAGGGAGAATGTTTTCAATTTGCTGTTCTTCCTCTTCGGTGATATCGGTGTATTGGTCGAGTTGTGTTTTTAATTTTTGAACTTTTTTGAAATAGTTGATAAAATGGCATTTGGCATCATTGCCGTTGATATTGTAGACATCCTGAGGCTTAAAATCTAAGTCTTTTTCGGTCATAAAATTATAGAGTTCGTCAACTGACTTTTTGTACTCCCTTATTATTGTCTCCTTGGGTTCAACGAGCCAAATAGTGCGTTTAGTTTCCAATTTTTCGCCCGAAAACGCAGCAACCGCAGTATCTACATCGTCTTGCAATCCTCTAAAATCCAATATATTGCCTTGTGGTTTGGTGTCGTTGAGTATTCTGTTTGTGCGCGAAAACGCTTGTATCAACGAATGGTATTTGAGTTTTTTATCCACATAAAGTGTGTTGAGGTATTGAGAATCAAACCCCGTCAAAAGCATATCCACAACAATAGTGATGTCAAGTTTGTTTTTATGGGCGTAAATGTCGTTGGAGAATTTCTGATTTTTTATCCTTAGTTGTACATCTTGATAATAGATGTCGAATTCTTGGATAGAAAACCCGCTTTTTTTCGCTTTTTCATCTCCTTCGGCATACCCACTTACAAACTTTTTGTTGTAATCTTCAATGATTTCCTCCAAAGCCGCTTTCTTTTTGTTTGGCTCCACTTCGTTGTCTTTTTTTTCTTGCTCCAAATCTTCTTGAAGTTGTTTGACATCGTTGAGTGTCTTCTCGTTGTTCTGAATTGCTTCTAATGGAGGTGTGAAGATACAGGTTATATTCAATGGTCTGAAATAGGGATTTTGTCTCGACATTATTTCCTGTTCCTTCTTGAATATCTTATAATATTCTATTGCATCGTTGATAGATGCAGTGGCAAAAAGAGCGTTGAACTTTCTGTCGGCTGTGGATTTGTCGTGTTTTGATATGATTGACCTTACAATGGCTATCTTATCGTATCCGGTTTCAGGAATATCCTCTGTTGGTTTAAAATAATCAATGTGAAATCTGAGAACGTTATTGTCTTCTATCGCATCTGTTATTGTGTACTTGTGCAAAAGTTTGCCAAATATATCTTGGGTTATCAGTTTTGTGCCTTCTTTGCCTTCTTTTTTTATGTAAATTGCATTTTCATCAAAAATAGGTGTACCTGTAAAACCAAACATCTGCGAGTTTGGAAAGAAGTTCCTGATAGCCTTATTGTTGTCGCCATATTGAGAGCGGTGGCACTCGTCAAAAATGAAAACAAATCTATCGTTTTTTATTTCTTCGAGTTCTGTTTTATAGGTGTCGTTTGTGATGGCCTTATAGAGTTTTTGTATTGTGGTAACAATTACCTTGTCGGCGTAGTCGGTCGACAACAAGCGCGTAACAAGTGTGTTGGTATTGTTGTTTTCTTCTACACAACCTTCTTGAAACTTGTTGAACTCTTCGCGTGTCTGCCTATCCAAATCTTTTCTATCCACAACGAAAAGGCATTTGTCGATGTCTTCATTATTTTTGAGCAAAGTTGATGCTTTGAATGATGTAAGAGTTTTGCCACTGCCAGTTGTGTGCCAAATAAAACCGTTCCCATTCCCGTTTTTGATAGTTTCCAAAATGCGTTTTACGGCGTATATTTGGTATGGTCGCATAATAAGTACCTTTTTGTCGGTATTTACTAACACCATATAACGGCTTATCATTTCACCAAGTGCATATTTTGATAGAAAGAGGCTTGTAAAATCGAATAAGTTTGTTTTTTTGTGGTTGTTTTCATCTGCCCATTTGTAAATTGGCAAAAATTGCTCTTTGGCGTCAAACTGTAAAAAAGTATCATTGTTGTTGGTGAAATAGAACGTTTCGATTTCGTTGCTGACTATAAACAATTGCATAAAACAGAATAAGGTATTAAGGTATCCATTGCCTTTGTCGTGTTTGTAGTCGATAATCTGTTTCATAGCCTTGCGAGGGTTCACAGGGTGGTTTTTTAGTTCTATCTGCACCAACGGCAATCCATTAATCAGCAAAACGACATCATATCGTTGGTTTGAGTTAGAAGTATTTATTCTTACCTGAGAAACAACTTCAAAACTATTTTTGCACCAATCTTCGGTGTCGATAAGTTTATAATAAAGAGGTATTCCGTCTTCTCGATAGAACAATTGTTGCTCGCGAAGTTTTTTTGAACACTTGAAGACATCTTTGTCTATAAGGTCAGACAATAGCATATCAAACTCGCTGTCAGAGAGATGACAGTAGTTCCTGAGATTGAATTTCTCCCTGAAATTTCTTTCGAGGGATTCTCTGTCTTTAATATCCGCCCGATAGACATATTTGAGGTCTTCGAGTTGTTTTACAAGTTTTTGCTCTATTTGACTTTCCATAACTCGTATTTTATTTTACAAAAATAAAAAAGATAATATTAAAGGCAAAATTATTTCCTTTGAAAAAATGGTTAGTTGTTGTGTTTTGTGTATAAAAAAAGTAGAGACACACGTAACTGTGTATCTCTACTTTAAATCTGTCAAATATAATTCTAAGAATTAGTCCTTAATATTTGCTTTGAGGAATTCTCTGTTCAAGCGGGCGATGTGCGAGATTGATACCTGTTTGGGACATTCAAGTTCGCAAGCGCCGGTGTTGGTGCAGTTTCCGAAGCCGAGTTCGTCCATCTTGGCAACCATTGCTTTGGCACGTTTGGCAGCCTCAACTTTGCCTTGGGGAAGGAGTGCAAGTTGCGAA
>JAGCYI010000003.1 GCA_017960885.1 Bacteroidales bacterium
TGATGTTTCATAATGGCAAGAAATACAATCTTTTATGTTGGTGCATTATGCCCAACCACGTTCACGTATTAGTAGAAATGTTTAGTGGCATATCTTTGTCGGAGGTGTTGCATAGTTGGCGTTCGTATACAGCGCACCAAATCAACAAGTTACTTAACCGCACCGGACAGGTTTGGATGGCAGAATATTTCGACCGTTACATCCGCGACTACAACCATTATCAAAATGTAGTCAACTACATACACAACAATCCCGTTAAAGCCGGCTTTGTATCTTCTCCACAAGAATATCGTTGGAGTAGTGCTTTTCAATAGTTGAGTTGGAGTTGGAGTGCAGGCGGCTCGCCTGCCATTTCAACACCTGCAACCCCTTGGAATGCAGGCGGCTCGCCTGCCATTAAAAATATGGCATTTTTAATCGTAAAGCGGACGAGCCGTCCGCACTCCAAACATTATTTTCCAAAAAAATATATCCCCATTCCCCATTTTTCCTTATATTTGCAATGTAGCAAAAATCAAATTAATAACTATAAATTAAACCATTATCATAATGAAAATTAAACATTTACCCATCGTCATTGCCGCCCTTATGCTATGTGCTTGCGGCGGAACAAATCAAAACAGCGGCACACAAAACGCCGACACCGTGGTTGTTCCCGACTATATCGCCCACGCTATCTGCAAACAGATTAACCCAAAAGAAACACCCGACACCGCCACTGCCAGCGACAACAACAAACTGTTTTACGGATTTTCGTATCCCGACCCCGAAGATCCGCAGTTTGGCGAATATGTTATCCAAGTTCAATGTTTTCCAAAATCCAATGGCGAATACGTTGCGGTATACATCCTCACCAACGACTGGGATGCAGGTGATTATAGCGAATCTAAAGTTGAAGCCTTTAAGTCTTACCTTTATAAAAACGGCACACTCACCGAAGACAATAATCTTTTGCCCAAGCCCTCGTTCGACGATTTCAACAATGCCGAGGGGTTATGGTTTTATAATCCCAATGACCCGAAATGCGATTCGGCACGTACCGCATTTAATAAAAAAGGCTGCGAATATCGTTTCAACGATGATATGATAGACGCTTGCATCAGCAACGAAGACAAATATTTTAGACTTCATTACAAATGGAACGGCTCTGAGTTTGAACCATCAGGCGACGGCTTGTTTTTTGGCTGCATTTCTTCCAAAGGTTTGGCTAACATCCGTTTTGGCGAAGTTCCTCCGCAAAAACTCGCCGGATTCGACATCAACACTATGGGTCGCACAATGTATTTCAACCGCAACGCCAAACGAGACATTAAACTTTCTCTTTCGTCGGAGGGCAAGGTTGATACCATCGAAGTATTTTCCGAACATTATGGCTATCAGTTTTATTGCGCCGGAACAGGCTTCCTAATGGTGGGCAGCAACGAGGTTTCAGACGAATTTTCTAACTGTCTCAACCCGGAACTCGGCTTTGTGGAATTTTCTGAAAACGACGGCGACATTTATCGACTCTTAAATGACGGTTGTATAATTGAGTTTAATTCTCCCAACGGTGTAATTAAGAGTATAAAATTTTATAAGAAAGGAAACACCGAACCCACCGTCACCGCAGAAGAAAATGGTTCGTGGGAACCCACACCCACTGCCACAGGCGACCTCAACGGCGACGGCATCAAAGACTCTGTGGCGTTTAACAAGGGGTTCTTTGTATATTTCGGCGGTGCGGACGGCAAATACAACTTGTTTAAAACATACAAGGTGCTTGATCTCGAATCCAACGATTACATCACCTTCAAGACCTCAGCCAAAATCGACGATGGCAAACTGATTATATCAACCCGTAAGAATGGCGACGGATGGGATAACTTAGACTACACCCTAAAATTCCAAGACGGTGATTTTGTGCTACTTAAACTTTATGAAGATGGCGGATTGGATGGTTCAAGCGAGATAACCTACGATTTTGAAGCAAAAACCTACAAAGGCGATTTCGACGAATGTGAAGGCGACAGTTACACCACCACCGCCAAACTCAAAAACCTTCCGTCGCCCAAACTCTCTGATATTGTGATTGGTGACCCTGCATACAACTACGTCGACGGTTACATAGATGAAAGCACAGAGAAAACCAAAACACGTTAAGTAGTTTTGAGAAAATTAGTTAATCAAAACCATTACTCGAATGAAAATTAAACATTTACCAATAGCCCTCGCCGCTCTGATATTGGCATCGTGTGGTGGAAGCAACAACGGCGGCGAGAGTACTACCGCAACCAACCCAAACGACTCTCTTGCAGGCGAGAGTACTACCGCAACCAACCCAAACGACTCTCTTGCAGAATACGTGGCTTATCAAGTCTACAAACTTATCTGCCCCGATTCCACGGCTCCTCTGCACAACCCCATAGAGAGCAACCTCGAATATCAGGTGTTTTCGATGCCCAATGACGAAACCGAACGCTCCGAAACTGTGCTCTGTTTCCCCAAAAAAGACGGCGGATATCTGGCTGTGTACAACGTGGAAGAGTGTTCCGTAGTGGGCGATGGCGGATGCTATAACTTGGCTTTCAAGACATACGACTATTCTGACGGACGTGTCAAAGAGGACAACTCGCTACTGCCAAAGCCATCGTTCGATGATTTCAACAAGTACGAGGCCCTGTGGTTTTACAATCCCAAAGATAAGAATCTCGTCTCCGCCAAGGATGCGTTTGCCAAAGACGACTTCAAATACGATATTTGGCGCGACAATACCATTTCTGTATCGGTAGTATCGGTAGGTGAAGGCGATTTGTTTCTATATATGTTTTACAAGTTTAACGGCGAAAGATTTGAACAAGTAGAATCTAATGAGTGGCTTGGCATTATTTCAACAAAGGGATTGGGCAAACTTTGTGTAGGCGATGTTCCTCCTTCACAACTTGCAGGCTTCGACATCAACACTATGGGACGCACTATGTATTTTAATCGAAACGCCAAAAAGGAGTTTAAACTCGCGCTCTCTGCCGATGGCAAAATCGACACCATAATTGTGGTAGGCAAGAGTTATGATTATAGATATTGGTGCGGTGGCGGTTACTGTTATTTAGGAGTAGGTAGCGATTTTGATTCTGTGGTAGCCGAAATGCTTAACGATTATGTATATGAAGACGACCATTCTTGTATCAAAACTGATGGCTACGTTGTTGAATTTTGTTGCAAACCTGAATACCACAAAATTGAAAGCATAAAAATTTATAAGCAAGCAGAAGCCAACACCTCCGATTATGACGAGAATAATTCAAATTCTGACCTTCCACCAACAGCCACAGGCGACCTCAACGGCGACGGCATCAAAGACTCTGTGGCGTTTAACAAGGGGTTCTTTGTATATTTCGGCGGTGCGGACGGCAAATACAACTTGTTTAAAACATACAAGGTGTTCCCTTACGAAACCGATGAGATCAATTCCTATGATTACTCAACCGATATCGAAAATGGCAAACTGATAATCACGACACGCCGTAGTGGCGACGGAGGATTCCAAGACTATTACTACACCCTCAAATTCCAAAATGATGATTTTGTGCTTCTTAAACTCATAGACGATGGCGGGTTGGATGGTTCAAGCACACAAATCTACGATTTTGAAGCAAAAACCTACAAAGGCGATTTCCACGAATATGAAGGCGACAGTTACACCACCACCGCCAAACTCAAAAACCTTCCGTCGCCCAAACTCTCTGATATTGTAATCGGTGACTCTCCATACGACTGCATCGACGGTTACATAGATGAAAGCACAGAGAAAACCAAAACACGTTAAGTAGTTTTGAGAAAATTGTTAACATAAATAATCATTACCCAAAATAATACAAACAATGGCAGTATCAAAACATATAATCGACCTTACCCGCCTAGCGCTCGCCGACAGAGTGCTGACTTACAAGGAGAGGGAAACCATTGTCAAAGAGGCACTTGCCGAGGGCATCCCCGAGCCAGAAATCAATGCCTTTATGGACAATATGCTCGCTCAGAGACTCAAATCGTTAACCAAAGAGGAACTCAAAAATTGTCCGGCGTGCGGAGGACAGATTCCGCTCATAGCCGACCAATGTCCCTTTTGCGGCAATAAGTTTGAAACCGGACAGGCAGTGTCTGACGTTTCTGGACAAGCCGCCGACATTATCCGTGCCGAAAACCTTAAAACCGCCAAGGAAGAGGAGTCAATCAAAAACTGTCCCGACTGCGGTGCGCCTTTTCCGCTCATAAGCAATATCTGCACCCACTGCGGACACGTGCTCCACGCCCGTCAGGATTCTGACCTCAACATCCGAAACCTGATCGACAACATCAACGACAGCATCAAAACCATTACCAACGCCCCGAAACCCACGTTTCTTGACGTGTTGAAATACCACAAAGGCACCATTATGCTGTTTATTGGCATTGTGCTGTTTGTGTCGGCGTTTACATTCTCTGACGTTACAGCAGGATGCTTGCTTATGGTGGCGCTGCCGTTGGGATTTTTTGGCGTAAAAATACAAATGAAAAGTTTAGGTGGTATGACCACCCGCGACGAACTTATCAACAACATCAACAACCATCTTACAGCTGCATCGCCCGTAACCATAGCCGATGAAATATATTACACCGCCCTCAACGACCACAACAAGTACGTCCGCCTTACCGAGTCGGTATACGGCGACAATCCTGAGGCAAAGAAATTCATTGCGCAACTTGGCGGCGAACTCCAAAAGGCTGAGGAAAACCGGAAGTCAAACCGTTTGAAATTGGCTCTCTTTGTAGCGTTGCTGACAGTAATTTCGCTTCTGCCGCTATTTTTGAGTCCATCTTCAAGCACCAAGTTCGAAGAATATATCCATCAACATTACTCCATTTTTGAAAACCACCAAACCAACGAATAACGCTATGAACAATACAGACAACACACCGAGCGGTTCGCGTATAGCCTTCCAAAAAGCAGTTAAGGAGATTGAATCGGCTCTTTCAGAATACAAGTCGTCGTTCCCGAAGAATTTCGGCGACATGTTTAGAAGCAAACTCACGGCATTGTGCGTTGCATTTGCCGTCTACTGTATACTATCGGCAATAGTGTATGCGTCGTTCCCAAACATTATGAAGGCGTTTTTTGTGTCGCTGCCAATGTTTTTCGCAGCAATATTGCTCAGCTACAAGCCCACAGAGAAAAACACTTACGACTTGATGGCAAAACGCAACTCGCTGAAAGCTATGGAGGAGTATCCCGACGTAAAAAAATATGCCGAAGGACTCGAAACCGAGGTAAAACGCATCGAAGTTGTAAAAAAATCCTACAAAAGCAAGATGAACATTATATACTTTGCCTTCGTAGCCATACTTGCCGCCTTTCTTATCCACACCTTTGTCACCGACAACACGTGGATTCGCGCCGACCTCGAAAACATCCATCCAGGCGAAAACTGCGGTAACTTTTCCTACGCCGCCGAGTATTTCAACCTCGAACCCAAAAAACCGTTTGTTTCCATCCGTCCGTTCGACCCGGGAACTACTCCAAACAACGCCGACATTTTTATTGTCAACCTCAACACGGGCAGCGGCAACACCACAAACTCATGCCTTGTTGGATTCCGTTTTGAAACGCCCGAAATACGCAATTCTAATTCTGGCGACAAATACAAGCTCACCATCACCGACACGCATGGGAAACCTTCAAATGTCATATTTTTCTGCCCCATCGACAACCCTTTGGTAGAAAGACATATCGCACAATACGAATCCGATGCCGTTGACATCTGCAACTATCTATACAACCACGTGGATGAATTGAGATATAAGGTGGAAAAAATGTAGCGGTATCACAAAAAATGAACAATAATAAATATTTATAAAAACATCAACTATATAACTATAATACTATGACCATACAACAACGTGCCAACTACGGCTTTGAACTCAAACAAAACGGCGTGTGCAACTGCGCAATGGCTGTTTTAAAGGCTTATTCCGACAAACTGAATGTTGACGAGAATACGCTCAAAAATCTTTCGTCAGGCTTTGCCGCCGGAATGGGCGGAATGGAAGGAACTTGCGGCGCAACGGCAAACCCCTCTGCCCCTGTCCGCAATGTGTATACAACGGCATTGAGATTTTGGGCGAATGTTTGGGAATAGAATAAAAAATTATAATATAAAACAATATGAAAAAACACGTATTTTTAATCGCTGCCGCCGCCGTTATGCTTATGGCGTGCGGAGCAAAACAGAACCAAAACAGCGGCAACAACGCCGATTCTACAACCGTATCCAATGGTACAGACGCGATTAATAGCGTCTCTACACCCCAAACCGAACCCTACGACCTTGCATTCTACGGTCTCAAAGGCAACGTTAAAAAGATGAACAACAATGTAGAATTCGACAAAAGCGGCATCATCGTCAAAGTGGATGGCTACAACCCGTTTGAATTAGAAGAGCCGCAACGCTCATTTAACGAGGAGACCAACGAGGTGTCCGACTTAGAAAAATGGACTCGCGACGGCAAGGGACGCATCATCAGCCAACGTGCTTGGGAATACGAGCAAATCTACGTTTGGAAAGGCTCGCAAATCATCCGCGACACCACCTACTGCGAAGGTCAGATTTGGCTCACCACATACGAATACGACAAAGACAGCCGCCTCGTAAAAAACACAACCGTAATGTGTGAAGACAACGGCGAGTTTAAATTTGAGCCCTGCGGCACCCTCGAA
>JAGCYI010000119.1 GCA_017960885.1 Bacteroidales bacterium
AATCAAACCGTGGTGCGACAACTATTATTTTTCATCCAAAAGTTTTGAAGCAAACGAACCGCCGATGTACAACGGTATGATGGTGATGTACTATCTTAACCGTTATATGCAAGATGGCAAATTCCCCGAAGATATGACCGCACCAAACACGATGATAGACTACGGCAAACTCGACCACCTTGTGAAAATTGAGCAAGAGATGGGTAATGATTACCGTAACAGTTTCATTAACAAGGCGGTAAGCACCGATTTTATTCTCGGTCACGTCAAGGATCATTTTGCGGCAATCAACATTCTTGAAGATGAAAATTTCATTTCGTTGATGTATTATTACGGAATGTTGACGATTTGCGGCGGTTTTGGTGCGTTGTTGAAACTCCGCATCCCAAACAACAACATCCGCAAACAGTTTTACACTTATATTCGTAGCCGTTTCCCAAAGGCGGCGGCTGTCAATATCGCCGAATTGGAGATTCAATTTGCAAACGCCGCGATACTTGGCGAATGGAAAGAAATGTTGACATTCATAGCCACATCATACAGCAAGTCATCGTCAACACGCAATACCGCAGAGGGTGAGCGCAACATTCAGGGCTATTTTATGGCGTACCTCAATCTTGCGCCTTATTATTTAATGTGTCCCGAATTGGAGTGCAACCACGGCTATTGTGACATTTTCTTAATGCCCGACCGTCACGTCAATGATGTTCAGCACAGTTATATCATTGAGTTCAAATACATTAGCACCAAAGAAAAACCTGAGAAAACCCAAGAAAAATTCGCCGAGGCAAAGGCTCAATTAGAGGTCTATGCCGCTGACGAAAAGGTTAAAAACTTTACCGAAAACACTACCTTGCACAAGATTGTGATGGTGTTTAGGGGTGCGGATTTGGAGTTGATGGAGGAGGTTTTTGAATAAAAAAACCGACGGACTCGCATTGCGAATCCGTCGGTTTTTATCTATGAACAAATCATTCTATTTCGCATAATTAACCGCCCTTGTTTCGCGAATAACGGTGATTTTGATTTGACCGGGATATGTCATCTCGGTTTGAATCTTCTTAGCGATGTCGGCTGAAAGTACTTCTGCCTCTTGGTCGGTAACCTTTTCGCTGCCAACGATAACGCGGAGTTCGCGACCTGCCTGAATAGCGTAGGTTTTGAGCACGCCCGGGTAGGAGAGGGCGAGGTCTTCAAGACCCTTGAGACGTTTGATATAGCTTTCTGCAATTTCGCGACGAGCACCGGGACGAGCACCTGAAATAGCGTCACAAACCTGAACGATGGGAGCTATTATTGAAGTCATCTCTACCTCGTCGTGGTGAGCACCGATAGCGTTGCAGATTTCGGGTTTCTCTTTGTATTTTTCAGCGAGTTTCATACCCACAATTGCGTGCGGCAAATCGGGTTCATCGTCAGGCACCTTGCCAATATCGTGGAGAAGTCCTGCGCGTTTAGCTGCCTTTACAGGAAGGTCGAGTTCCGAAGCCATCACAGCGCAGAGGTTTGCGGTTTCGCGAGAGTGCTGCAAAAGGTTCTGACCATACGATGAACGGTATTTCATCTTACCAATCAAGCGAACAAGTTCGGGATGCAAACCGTGAACGCCAAGGTCGATATAAGTACGTTTGCCCACTTCGGCAATCTCCTCTTCGAGTTGTTTTTTGGTTTTGGCAACTACCTCCTCGATACGTGCTGGGTGAATACGTCCGTCGGTAACAAGTTGATGGAGAGCAAGACGGGCAACCTCGCGGCGAACAGGGTCGAAACCAGAAAGCACGATAGCCTCAGGAGTGTCGTCAACTATAATCTCAATACCAGTGGCGGCTTCAAGAGCGCGTATATTGCGACCCTCGCGACCGATGATGCGTCCCTTGATTTCGTCGTTGTCGATATTGAAAACAGTAACAGCGTTTTCAATAGCGGTTTCAGCACCAACGCGCTGAATTGTTTGAATCACAATCTTTTTAGCCTCTTTCGACGCTGCCATTTTGGCATCTTCGATAATATCATTTTGAAGGCTGAGCGCCTCGGTTTTAGCCTCGGCAATAAGGTTATCTTTTAGTTGCTGTTTAGCCTCGGCGGCAGAGATACCTGCTATGGCTTCGAGGTTTTCAACGGCCTTGCGGTGCATCTCTTCAAGTTCCTTGTTTTTAACTTCTGCCTTTTCGAGCTGGCGTTCGAGGTTTTCTTTAAGAGTATCACATTCGGCCTTTTTGGTTTCAGCCTCTTTTTGTTTTTTAGTTAAATCGTTACGCAACTGATTAACGGTATTGTCTTTTTGTTTGAGTTTTTGTTCCCACTGCGTAAGGCGGTTGTTTTTTTCGGCGGCTTGTTTTTCAATTTCCGCCTTCTGCTTCATAGCCTCGTCTTGAGCCTGAAGGATTTTTTTCTGTTTTATAATCTCAGCGTCTTTTTCAGCGTCCTCAATAATATCGTTAGCCTTTTTTTCGGCAGCACGAATCTTCATGTAGTATCCGAGGAAGTATCCTACGAGGAGGGCGGCTACTGCGGCGCAAATTACTATTACTATATTATCCATTTTATATATATATTGTTTTTAAATTTGCTATAAATAAAAAAACCGCATCATTACAATAATTGTTTAAGAAACCCCTGATGAACATGGGCGGAATAAGTCGCTTGCTTTTAACTTCCAACGTCAGAGTATCCCGAAGGATAGAGCTGATTTACGGCGGTCCGTAGTATAAGGCCTGTTATACACAACCATGAAGCTTACCCCTAATTAATTTAGTGTTGAGTTTCAAACCTCTTAATGAAATGATGCGGGTAATATCTTTCGGATGAACCGAAGTTCACCTTTATAATATTAGTATTTTATGTTAAAGAACGTTCGACTTTTGGATATAATCGTCGATTTCGCCCGACAGAATTTGAAGTTCAGACATGAACTCTGTATCGTCGGATGCATTTTCGCTGTTTAAATATCTAGTGGCAAAGTCGAGGCATACCATGGCAAAGTAGTCGAACGGCTGCTTTTTCTGAGAAGCAAACCTCTGTCGATACATCACAAGCCTATCATTTATCTGCTGCGCTGCACGACGTATTATTTCCTCCTCGCTCCGTTTGATATTCATCGGATACTTCTGGCCGTCAATTATTACCGTTATTGATAGTCTCTCGTCCATTGCCTGTTAAACTTATATCTTATTTGTCTAATTGCTGTCGATAAGGGACAGACACCTGTCTATTTCCCGCACAATTCTGTTTAGTTTGATTTTGGTGTCATGTGTGTTGTCGCCCGAAATAAGCGAATTCAACGTTTTCAAATTGTCGTATTGCGAACTAAGCACTGTAAGTTCGTCTGCCTTGGACTCCAATTGTCTTTCCAAAGACTCCTTTTTAGCCCTGAGCATAGTGTTTTCTTCGCGCAACCGGTCGCAGATGGCAACCAGCTGTTTAAATTTCGATTTAAATTCGTTTAATAATATCTCTTTTTCGTTCGTCATGTTGTTCCAAAATCATATCACAAAATTAATGTTATTTATCGTAATTGTCAAATTTTTTCAGTACTTTTTTTATTTTTTTTTTCAAAACACTGTATAGCAATTGGTTATTATTAAACTTTTTTTCTAATGAAGAATTATCCGAACCTAATTTATTTTTTTTCGTATTAACAATCGACAAATCTAACCGTATTTAAATTGATACCTTGAAAGTTCTGATTATTGAAGATGATTTTATATCAAGGAACTACTTACACGATTTGGTGAAGTATTCTGGTTACGACTGTGTTACAGCTAAAAACGCAGCCGACGGGTTTGATTTATACATCAACGAAAAGCCTGAAGTGATTGTGTGCAACATTGTGATGCCTGGCATTTCAGGACTTGAATTTCTCCAGAAAATCAGACAGATAGACAAACACACTATTATCATTATGGTTACAAGCATCAGTTCGGAAAGGCTCGCTATCGACGCTCTACGTCTCGGTGCCAACGACTATTTAAAAAAGCCTGTTCAAGACAACGACATTCTTCCAGCTATTAAACGTGCTGGAAGCTGCATTGTGCTCGACGACGAACCTTCTCCTAAATACGGCGAAATTGACTCCGGAAAGATTATTATGAAGTTCAACACCGACATTAACGCTCCTCGGCTTATTGTCGACAGGCTTATGGAAGAAATCGCTCCTAATTTTTTTGAATCCGACACCAGAGCTAACATTGAAATCGGTCTTTCTGAATTGGTCACCAACGCTATAGAGCATGGAAATCTTGACATCACTTTTGAGGAAAAATCCGAAATGCTAAAATCCTTCTCGCTCGAAGACCTTTATCATAAACGTCTAAAAGATAAGAAATTAGCAAAACGAAAAGTTACTGTGGAGTATTCGTTCTCCCCTGAAAAATGCGAATGGACCATTACCGACGAGGGCAACGGCTTTGACCCTTCGGCTATTCCCGACCCGTTGGCTGAAGAAAACCTTGAAAGTCTGCACGGAAGGGGTATTTTCTTTTCTCGCCATCTGTTCGATTCGGTTGAATATCTCGGCAAGGGAAACATTGTGCACGCAGTGAAAATATGCCAAAAATCAGCATGTTAAAGGGTTTTTAGCAGTACTTTATCATATCCGTTTGTTTTTCAAGTATTTACCTATCATAAAAAACTTATCAACAATTGTTTATGAGCATTTTTTGACAAGGTATATTGTTGATTTTCAGTCACAACGCTCTGTGCCATTTTTTATTTATCCACAATGGTAGCAGCAACGTGTATTTTTAATAATTTTATAGCCTGAAAATCTACAAGGAAAAATGGACAAATTTACCCACTTACACGTACACTCGCACTATTCGATATTGGATGGAATGTCGAAAGTGCCCGACCTCATAAACAAGTGCCTCAAAAACGGAATGCACGCCATGGCTCTTACCGACCACGGAAATATGTTCGGTATCAAAGACCTGGTGGACACCGCCGGCAAAATCAACGGAAAATGCAAAAAGGCGGTAAAGGAATGCAAGGAGGCTATTGAAAAGGAACAAGACCCTGCCAAAAAGGCGGAACTGGAGGCGCAGCTGCCCGATTTGGAGAAGAAAGCCGCCGAGTATGTTCCGTTCAAACCCATCATCGGCATTGAGGCATACTGCGCACACCGCACCCTCTACGACAAGGACAAATCTGTGAAGGAGATCAACGGCGAAACTGGCAAGGAGAAAATCGTTGACCGCGGCGGATGGCACCTTATATTATTGGCCAAAAACCAGCAAGGATACCACAACCTTTGCAAACTGTCGTCGATAGCATACACCGAAGGTTTTTACGACCGTCCCCGTATCGACCACAATGTGCTTGAAAAATGGCACGAGGGCGTTATCTGCTGTTCGGCGTGTCTCGGTGGCGAAATTCCGCAATACATTCTGGCTGGCAATATGGAAAAGGCTGAGGAGATGGTGCTATGGTACAAGAATCTCTTTGGCGAGGACTATTATCTTGAACTTCAACGCCATAAGACCGACAAACCCAACGCTGCCACCGATGTTTTTCCAAAACAGGAGATTGTAAACAAGGCTCTGATTGAACTGGCTAAAAAGCACAATATCAAACTTATAGCCACCAACGACGTCCATTTTGTAGAGGAAGACCACGGCGAGGCGCACGACCGTTTGATATGTATTTCTACCCAAAGCGATTTCGACGACCCCAACCGTATGCACTACACCAAGCAGGAATGGCTCAAAACTCCCGAGGAGATGGAGGCTATCTTCTCCGATATTCCCGAGGCGCTTAGCAACACTGTGGAGATTGCCGACAAGGTGGAAGTGTACAGCATCGACTCTGGCCCTATTATGCCTAAGTTTGAGATTCCAGAATCGTTTGGTACAGAGGAGGAATACCGCAAGAAATTTACCGACGAGGACATCTTCAACGAATTTACCCGCGACGAAAACGGCAACGTGGTGCTCTCGAAGGAGGATGCCGATAAGAAAATACAGAAACTTGGCGGATACGACAAACTTTACCGCATCAAGTTAGAGGCTGACTACCTTAGCAAGCTCACCTACGACGGTGCTAAAATGCGTTACGGCGATACCCTAAGCGACGAGGCTAAGGAGCGAATCAACTTTGAGCTGCACATCATGAAGACGATGGGTTTCCCGGGTTACTTCTTGATCGTGTCGGACTATATACGCGCCGCCCGTGAGGAACTGGATGTGTGGGTAGGTCCGGGACGTGGTTCGGCTGCCGGATCTGTGGTGGCTTACTGTTTGAAAATTACCAATATAGACCCGCTTAAATACGACTTACTTTTCGAGAGGTTCTTGAACCCCGACCGTATCTCACTCCCCGATATCGACGTTGACTTCGACGATGACGGACGCGGAAAGGTTCTCGACTGGGTAACGCAGAAATACGGCGTGGAGAAGGTGGCTCACATCATCACCTACGGCACTATGGCTACCAAATCATCTGTTGCCGACGTGGGACGTGTGCAAAAAGTGCCGCTCAATATCGTGAACAAGATCAAGAGTTTGGTTCCCGACCGTGGTTTTGAAGAGTGGCAGGTGAAGGCTGTTGACGGAGAAGTTCCCAAGAAAATGCCCAAGGTAAACCTCGGTACGTGTTACAAATATATACCTGAGTTGCAGCAACTTGTAAGAGGCGAGCAACCCGAAACAGAGAATTTCAACATTCCGCTCGAAGGTCAGAACGAGAATGTGGAGACGATGCTCAAATACGCCAAAGACCTTGAAGATACCAACCGTCAGATTGGTATCCACGCCTGCGGTGTGATTATCGGCGCACAGGATTTGACCGACATTGCACCCGTCTGCACCATCAAGGATAAAGACACCGACCAAGACGTGGTGGTAACGCAATACGACGGTCACGTGGTTGAGAGCGTGGGACTTATCAAGATGGACTTCCTCGGATTGAAAACCCTCTCATTGCAACGCGAGGCATTAAAAAACATCAAAAAGTCGCACGGCATCGACATTGACCTCGAAGCCATCCCCATCGACGACCCGCTCACTTACCAGCTTTATAGTGAGGGCCGCACCATAGGCACGTTTCAGTTTGAGTCGCCCGGTATGCAGAAATACCTCCGCGAGCTCAAGCCCAACAATATCAACGACCTTATAGCCATGAACGCCCTCTACCGACCGGGCCCGATGGACTATATTCCCACCTTTATTAATAGGAAACTCGGCAAGGAACCCATCTCTTACGATATTCCTATTATGGAAAAATACCTCAAAGACACCTACGGCGTAACCGTTTACCAAGAACAGGTAATGCTTCTTAGCCGTCTGTTGGCAGGATTCACACGTGGTCAGGCCGACTCGCTCCGTAAGGCGATGGGTAAAAAAATTGCCGCAATGTTGGCGGATTTGAAACCTAAATTTATCGAAGGCGGAAAGAAAAACGGACACGACGAGAAGATTCTTTTGAAGATTTGGGCGGATTGGGAAAAATTCGCATCCTACGCGTTCAACAAATCGCACGCCGCTTGCTACGCTTGGGTGGCTTATCAGACAGGCTACCTCAAAGCGCACTATCCGGCAGAATATATGGCTGCCAACCTTACCCGCAACAAGGATTCCATCGAGGATGTGAAAAAGTTTATGGAGGAGTGCAAGGCGATGAAAATCGACGTGAAGGGTCCCGACATCAACGAGTCAGAACTCCACTTCACCGTAACCCACGATGGCGGCATACGTTTCGGTCTCGGCGGCATCAAGGGCGTTGGCGAGGCGGCAGTGGAAGGCATAGTTGCCGAACGCGAAAAGAACGGACCTTTCAAAGATATTTACGATTTTGTGGAACGAGTAAACCTCAGTCAGGTAAACCGCAAAACAATTGAAAGTCTTGCACTTGCAGGCGCGTTTGATTCGTTTGAAGGATTACGCCGCAGTCAGTTTTTCGAGCCAGCCGTGGGCGACACCATCACCTTCACCGAGGCGCTCGGCAAATATGGTCAGAAAATGAAATCGGGCGGGGGAGAGGCTGCCAACTCGCTCTTTGGAGGCACGGTAGAAATAGAAGTGAAGAAACCCATGCCCGCCAACTGCGAGGAGTGGGGCGACCTTCAACGTTTGGACAAGGAGAAAGAACTTGTGGGAATATACCTTTCGGCACACCCGCTCGACCGTTTCCGCCTTGAAATCGAGAACGGATGCAACGCCACAATGGAGCAACTCGCCGACCTATCACAGTTTAAAGGTCGCAACGGAGAAACCCGTGTGGCAGGCATTGTTACCAACGCGGCAGAACGCACCACCAAGACCGGCAATCCGTGGGGTTCGCTCACCGTGGAGGATTTCTCGGGCAGCTACTCGTTCCCACTCTTTGGCAAGGACTATATGACCTTTAAGTCGTACTTTTTCAAAGGAATGGCTGTGCTTATCAAAGGCAAGGTGCAAGGGCGTTACAACAATCCCAACGAGTTGGAATTCAAGATAACATCCATCGACCTTCTCGACGAAGTGAAAGACCAATTGCTACACAGCATAACAGTCAAAGTGCCTATTAACGAGCTTAACGGTGACTTTATGCAAAGCATCCGAAATATAACCGAGCAAACTGGACAGGGACAACAAATAAATTTTGAAATCTTTGACCCAGAAAACGAAAAAATTAGGATAAGAATGCATTCTCGCACCCACCGTGTTAAAATCGACAACGATTTGATAACCAACCTTAAAAGGCATCAAATAGATTATTTGGTAAGTTAGTACATATCCTTTTATTTATACAGCGGAAATTCCTGTAAGAAACATTCCGTATTTTTTGCTGAAAGAGCAGGAGAAAGACAAATATTCTCCTGCTTTTATTTTATTTTCCCACAAAATTGTTGGATTAACAAAATTATTCATATATTTGACGCCGAAATAAAAAACACATTTACTTGAAACTATAAATAAGACTATTAATCAAATAAATAAATAATCCGCAGAAAAACAATCCGTTAGTCTGCATAATTCAAAAACACCAATCAAATGTTAAAAAACTTAATCTACAGCACAATGCTCGGCGCAGCAGTGCTATTTGCCAGTTGCTCGGGCAATCAAAACAACAACAACAACGGCGGTAACGACCAGGCTACTACCAACCAGACCGCTAAACCAGTAAAGGGCACTCCCGAAGACATTTGGCGGGCCTATCTTAAATCCAACCTCACTGACTTTCCTAAGCAGGTTACCGACCTTGACAGAGCCATAAAAAAACTCAAAAAGATAGGTCAGAACGCCACAAAGCTCGTTATCGACGACGAAACTGGTACTACCTGGGATATGGATAATTCTTCCGACCAAGGAGAGATTATGGGCGACTCAGAAGAATCTAACGACTCTGCTCTCGGATTCTACTACGAGACTATGGTCATTTTCGACAACAACGACGGCTCACAGACTATTCTTCTCCATTCAGAGCGTCCTGGTGTTGGTCGCAAGATGGTTAGCCTGTTCAATTACAAAAACG
>JAGCYI010000120.1 GCA_017960885.1 Bacteroidales bacterium
GGGCTGTAAGATGTCGCGCACGGTTGCCGTTGTGAGATAGCAGCAACGAACTCTCGCAAATCAGCAGGTCGGAATCCTTGCAAAACTCCGCCACGTGGCTGAGATTGGTGTTGCCCATATCGGCGGTGTACGCAATCTTAAAGTCGCGGCACTGCACCTTCACCATAAAAGCCTCGATAGTGTGCGAAAGATTGTTGGCAAACGAAACCTCCAAATCGTCAATCATAAACGAGGAACCGTCGCTGATGTAATGGTATTCGGTAAAACTTTCGGTGTTGGAGACAATAGCCAACTTGTTGTTAGCAAAGTCGTTGTCGGGGAGAAAGATTTTTACGGGCTGAGTCAGAATTCCCAAATTGTGATATACAAACGACGCATACTGCAACGCTCCCACATCTCCAAAATGGTCTTTATGGTAATGAGAGACAACAACATACAGATTGTTGAGCATATCGGGCATCGTCATCAATCGCGAAACACCGTTTCCGCAATCAATCAGCAACCTATATCCCTTATACTCAACCAAATATCCCGGGCAGTTCATTTCCCCCTTCGGATAAGGCGAAACCGTTCCAAGCGGCGTAATCGTGGCGTGGGTCATAGAAATCAGATTTAATTATGCACAAATATATGTAAAATTCCTTTACACCACTGTAAAAAAATTTTACACTTTTACACCCTTATCTTATTTTTAACAATCTACAATTCAACCATATAACCACTTTGGCACGGGGGATGTTATCTTTATGAACGGACAATAAAAATAGACAAAAGGATGAAAAACTTTAAATTCAAAAACTTGCTCACACTGCCGGCGTTGCTCAATATTTGCGGTATCGGAATCGCTATTGCAGCGTTTTATATTATGTTTACACTTGCTAATTACCATATCAACTTCGACCAAGGCATCAAAGACCACGACCGCATTTATATGATGACGCACGACAAGGAATCGCCGTCAGGTACAATTTGCCGTCCGGTAGCCGAAAAAATTGTCTCCGAAATACCGATTATAGAAACCTACGGATGTATCCACGCAATATATCAGGATTCTTACTACAAAAAGGTCAACGGCGAATGGTCTCCTATTCTGTTACCTACGATATTATGCTCTAACGGTTTTGTGGAAACATTTGGATTCAACATTATCGAAGGCAACATTGCTAACTTTATCAACCCAAACCACTTAATTATCAGCCGCGCCGCAGCCAAAACATTCGAGTTAAACGTTGGCGATATTGTTAGCCAAGACGTTGAAGGCAAAAACACTTTGGAAATTGTGGCGATTTACGACGATCTTCCACGCAATTACCAATTTGGCTACTATTTAGGATTTGTTGGCATAGGCGATAGAGACATAGACTCATACCGGAACTTCAACGAATCATACTTCATCAAGGTGAAAGAAGGCACAGAAAACTGCAAATCAATTATGGAAGAAGGTGCGAAACCAACATTACGTGAATATTTTGCAAGAGGCGAAGACGAAGGATATGATCCTGAGTCTGACGTAGAGGAATTTGGATTCTCAGTTGTGGCGCTCGACAACATCCACTTAGGTAATAATATCCACGGATTCAACGGAAGCACCGACAAAAATATGGTTTACACATTGCTATTGCTTGCCATTGTGGTAGTTATCATTGCCTATATCAACTATTTCAACTTTTTCCTTGCCCGCGTTCCCGAGCGTTTAAGGTCGGTAAACACCCGCAAGATATTGGGTTGCAGCCGAGGCAGTTTGATATGGTCGCTGATAGCCGAGTCGCTTATTCACACTGTGGTGGCTATCGTGGTGGCATACATCATAATAGGTGCTTTAAGCGTGTTTGTTCTCAACAGCATTACCGACGTTACGTTGCTTACATACGCAGCCAACCCAAAAAGCGTAATCTTGACAATAGGCATAGCACTTGTAGCAGCAGTGGTATCAAGCATTTATCCCGCAATATTCATCACTTCGGTGCCACCTGCGCTCGCAATCAAGGGAACAATCAGCCACCGCAACAACAACGTTCTGCGCTATGCTCTTATAGGATTTCAAATTACAGCATCTATCGCACTGATAATTGGAACGTTGTTTATCAGATACAACAACGATTACATACTCAACCACGACCTCGGATTCAAAACCGAATCTATACTATCAACATACACCCCGTCCGCAATTGCTGCAAAATCAGAAACAGTGAGAGACCGTCTTCTCAAAAATCCTGACATTTTGGATATTGCGTGGGCAGCAGGTGACTTGGTAAGCAGAGGACGTATGGGTTGGGAACGCGAGCATCCACGAAACCCCGACGAAGATATTTATTTAGACTGTACGCCCGTATCGTGGAATTTTCCACAATTTATCGGTCTCAAAATTGAGGAAGGACGTGATTTTAATCCCTCCGACGAAGAATCAGAAAACGGTGTATTCATCTTCAACCAAGCAGCCAAAAGAGAATTCGACCTCCTCCTGAGCGATAAAATCATTGGTCATTCAGACGACCCCGCCGAAATAGCAGGTTTTTGCGAGGATTTCAACTTCAAGCCTTTGCAATACGGTATCGATCCGTTTGCATTCTATGTATTCGGCAAACATCAGTGGAATGCGCCAAACCATCTCTACGTAAAGATTGCTCCAAACGCCAAAATGACAGACATTTGCAAGTTTATTGGCGAACAACTTCACGAGATAGACCCCAACTACGACATTTTGGGACAGAACATCATAACGTTCAACACCGAAATCGCAAGAAACTACACCGAAGAACTCAGACTATCGAAAGAAATTACGCTCTTTACTATAATGTTGATAATCATTGCTATAATGGGAATTTTCGGCATAGTGTTGTTTGAAACCAAATACCGCCGCAAGGAGATTGGCATACGCAAAGTAAACGGCGCCACCATTATGGAGATTCTAGGAATGTTTAACCGAAAGTTCGTTATCCTTGTAGGCGCTTGTTTTGCCATAGCCACACCATTATCCTACATATTTATACAAGGGTATTTCAGCACATTCACCTACCACTGCCCCATTTATTGGTGGGTATTTGCCATAGCGTTGATTACCACACTGATAGTAACCACATTAGTAGTGTCGGCAGCAAGCCTCCGTGCCGCCAACGAAAATCCTGTTAACACTTTAAAAACTGAATAACCTTTTAACACTGATAATATTATGCACCTCATACGTTTCAGATCACTGATTTCGCCCGCAGCCTTGCTAAATATCACAGGCATAGCAGTGGCAATAGCAGCATTCTACATCATTATGTCGATAGTTGCCACCGACCTGACTTTCGACCACAGCATAAAAAACTACAAAAACGTCTACCTGCTCAGCAACCGTCTTATGCAAACAGGCAGTTACGACCGGTTGGGACTTATGAACCGTGCTATCGGCGAACAGATTAAACAACGGATACCATCTGTGATACATTCAGGATGCGTTAAGTTTTGGGACGACAATACATTTCTCCGCGAAGAAAACGGCGAAATGAAAAGGATAAAGATTTCATCTCTGCCGTGCTCCAAGGGACTGTTTGATGTATTCAGTTTTGAGTTTATCGAAGGCGACACATCCAAGTTTTTTGGAAGAAACACAATGGTTATCAACCAAAAAGCAGCACAAAAATTCAATCTCCGTATTGGCGACTTTCTCGAAATGAACAATGGGGAAAAAACCGAGATTGTGGCAATTTTTAAGGATTTTGCCAAAAACACGCATTTGGGCAGAACTGATGCCTTTGTAGGATTGGGCGATGAGAATATCGACAACCGTAACCAATGGTCTTACTCTTACTTCTTAATGCTTCAC
>JAGCYI010000121.1 GCA_017960885.1 Bacteroidales bacterium
CCGCAAACAATACGAGGACAAGATCGAAGACCGCCTTCTCAACGCATACAACCGCATCAGAAACGGTGCTAAAAACGGACTCGCAGTTGTGCCCGTACGTCGCGACGCCTGCGGTGGCTGTTTCAACAAGATTCCCCCGCAACGCCAGTTAGACGTGGCTTCGCACAAAAAAATCATCGTGTGCGAATACTGCGGACGCATCCTCATCGACGACGAAATGGCTCAGCAGATTGCTGAAACAATAAAATAATTTACCATTGTGGGGACGTGGCACGCCGCGTCCCTGCATTTTTAAAAACAACCCTTTGACCATGACCGAAACTATCAACTTAGACGACGAACTGTTTGAATCGGGCGAACTCACAAACTTCGACCTCGAGCAGATAGTGTCAAAAGCCGATCTCAAATTTGAGATTCCAAACCGCAGGGAACTCGACAACGAACTCCTTCTCGACTACAACGAAGACGGTGTAAACCTTGTGAATCACGATCTTAAATCCATATCCAAAATATTTGAAAATTAAAAAACCATTAAAACCACAGAACTATGAAAACGTTATTTAGAAACATCGTTGCGGCTATAATGCTGATGTCATTAACCGCCACATTCACAGCATGTGAAGAAGATTCTCCCGAAAACATCCACTCAGTAGACGAACTCGGCGGCAAATGGTCGTGGATCACCGACACTGGCGACGCCGGCGACTGCGATGTCAACATCTCTACTATCAACAATATGATAGTGATTCAAAACTTTCAGAACCAAGGTTCAAGCGAAACCATCACTGCCGAAGTAAAAGGCGACGCGTTCAACTTCGACGGCACTCTCGCCAATGGCATGTTCACCATCACCGAAGGCCGCGGCACTATACTCAGCAACTGGACTGTAATGAAACTTTCGTACACCATTTCTGACGGCAACACTACTGAAAGAATCACCGCAACGTTAACCCAGTCACCCCTCGCTGCGAAGAAAAAATGAACCCACGCTGCCCTTACTGCCAGTCTGATAGTTCCGACCTGCATCTAAAACTCAAAGACTACTTTCTTACACAAGAAGACTTTGAAATATACCGCTGCCCGCATTGCGGATTGCTGTTCACATGGCCGCGTCCCAACGACAGCGAATTAGGAAGGTACTACAAGTCAGACGATTACCTCAGTCACAACGAATCAAAAAAGGGCATCATACCTTTTATATACAACCGCGTAAAGCGTGTTAATATCAAAAACAAATTTAACATTGCCACCACCGCAGCCAAAGGCAAACGCATGCTCGACTTTGGCTGCGGCGTTGGCGATTTTATATTTTACGCCAAGCAAAACGGCTACGAGGTTACCGCCACCGATGTGAGCGATAACGCAAGAGACGCCGCCGCTAAAAAACTCGGAGCACCTCTCCCATCGCCTCATCAAGTGTTTGAAATGCCCGACAACAGTTTCGACATCATCACTATGTGGCACGTGCTGGAGCATATCGGCGACCTCAAAACTCAGATTTTTCATTTAGACCGGTTGCTCGCTCAAGACGGACGGCTCGTGATTGCCCTGCCCGACTACCTCTCTTACGATGCGCAGCACTATCAGGCAATGTGGGCTGCTTACGACGTGCCCCGCCACCTTAATCATTTCGACAAGAACTCACTACAGAACCTGTTCAGCACCACGCAACTCAAACTCGTTGACACTAAGCCTCTTAAATGGGACGCTTATTACATCTCCATGATGAGCGAAAAATATCGCGGAGCGTCGTTGTCGTTTGTTCGCGGACTTGTGCAAGGATTCAAATCTAACCGCGCCGCACGCAAAAGCGGCGAATATTCTAGCATGGTGTACATTTTTGAACGCAAGTAACACCGTGAAAACCAACACTCTGCCCACATTCATTGTATTTCCGCTGTTGTTTGCCGTGGCAGTGGCGGTGGTACACTTGATGTCGGAGGCTTGGGGTGTAAGCGCAGCCAATCTCGGCATCTATCCGCGCACTCTCGACGGTTTAAAAGGCATTCTTTTTTCGCCATTCATCCACGGAAGCAAAGAACACCTGTTTTCCAATCTTGCCGCACTGCCGGTTTTGCTCTGCCTGTTGACGATGCAGAATCCTGGACGTTACATCAAGATTTTCAGCGCATTATACATAATCACAGGATTAGGAGTATGGATAGCGGCACGTCAGAGTTACCACATAGGCGCAAGCGGAATCATCTATGCCTTAGCATCATACATATTTTTTGCAGGTATAGTGTCAAACCAAAAAGGTTCAGCGGCTGTATCGCTCATTATAGTAATGATTTACGGCGGAATGATGTGGGGAGTGCTGCCGTCTGATCCGCACATTTCGTGGGAATCGCACCTTTCGGGAGGCGTGGCAGGATTTATCTGCGCATTTATCTTCGCAAGCCAGTCACCAAAAACCGGCATCGAACATTTCGACCCCAACATCACCCCGCTCTTCGGCAATCAGATACACATTACTGACAGCAGATACACCGAGGTAAAATACGAATATAAAAAATAATTAACTTTATTTAACAATTAGGAAACCTAAAAATAACTCCCAAAACTTGCAACTAATTAAAACATAGTCTAAATTTGCAATCGATATCGTAAAAAGCCCGTGAGGGTAAAAATCTCATCCCCTGAGTTGATATTGCAATAATAATAAAATTGTTTTCATATCTTGTTTGATTTTAAGTGTTATTTTTTTTTGAAAAAAGTCCGGAAATTCACCGGACTTTTTTAATTTTATGCCAAATTTCAAAACCTAATATATTATGCATATTAAAAGCGACATCGAATACTTCAAAAAAATGGGGATCAACACCGCCGAAATCGACAGGCAGATAGAGTGTTACAAGAAAGGATTCCCGTTCATGCAGTTGGTACGACCTGCAACTATCAACGACGGTATACGCAAACTTACCGAAGCCGAAGTAACCAAATACGTACAAAAATATGTCGGAGAATGCTCTAACCTCGACGTTTTAAAATTCGTTCCCGCATCGGGAGCAGCAAGCCGAATGTTTAAAGACCTTTTTGTTTTCGTGTCGGAATACAACAACACCCCCGAACAGAAACAGAAATTCAGCGACTCGCCTGCACGCCGATTTGTCGACAACATTGACAGGTTCGCATTTTACGACAATCTTCAAAAAATAGTATACACCAAATACGGACTTTCTGTAAAAGAGATGCTCCAGAACCACAAGGCAAAAGAACTTGTGGAGATGGTAATCGCTCCCGAAGGCCTCAACTACGGCAACCTGCCCAAAGGTCTCGTGGAATTTCACCGCTACAAAAACTCGTCGCGCACTCCCATCGAGGAGCATATCGCCGAGGGAATAATGTACGCAGCATCCAACAATACTGTAAAAATCCATTTCACAGTATCGCCCGAGCATGTAGCGCTCTTCACCGAATTTGTGGAGAAACTCCGTCCCGCATTCGAGGAGAAAAACAACATCAAGTTAGACATCACATTCTCCACACAGAAGAAATTCACCGACACGGTGGCTGTGGACGAGAACAACGAAATATTCCGCAACGAAGACGGTACTCCGCTGCTTCGTCCCGCAGGACACGGCTCGCTTATCGAAAACCTCAACGACATCAACGCTCGTCTGGTCTTCATCAAAACCATCGACAACGTGGTGCCCGATTCGCGCAAAGAACCCACTGTTAAATACAAACAGGCTCTCGCCGGATACCTGCTCAAAACCAAGGAGAACATCGCCAACTATATCAAACTGTTGGAAAACAAGCCCAACAGCAAGGCGCTCGACGAGGCTTACGTGTTTGTTTCTAAGAAACTCTGCACTGAGTTCCCCGCCGACTTCCTCAACCTGCCCGACAGCGAGAAGGCAAAACAGCTGCTCGCCAAACTCAAACGCCCGTTGCGTGTTTGCGGAATGGTGAAAAACGAAGGCGAACCCGGAGGCGGACCTTTCTGGACCATAAACACCGACGGCACAGTGTCGCTGCAGATTGTGGAATCGTCGCAAATCGACAAGAACGACCCCAAGAGCATGGAGATTATGAAAAAATCCACGCACTTCAATCCCGTTGACCTTGTGTGCGACCTCACCGACTGCGACGGCAAGAAGTTCGACCTGAGAAAATACACCGACCCGAACACCGGCTTCATCTCCATCAAGTCGAAAAACGGCAAGACACTCAAGTCAATAGAGCGTCCCGGATTGTGGAACGGCGCCATGGCCGACTGGAACACTGTGTTTGTAGAAGTGCCCATCGAGACCTTCTCGCCAGTAAAAACTGTTATCGACCTGCTCAGAGACCAGCATCAGAACTAAGATCACACCTTATATAATAGATAAATAAATGTCGCTTTTATTAAAAAACGGAACATACATAAACATCGACACCCTCGCGTTTACGCCTACCGACATTCTGGTAGACGAAACGTCGGGGCAGTTGAGGTTTTCTGCCGACAATCCGTTTACCGATGCCGAAATCAGCGGAGCGGTAACCGAAGATTGCTCGGGCAAATATATAATGCACTCATTTGCCGATGGTTATCAGCGTCCGTGTTTATCTATGGCATTTGCCCATAAGGAATTTGATCAACGACAACTCACCTATTTCAGATACTTAAGCCAGATACTTTGGAAAGTGGACGCCCTGATGGACGAAGACCTTCTGTACGCCTCGGCGCTCTATGCCGCCATCACCGCTGCCAAAAACGGAACCACATTTGCCGTTTGCCGCAACGAAACGTCGAAATACATCGACGGCGCTCTCAACACCATCAAAAAGGCGTTCGACCAGGTGGGAGTATCCACGCTGCTGAGTTTCGCAGCCAGCCAGTCCGACGGATTCAACACCGCCCTGAAAATAATTGATGCTAATGCTGCATTTGCATCAGATAATCAGGCGATTATGGGCATTGCGGCATCGTATCTCGCCACCAACGAAATACTTGAAACGGTGGAAGTTATCTGCCGCAAAAATCAAAAAGGCGTACTCATCAACGTGGCAGAAGACAGTCTTGACCAAGCCAACACCATGCGCGACTACAAACGCCGTGTGGTGGCAAGGCTTTACGAGTCGGGACTGATGAACTACACCTCGTCGATACTCACCAACGCCAACTATGTGGACGACAACGAACGCGACCTTATCAACGACAAGCCTGCCTGGGTGGTGCACAACCCCTGCGGCAACTTTCAGCGGGGCATCGTTCCGTTCAACTCCAAATGGATAGAATACAACATAATGCTCGGCACCGACTTTTCGGGAGCAAGCATTATCGACAGCATGCGCACAGCATACTACCAGACACTCAGCACCGAAAACTACATCACCACACAGCAGGCTTACAACAGCATGAACGCCGTGCACAAATACATCAGACTCAACGAGTTCAAGGGCGACGGCGACAACAACCTCGTAGTTTTCAGCAACCCCACACCTATGGCACTCGACAAGTCGAACTTTATAAAGCACCTTGCATACAATTTCAGCAACAGAGACATCGATATGGTGATCTCCGACGGCAGAATCATTGTCAAAGACGGCACCACCACGCTCGTAGACGAAAAAGAGGCTCTGAAAATATGCGCTGAACAACTCAAAAGAATTACTTGAATTGTTTAACCAACGAAAAAGGTATTAAATGTAATGTTAAAATTTCTACTTATACCGCTGTCGTGGATTTACCGCGCAATCACGTCGCTACGAAACGCCCTTTACGACCATCAGGTATTGAAGTCGCGAGAATTTCAAAAACCTGTAATTTCGGTAGGAAACATCACCGTAGGCGGCACAGGAAAAACTCCGCACACAGAGTATATTGTAAACCTCCTTTGCAAAAATTACAACGTAGCCATACTTAGCCGTGGTTACCGCCGCAAAACCAAAGGATATCTGAAAGCCACTCCGCAAAGTTCTGTAAAAGAAATAGGCGACGAACCTAAACAGATGTCGCTCAAATTCAGCGGCAAAGCACAAGTTTACGTTTGCGAAGACCGATGCAAAGGCATTGACAATATTTTAGCCGAAGGAAATGAAAATCAGGTAATTGTATTAGACGATGCCTATCAGCACCGCAGCGTAACACCGCGAGTAAATATATTGCTAACCGACTACAACCGACCCATTTTCGAAGACCACCTATTACCCTACGGACGGCTCAGAGAATCTGCATCAAAATCTAACCGTGCCAACATTATTATTGTTACCAAATGTCCCGAAGACCTTAAACCCATCGACCGCAGAGTAATAGCCAAACATCTCAACCTGCTGCCGTTCCAGTCGATATTTTTCACCAACTACAAATATCTCGGGCTAAAATCGGTGTTTGGATTCGAGAGCATTCCGACAGTAAGCCAAAACACTGAAGTATTGCTGGTTACAGGCATTGCCAATCCGCAGAGCCTCATCAACCACATCACCAAAAACATATCGCAGAAGATAACCCACATAAGTTATCCCGACCATCACAATTTTAAGAAAAAAGATATATCCAAGATAACAGAAAAATTCTTATCTTTACCGTCGGACAGGATAATAATCACAACCGAAAAAGACGCGGTAAGGCTGCGCGAACTCACGCTTGCCGACGAGGTGAAAAAAGCCATCTGCTACATTCCGGTTGAGATCAACTTTATCTACGACGACGCAGAAGAACTTAACTTTCAAATATTAAAACATGTTGACGAAAATCAAACAGACTATCGACTACATACGACAGTCCATCAATTTTGACCCCGAGATAGGCATCGTTCTCGGCACAGGTCTCGGTGCATTGGCCGACGAAATAAAAGTAGAAAAGGCTATTCCCTACGCCGAAATTCCCAATTTCCCCGTATCCACAGTACAGGGACACAAGGGACAACTGGTATTCGGCTACCTTGGCGGCAAAAAAGTTGTAGCCATGCAGGGACGTTTCCACTACTACGAAGGCTACACCATGCAGCAGGTAACATTCCCCATTAGGGTGATGAAGATGCTCGGCATCAAACTGCTGATACTCAGCAACGCATCGGGCGGTATGAACACATCGTTCCGAGTTGGCGACATTATGGTGATAGTAGACCACATCAACCTCTTCGGCACCAACCCGCTCATCGGACAGAACATCGACGAACTTGGTCCCCGTTTCCCCGAAATGAGTTGCGCCTACGACAAGAAATACATCAAACTCGCATTCGATATTGCCGACGAGTGCAATATCCACTTGCAGCAAGGTGTGTACATCGGCGTTACGGGTCCCACATTTGAGACACCGTCGGAATACAAATTCTTTGGCAAGATAGGCGCCGACGCGGTAGGTATGAGCACAGTGCCCGAAGTAATTGTGGCACGTCACATGGGCTTACCCTGTTTTGCGCTCTCCATCATCACCGACATGGGCATCACCATCTCTGGCGAGGTTGAGAAACCCACCCACGAAGAAGTTCAGAAAGCCGCCAACGCTGCAGAACCCCGCATGACTACAATCATTAAGAAACTTATCGAAAGAATCTAACCTGACGTTTCACACCTTATATATTTTAGTCATCGCAGGTTATAATCATGGATATCATAAAATTAAAGCAACAAATCTTTACCGCCGCAAACAACGCTGATTTTGAAAATGCGGCGGTAGAGATTTTTCATTTTCAATACAAAAACAACCAAGTTTATAACCAATATGTCAACTATTTAGGAATAAGCCCTACCCAAGTTGACACCGTGCACAAGATTCCGTTTCTGCCAATACAGTTTTTCAAGACACACACCGTATTGAGCGGATGTAGTTTAGAAGATTGTCCCCAATATTTTACCAGCAGCGGCACCACAGGGCAAAACACCAGCCGCCACTATGTAAAAGACATCAACATTTATTATGAAAGTCTTGAAAAAGGCTTTGCGGAATTTTATGGAAGTCCTGAAAATTACACCATTTTGGCATTGCTCCCCTCCTATCTCGAGCGCAAAGGTTCGTCGCTGATAGTTATGGCACAGCGTCTTATGCAACTGTCGGGGCAAAAGGAAGAAGGATTTTTCCTATATGATTTCGCAGCATTACAACAGCGTATAAATCAAGAAATTGCATCGGGCAAAAAAGTACTATTGATAGGCGTAACATTTGCTCTTTTGGACTTTGCCGAGCAGTATCCGCAGCATTACGGCGACAACGTGATAATAATGGAGACCGGCGGAATGAAAGGCCGCAAAAAAGAGATAGTTCGCGACGAAGTTCACAGCTTTTTAACCAAACAATTAGGCGTAAACAACATACATTCGGAATACGGCATGACCGAACTGCTCTCGCAGGCATATTCTCAAGGCGGCGGCATTTACCGCGAAACCTCCACCATGAAGATAATAATCCGCGACAGCACCGACCCTCTGCGCCCAGCAGCTGTAGAAACCGCAGGCGGAGTAAACATAATAGACCTCGCCAACATCTATTCCTGCACCTTTATAGAAACCCAGGATATAGGCATCAAGCACAGCGACGGTTCGTTTGAAATTCTCGGACGGTTTGACGCTTCGGATATTAGAGGATGCAGCCTGATGTATGCGCCGAAATAGAAAATTACACACAAAAAAACACCTTTTTTTGGATTATTTTTGAAAAAATCAACAAAAACCCCTTGACAAATAAAATTTTTTAATATATTTGTGGTAATAAAAAAAATTTAAAACTAAAACCTTTAAAAGCAAAAGCAATGGGATTTTTCAAAAGATTATTCAGAATAGGTCAGGCCGAAGTTAACAATACCCTCGACGGCTTGGAAGACCCTATCAAAATGACAGAGCAAGGAATCCGCGATATGGAGAAAGACCTTGACAAGAGTATAAAGGCGCTCGCCGAAGTAAAAGCAACATGTGTTCGCTCCAAAAACGAACTCGATTCAGCAAAACAATCGGCAACCGACTATGAGAACAAAGCTATGATGTTGCTTAAGAGAGCAGAATCGGGCGCTATGTCGTCTGACGAAGCCGACCGTCTCGCAACAATGGCATTGCAGAAAAAAAGCGAAACTCTGCAGAGCGTTCCCACTCTTCAAGCCAACTACGACAAGTATTGCGCAGCCGTTGCAAAACTCGAAGACTCGGTAAAGAAACTCCGCACCAACATTGCAAAATGGAAAAACGAAGCCAAAATGCTAAAAGCACGTGCTAAAGTTAGCGAAGCTACTGTCAACGTTAACAAACAGTTGGCTGGCATCGACTCTACCGACACCATTGCAATGCTCGAACGCATGAAAGAGAAAGTTGACCAGCAGGAAGCACTCGCTGAATCGTACTTAGACATCGCCGACAGCGAAACAGGTGCTGACCACGAAATTGACTCGGCTCTCGAAAGCACTGGCGGAAGCCTCGAAGCATCCAACGACCTCGCTGCCCTCAAAGCACGCATGAGCTCGGCAAAAGCTATCGAATCGTCGGTTGAATCGTCGAAAGCAATCGCCGACACCGCAGCTTCGGATCTTGATTTGCTCAAACAGAAAATGGCTGAGCCCGAACCCGCCCAACAGGCTGCCGACGTTGCAGAAGCACAGCAACAAGCTGACTCATCAGCTCTTTAATACATAATCCAAGAACCATAATTGTTGGCTCTAAATAGTGATGGGAAACCATTCGCTATTTAGAGCCAACTTTTTTTGTTAAAAAATATTAATTATTGCCCATTATTTATAATTTTGCCGAACAATTAACTGAAAAAACTAAAAACTATACCATGAGAAAAGTTGTTCTACTAACCGCAGCTGTTGCCATAAGCTCAGCAGCCATGGCACAGGCTCCCGCTACACCGATAGGGATAACGATACCTGAAGGCTATCAAACCACATCGTTCTACATCTCTGGCAACGGTGAAAAAGCAATCGCAGGATTCAAAAAAGAAGAATCTGTTAAATTTATACTCTACGAAAAACAGGGCGACAAATTCTCTGAAGGCGAGGCTGTGCCCTTTCTCGACCAACTCATCGCCGATAAGAAAAACCCCACCACTCCATCTCTCAACCACGACGGCACACGTATCTACTTCTCTGCCAAAAGCGAAAAAGGCGACAACGACATCTTCTACTCTAACAAAGACAAAGGCAAATGGACTGAGCCCGAAAACATGGGCGAAGCTATCAACTCATCTGCCGACGAAACCTATCCGTCGGTAAGTAGCGACGGACTTAGCATCTATTTTATACGTCCCGCAAAAGATGCCAAAGACAGCCGGTGCGGAACAATTTACACATCCACACGCACACCATACGGCGAATGGGAAGAGGCTGTAGCACTCGTTGAACCGCTCAACCTCGGATGCGAAACCGCCCCTTACATAGCTCCCGACAACAAAACATTATACATGTCGTCGATGCGCGAAGGCGGAAAAGGCGGGTTCGACCTATACTACGCCAACAAAGTGTCGCCCCTCTATTGGATTCTGCCAATAGCATTAGACACTATCAACACCTCAAACGACGAACTTTTCCCTGCATACAACGCTGGCAGCAACAAATTGTCGCTGCTCTACCGCGATCCTAAGAACAAAAAGAATATCACATTTGTCGACGTGCCAATATCTGCAAAACTTCTTCCTGCCGACAACTGCCACTATTATGGCAAAATTATAGATCAGGAGACACAGCAACCTATGGCTGCCAATATAGAAGTGAGCGACGCTTTTTCGTCTGGAATAATCGCAACGTTTACAAACAACAATGAAACAGGCGTTTACGATTTTGTACTTCCTCGCGACAAACGCAATGTATTTATCGATTTTAATGCCCCTAACTACTCGCACACAATTCTCGACAAAGATGTTACCCAAAATGAGGAAAAAATCGACGCCAGCCTATTCAAAAACGTTCAGCTAACACTCAATGTGTTTGACCAATCGATGTTCGACCCCATAGAAACCAACATCACTGTAAAAGTTGACGGTGTTACTGAAAACATCTTACCCGAAAAAATCGACGTAGGACGCTACAAGCTCACTCTTCCTATTGGAAAATACTACAAGATATACCTCACTCAAAACCTCTACGAAGACTATGTGATGGATTTTGACCTCACTCGCAAAGTTCAATTCCAAGAGTTTGAACGAGATGCAGAGTTGATTTCTATGAAAGAAGAAATCACTATCAATGTGGAAGGAGTTACCGAACCGATAGAAATCGAAATCACCAACCTATCTACCAAAGACCACTACGTTACCACCATTACTACCGACAAGAATGGCAAGGCAGTGATTCCGGTCCGCAAAGGCGACAAATACGAAATCAATATCATGCCCAAAGGATATTCGTTTTATAATGGCACACTCGACCTCACTAGCGACAACAACCGTGTGCTCAATGCCAAAATCGAGAAACTTCAAGCCGACACAAAAATGGAGCTCGACAATATCACATTTGCCTCAAACAGCGCAGATATTGCAGCATCATCGTATGAGGAGCTCAACCGATTAGTAGACCTTCTGAAACTTAATCCGCAATTCAAAGTGGAACTTTCGGCTCACACCGACGACAAAGGCGCCGACGCTTACAATATGAAACTCTCCGACCGTCGCGCCAACTCTGTGGTCAACTACCTAAAACTCAAAGGTATACCTTCCAACCGACTGGTTGCAAAAGGTTACGGAAAAACTATGCCGCTCGTTCCAAACACAAGCGACGAAAACCGTGCGATCAACCGCCGTGTAGAATTCAAAATAATTGGTACTGACTTATAATCCGAATAATCATGAAAATAAAAAACATAATATTTTTGCTGCTAATATGCATTGCAGCTCAATCTGTTTCGGCACAACGCCGCCTCAAATACAAAGACGTATTCGACGATATGCCAAACGTAAAACCTGAGATATCATTTATGCGTTTCGACGAGTTACGCCAGCAGGATCCGGAGTTTCCAAACACTTATTTCCAGATGGGACTCTTAGACTGGGCGTGGCTTCAAGAAGAAGATCCCTTTGTTAACACGCAGAGGGTTAATCAGTTGATTTACGACACTAAACTCTACCTCGGTGTTTGTGTAGGATACCTCAAACGCGACGACAAAGAGGTGAAGAAAAACAAAATCTACTACACCAACTATCCAATTATCGCTGACATGGAGCAGTTAGACCACATGGACGTGATAAACTACGTAAACAAAACCATCGACAAGGTAAAAGAATACGAAAGCAACGTTACTAGAATAATTGGATTCTACACCAAAACCGTTGAAAAAAACAACAATTGCGTGGAGATTTTCAAAAATATCGTAGCTACCCAGAGCAACTACAAAAACCTGGTGATGTCTGCCGACAAGAACATTAAAAAGCAGCTCAAAGAACTCTCCGACAATTATGATTCTGTCAACTATTATTTCAACGAGTACAAAACCGCACTTGCCAGCTATCCTATCAAACAGTATAATCAGCAGTTAGAGGTAATTCCAATTGCCACATACCGGTTAGACGGACTCACATCTTCTGACTTTTTGCAAGCGAAAGTGCCTATTTGGGACTACCGTTCATGGGTGCGTGAGGTTACCAGCACTATGGACGGCAACATCGCCGATGTAAAACAACAATCGATTGCATATATTTCCAATATCCGCTCTGTAATAAACGGTTACGAACAGTCGAAACAGACTACTGACGCCATAACTGAGTTTAAGCTCAACAACAAACTAATTAACCTTACCGAAAAATACGACTACAAGTCGCTCATGTCGGCATGCGTCAACTACGAAACCGCACTTGCAAACCTCAAACTCGTTACACAAAAAACCAACAACCAGCCAGAGGTAAATGCGGCTATTGCCGAACCATACAGCAGCAAAGTGCTCTACTATTACGACCTCTACCAGCACAAAGAAAAATGCGACAACTACCTCAACCTTATCAAATCGCGAACCAACAAACGCACATGCAATAAGCACAAGGTATTCATCGACTCGCTCTACACATCTACAAACGAGTTTGATTCAAACTTCGACAACAACCAGCGTGCGGCTCTCAAAGAGATCGAAAACAACTACCTCACCAATATGGCCACATTTGCCGCCAACGAATTCAACCCTGAAATTCAGGTTCAATGGCAAAAAGGCAACATACCCCTTTCGGTATACACAGGCACATTCGACGAGGCAAAAGTGGGCAACTACTACACCCTCTACAATACCCGTGACGCTTTTGGAAACCGTTATTCGTGCGGATTCCGCAAAACTACATCTACTGCCGCAACAGGTTTCGTAGTAAAAACCGACATTGAAGGCAAAGTGCTTTGGCTTAGAAACATAACAAACTCACCCGCCGGAGAGAATATGGTTGTAAACGTAATTCCGGGCGAAGGTGGAATATACGTTACCACCACCGTAACATCCGACAACTCAGGCAACAAAACACAAACAGCCAAATACGACGAAACAGGAAAACTAACCGCCAAAGTTGATTTCAACATTCCACTAATTCCTATCGCCTCGGCATACGACGACGTCAACGAGCAGGTGACAACAATTTTTAAAGGTGCCAAACTAAACTCTGCCTCTGGTGTGGAAGATGCCGAAGTTGCAACAGCCGACTTTGCTGCAAAATCTGCAACAAAGAAAGGTTCGTTTAAAATCGACGGCAACATCTCTGGCATTACACTCGCCTCGGGCAAAGCTATTGCGGTATGCAACTACAAGTCGCTCTCATCCGACGCCAACAAAATAGACCTCAAATCCGAAGGCGACGTTGCCATACTATATATCGACAACACCATTACAGCATCGCCGATGAACAGCAAGACCCCTATCTACTCGATATATCCTGCCAAAGTTAACGCTCAGACTGTGTGCGTGCCCACATTAAAAGGCAGTGCGAAAAACACAATCGCTCCATCCGACAAGATTGTTTACAACATAGCCGATATCAACGGCAGCTACATTTACAGCAGCGACAAATAGCCGTTTGAAAACACCGAAGATTCAAAAAAAAGATTTTTTGCATAGCAAAAAATCTTTTTTTTTGTTAAAATATATCCAAAAACAACCAAAAATTGCAAAATATTTGTAACTTTGAACTATCTAAGTGTTCTTGTTTTTTTACGCTTCAAAAAACTGCAACAATAATGAAACACACTGTTACACTTATAATTGCACTCATACTGAGTATTAGTTCGCTTTCGGCGCAAACCATTAAAAATATAGGTACGCCCTACATAAAGAACTATCTGCCCGAAGAATACAAGTCGAGCAAACAGAACTGGTGCGCGGTTCAAGACTTCCGCGGCATTCTCTACATAGCCAACACACAAGGCATTCTCGAATACGACGGAGTTAATTGGCGGTCGATAAACACCTCCAAAAACTCTTCGGCGCTTGCCTTAGCACTCAGCAACGACGGACGTAGAGTATACGTGGGCGGCAACACCGACATTGGCTACCTAAGTCCCGACAGCAGCGGCACAATGCAGTACGTTTCTATTTTGGAACTCATGCCCGAACGCCTCCGAAACATAAAAGTTTACGGCATCACCGTTACCGAAAACGACGAGGTGGTATTCTGCTCACCGTCGCAACTTATGCTCTACGATGGCGACACCACTATCAAAGTAATCCCGCTCGAAGGCACCAACGTATTTTCATACATCACCAAGTTTAACGGGCACATCTTTGTAAACCAGTCGAACAAAGGCTATTGCGAATTTTTCAACCGTCCCGACAATCCTGTTGTACCCTTGGACGGCACCGACACTATTCCCGACAACCAGGTGGTAGAAATACTTGGCGAAAGAGACGGTGGAAAAATTCTCGCCACTAAAAAACTCGGTATCTCGCTCTACAAAAACAACAAGCTAACCCAGATTGACATTCCGCTAAACGGGGAACTAACACAGTCTGACCTATATTGCGCCATCAAACTCAAAGGTGGATACTATGCGTTTGGCACACTGAGAAAAGGTGTAATCGTCACCGACAACAATTTCAACGAAGTGAACCGATTCAACCAATCAAACGGACTTTGCAACAATCAGATAATCAACCTTTACCAATCGCCCGACGGTGGTTTGTGGGTACTCACCAACAATGGCATAGCCTACATCGACATTTACTCACCAATCACATCGATCAACGGTGGCATCAAAAAAGTTACGGCAATTGGCTGTCTCAACGACGACATATACATCGGCTCAAGCAGTCTGTACCGTATCAACAAAAACGACCTTGCGAAAGGTGGTGATAGTTTCCGCCCAGTAGCTTTCCCCGCCGATAAAAATCAGAATGCAATTATGTCTATCGACATTATCGACGGTCAGATTATCTGCGGCACAGGCAAAGGTGTCATCGGCATCAATTCCAACGGCGACAGTTACGCTGCCGAAACATCAAACCAGGTAGTTCGCACAGTAATACGTCCGATGAACAATCCCGACCTTTTGATCGGAGGCTGCATTGGCGGTCTCGCTGTTTATCAAAAGAAAGCCGACGGATCTTGGAGCAAACGCACGAGCGTAACTGGTTTTGACGTAGAAACACGACACATTGCAGAAGACCCCGACGGATTCTTCTGGGTGTCGAAAAAAGAGACCGGACTTTACAAGCTCACTCTCGACTCGGCATTCAACACCGTTGTTTCAGCAAAACAATACGACGACCACAACGGACTGCCATCTGCCATGGGCAACTACGTTTATAAAATCGACGACGACATCATTGTGGCAACTCAGCAAGGATTCTACATCTACGACAAGCAAAACGACGTATTTGTTGAATCGCCCAAATACAACGCACTATTTAACAGCAAGATAGAGTCAAACTACATCTATAAAGACCAATACGGCAAAATATGGATTACATATATGCAAACCCGCAAAAACTCCAAAAGCGAAGCCGGTTTTGGATATTTCGACGGACTTGACAGCGCAAAACAAAACACTATGCTCTTTGTGCCGTATGCAAGCAAGGTTACCAACCTCAAAGACATTGCCGACAGCTGTTACCTAATTGGTTGCGACAACGAACTGCTCCACTACGACTCAAAACTCAAAAAGCAATTTAATTTCCCATTTACGGCATTCATCCGCCGCATGGAGACCATCACAAACGATTCGCTACTCTTTGGCGGTGTCTTCTCTACAGAAGAAGGCAATGTAGATTCTATTCAGACATCTACTTTAAAAATTACACTTCCATACGATTTCAACGGTGTAAAATTTGAGTTCGGCGCTAACTCTTACGAATATCCTGAAGAGACAAAGTTTAAATATTTTCTCGAAAACAACGACGCCGGCTGGAGCGACTGGAAAAACGAGAACTTCAAAGAGTTCAACAACCTCTCGCCTGGCACATACACCTTTATGGTAAAGGCCCGCAACTACTTTGGCTACGAAAGCGAAGTGGCTCAAATCACTTTCACTGTTTTACCGCCGTGGTATATGACAATCTGGGCTTACATATTATATGTGCTAATTTTGGCCGCCATAATAGTTGCCATCATCAAGATATATCTCCGCAAACTGCTTAAAGACAAACAACGACTTGAAAGAATCGTCAGCGAGCGCACCGCCGAGATTATTGAAAAAAACAAAGAAATTACCGAAAAGAACAAGTCGATTACCGACAGTATCAACTATGCAAGCCGTATTCAAAAGGCAATGCTTCCGCTCGAAACCCGCATACAAGAGGCTCTACCTGAGCACTTTATCCTGTTCCGTCCGCGCGATATTGTTAGTGGCGACTTCTATTGGTTTGCCGAAACGCCCGACCGAATTATCATCACCGCTGCCGACTGTACAGGCCACGGCGTTCCGGGTGCGTTCATGAGTATGGTGGGAGCCGAAATTCTTACAACGCTCGTAAGCAAGGGCATTGTAGAATCGCACGACATACTCACCCACCAAAACCGCTACATCCGTAAGGCGCTCAACCAAGACCAGACCGAAAACCACGACGGTATGGATATGGCTCTCTGCTCTATCGACAAAAAACGCAAGGTTGTGGAATTCACCGGAGCTAAAAACCCGTTGATATACATCAACAGCAATGGCGACCTTGTAACCATCAAGGCGGATAAGCAAGGTATTGGCGGCGACCAGATTGAAGAAGATTTCCATTACACCAAAAACGAGATTCCTATCGAACCCGGCACTTGGTACTATATGTTTTCTGATGGTTACCAAGACCAGTTCGGAGGTCCTCAGCACCGCAAGTTCATGATTAAGCACATGCGCGAACTTCTTTTGGAAATTCATCATCTGCCAGCTGCTGAACAGCGCGAACGCCTCAACTCCACTATCGAGCAATGGATGGCGGATGGCGGAACAGATCAAACCGACGACATCCTCGTAATAGGATTCAAACTTTAAAACAGCAAACTTTCACATTTTATAATATAATGAAAAAAGGATTAGACGAACAGCAGGAATTTGCCAACGACCTGATAGACTTTATATCATTCAGTCCAAGCACATTTCACGCTACACGAAATATCAAAGCAGCGCTATTACGCAAGGGTTTTAAAGAACTCAGTCTCACCGAAGAATGGGAAATTGAAAAAGAAGGCCGCTACTTTGTATCGCAAAACGACACATCTCTGATAACATTTGTAGTGGGAATGGGCGCACCCGAAACCGACGGATTCCGCATAATTGCTGCGCATACCGATTCGCCGTGCATCAAAATTAAGCCAGCTCCAGAAATCACCACAGGAGGCTACCTCAAACTCAACACCGAGGTTTACGGAGGAGCAATTCTTTCCTCATGGTTCGACCGTCCGTTATCAATTGCGGGACGTGTGGCAATCAAGAGCAAAAATCCGTTCAAACCCGAAATTCGTCAGTTCAACGCAAAACGTCCGTTGCTTGTGATTCCCAACTTGGCAATACATTTCAACCGAAACGTTAACCACGGTGTAGAAATCAATCCTCAGCAACACGTGCAACCACTTTTAACATGCGTAAAATCGCCGTTAGAAAACAGCAACTATCTTGTAGACCTAATTGCATCGGAGCTCAACACGTCGCCCGACAACATATTAGACTTTGACCTTACGCTTTACGACACCGAAAAAGGCACACTCGTAGGCGCAAACAATGAGTTTATCCTTTCGCCCAAGCTCGACAACCTTTCGATGATTCACGCCGCAATGGAGGGATTGTTTACAAGTCCCGTGATAAACGCAACCCAAATGGTGGCATGTTTCGACAACGAAGAAGTTGGCAGCCGTACACGTCAAGGCGCAGGTTCGCCTTTCTTAAAAAACGTTTTAGAGCGTATTATTTACAAACTCAATGGCGACAAAGAAGAGTATATGCGGGCAATTTACAACTCGTTTTTGATTTCGGCAGACCCGGCACACGCGCTTCATCCAAACTACGCCGAAATGTCGTGCCCCACAAACCATCCGATAATCAATCACGGACCTGTAATCAAATACAACGCCGATCAAAAATACACCACCGATGCCGAATCAGCCGCAGTATTTGCGGCATTGGCACAAGCAGCAGGATCGCCCATACAGCGATTTACCAACCGTGCCGACCTTGCAGGAGGCTCTACCCTCGGCAGCATATCATCAACACAAGTAGACATCAAGAGCGTTGACGTAGGCACTCCCATGCTTGCAATGCACTCCGCCCGCGAATTATGCGGCGTTTACGACCATTTTAACATGAAAAATATTTTTAAAGAATTTTTTTTAAAATAATACCATAAAATAGATACACGTAATATTTTTTTTTGTAAATTGCGATGTAATTAAAAATGCTAAAAGTAATATTATGGAAGTAAAAAACAACAGACTCGTAGGCGACAAAGTTAGTTTTGTTCAGGCCACAAAGTGGAATAAAACAGCTGAAATGAAACCCGACGCCATAATCATACACTACACGGCAGGCGCAAGCGGCGCAGCCACAGTAAAACTGTTTTCGGCTGCATCGGCAACAACATCAGCCCACATGGTAGTAAGCGAAGATGGCTCGGTAACTCAAATGGTTGATTTTAACCGCAAAGCAGTACACGCCGGTACAAGTAGCTACGGCGGACGTTCGTCGTACAACAATTTTTCGATAGGTATCGAAATTTCAAACCCCGGCTATCTGCAAAAAATCGATGGCAAATATTACACATGGTGGGAAGCTAAAAAAGAGAAAAAAACCGCTACCCCCGAAAGCAAAGTGTTTGTTGGCAAACACCGCAACAGCGTTACCAAAATGAACTATTGGTACAAATATACCGATGCTCAGATTCAAGCTGTTAAAGAAATTTGCACCGCACTCTGCAATGCCTACCCAATCAAAGAAATTCTTGGACACGAAGAAATAGCTCCCGGACGTAAATGCGACCCGGGTCCCGCATTCCCGCTCGACGACCTCCGTACCGAAGTGCTCGCTAAAAAGAACATCAGCATCAACGACCTTTTTGCTCACGCTATGGAAGAATCGGCTGCATCGGCACTCGTTCTCGGCAAGGTAACTGTAAAACTCAACTTCCGCACCGAACCAAGCAGCAACGCAGCATTAAAATCAAGCCCGATTCCCGCCGGCACATTTGTTTACATCGTTGGCGAAGACGGCGAATGGTACAACATTTTGCGCGAAATTACAGGTTGGGTCGACAAAGAATTTGTTGAGCAAGACAATTCAGACAGCGATTACGATGGCGAACTTCTCTCCGACAACGCAATGCTTTACAGCGACGAAAAGAAAACCAAACGTCTTGTAAGCAGCCTCAACAAGGGCGTTAAATTCAACATCCTTGAACAGCAGGAGAATATGTTTAAAATCAAGGCTGTTGTTCCCGGATGGGCAAGCAAAAAGTATATCACAAAACAAAAATAAAACAGTTCCGATACTTCAAAAACACAGAATCATATTTTTTTGTTTTTTTATTTTTCTCCAACAAAGACAACCCCGCAAAGGGTTGTCTTTTTTTATTGGAGTTATTTTGTTATGATTCAAAATCAAATGATATCTGTGCTTCTTCGCCGGGACGGATTATCTCGAAATCGGGGTCGTCGCCGCTGCCTTCGATAAGTTCAACTGTTGATCCGTCGGGAGTTGTTTCGGGCTCCTCGGGAGGTTCGGCATCGGGATTATGCTCAAATTTCATATCAGCCACCTCGTAAATGCTTACACGTTTGCCACGTGCGCGGAAACTCTTAACGCCGATAAATTCAACTGCATCAATAGTTTCGGCAGGACGTCCCTCGTTTTTGCCGCCGAATGTTACAATAAGGTTGGGCGCATAATCGTCGGTGATATCGTAAAGTTTGCTTTCGGTATTGTCGCCAAGTAAGAACTGCTCTTTTTCTGAAAGTTCAAAATTAAAGCGTTTGAGATAACCGAAACCAAGGTCGGCATCAAAGTATGCAAGCGAAACTGTTGATTCGGGATTAAACTTGCGGATAAGCACTGTATCGTCGTCGAAATGGGTGCTGAGGTCGAAACCTGTAACACGATAGTAGCCGTTTTTGGTAACTGCCACAATGCGGTCGTCGCCGGCAAATTCGCCAAGATAATCGCCACGCTCGTCGGTGTTGAGACGCATTACCGAAGTATCAAACCAAATTTTAAGTCCGCCGAGAGTGCTTACGCCCGAACCAACCTTTGTAATTTTGTGGATAGGATACTTGGTAATAATGTTGCCCATAGAGGCGCGGTTTTTAACGCCGAGAGTACCAAAATCGTATTCCCAAGAGCGTTTTTTGAGTTTTGCACGGGCTTTGAGAAGTATCTTGACTGTTTCAGCCTCGCCGTTGGCATTTGCTGAAAAATAGAGCACTTCGCTCATTTTTGAACCCTGCGTTACATCATACTCCTTATCACGGGTTATACCTTTGACATTGAAACGTTTAGCGTATGCAATGCCCGTTGCACCATCGCGATAAATAACGTTGTAGATAGTGCGTTCGTCGTTGTTGCGGAACACATTGACATAAATTGCATCGGTGCCGATAAAGAACTTGTCGGAAATCTTTGATATAGTGTATTTTCCGTTGCGATGGAAAACAATAACATCGTCGAGGTTAGAACAGTTGCAGATAAATTCGTCTTTTTTGAGACCCATACCTGCAAAACCGTCGTCCCAATTTACGTAGAGTTTTTCGTTGGCTACAACCACCTCTTTTGCCACAATGTTGTCGAAGTTTTTGATTTCGGTGCGACGAACGCGGTCTTTGCCATATTTGTTTTTTATGCCTGTGTAATACTCAATAGCATAATCAATTATGTGTTCAAGTTTGTATTTAGCCTCTTCCATCTGCTTTTCGAGACTCTTGATATAATTATCAGCCTTGAAAGCGTCGTATTTAGAAATACGCTTGATTTTCAATTCGGTAAGGCGTGTAATATCGTCGATGGTAACAGGCTTTTTGAGCAGATGTTTGAAAGGTTCGAGAGCATTGTCGATGGTTTGAACAATAGCCTCCCAAGTTTCACAATCTTCGATAAGGTTGTAGATATGGTTTTCGATGAAGATTTTTTCGAGCGACGCATCGTGCCAACTATCAGCAAGTTCGCCAAGAAGGATACGAAGTTCGAGCGAAAGCAGCTCCACAGTTTTATCAACAGAGTGTCGGAGAATTTCCGACGTGTTCATAAACTTAGGCTTGCGGTCTACAATCACGCACGAGTTTGGTGAAAGCGATATTTCGCAGTCGGTGAATGCGTAAAGGGCATCAATTGTAACATCGGGCGAAACATCGGGATTGAGGTTGAGAACGATTTCTACATTCTCGGCAGTTTTGTCCTCAATTTTTTTAATCTTGATTTTTCCCTTTTCGTTTGCCGAAACAATTGATTCCATAAGACTCTCAGTAGTAGTGCTATATGGAATTTCGGTGATAGCCAAAGTGCGTTTATCAATTTTTTCGATTTTTGCGCGAACACGCAGTTTGCCGCCACGGGCACCATCATTGTATTTTGAAACATCGATAGAACCTCCTGTTGGAAAATCGGGATAGAGTTCAAAAGGCTCATCTTTGAGATAAGCTATCGACGCATCCATCAATTCGTTGAAATTGTGAGGAAGAATCTTAGACGAAAGTCCCACAGCAATACCCTCAACGCCCTGAGCCAACAAAAGCGGGAACTTAACAGGCAGTGTAATAGGCTCTTTGTTGCGGCCGTCGTAAGAAAGTTTCCACTGTGTAGTTTTAGGATTGAACACAACATCTAATGCAAGTTTTGACAGACGAGCCTCAATGTAACGGGGAGCAGCAGCGCTATCGCCAGTGAGAATATTACCCCAGTTTCCCTGAGTTTCAATCATCAAATCCTTTTGACCAAGTTGTACAAGAGCGTCGCCAATAGAAGCATCGCCGTGAGGGTGATACTGCATAGTGAAACCCACTATATTAGCCACTTTGTTAAAACGACCGTCGTCTAAGCGTTTCATAGCGTGGAGGATACGACGTTGAACGGGTTTCAAGCCATCGTCGATTTCGGGCACTGCACGTTCCAAAATAACATACGAGGCGTAATCGATAAACCAGTTTTTAAACATACCTGAAACAGATTTCAGTTGCAAATGGTTTTGAACGCCTCCGCTTATACGTTCGTCTTTATCGGCACTTGCCGGCAAATTATTGTTGTTTTCGTCCTTGATTTCGTCTGACATTTTTGAATTGTTTTGTTGCAAAAAAGACGGCATCAACAGCCGCATAAAATGTTGGTGGCAAATGTAAAAAAAAATTGGCACAGATAAAAAAATTTTTTTTAAAATAAAAAATAATCAAAACTTAAAATTAGAATGGAATTTTACCAATTAAACATTACAAATAAACAAGTATAAAACACAATGAAACACAAAGATTTCCAAAATGTTAAGTATTGATATTTTTAGTAAAAAAATATGTTTGAACAGTAACAAAAGAAACATTATTTCGTTTAATAATTCGATATATAGTAAAAAAGAGTATGAGACAGTTAAAGATTACCAAATCAATTACCAACCGCGAAAGCGCATCGTTAGACAAGTATCTGCAAGAAATTGGCAAATACGAGTTAATCTCTGTGGAAGAAGAAGTTGAACTTGCACAGCGCATTAAGCGTGGCGATCAATCAGCCATAGAGAAACTTACCAAAGCCAATTTGAGGTTTGTGGTGTCGGTGGCAAAACAGTATCAAAATCAAGGACTTAACTTGCCCGACCTTATTAATGAAGGTAACCTCGGATTAATTAAAGCTGCAGAGAAGTTTGACGAAACGCGTGGTTTTAAGTTCATCTCTTATGCTGTATGGTGGATCCGTCAATCGATAATGCAAGCCATCAACGAACAGTCACGTATCGTGCGCCTGCCGTTAAATCAGGTAAGTTCGTTAAGTAAGTACAACAAGGCCGTATCGGAATTTGAACAGAAATACCAGCGCAGACCATCTGTAGAAGAACTTAGCCAAATGCTCGACCTCCCCACCGAGAAGGTGGCAGATGCTATGAGGCTTTCGGGTAAACACTCGAGTATCGATGCTCCGTTTGTTCAAGGCGAAGAAGGTAGCCTTATCGACGTGCTTGCCGATGCCGACGCGGTTAAGGCCGATAGTGGTCTTATGAGCGAATCGCTCAACAAGGAAATCGAACGCGCACTGTCTACCCTCACTGAAAGAGAGAGAACTATTCTCAAACTTTCGTTCGGTATCCGCGTTCCAGAAATGAGTCTCGAAGAAATTGGCGACAAATTTGGATTGACCAGAGAGCGTGTTCGTCAAATACGCGAAAAAGCAATCCGCAAACTTAGAAGTACATCTCGCAGCAATATCTTAAAGACTTATTTGTAAAAAGGTTAGAATTCATAATTAATTTTTTTTTGTTTTTTCGTGGTCGGAATTTCCCCTCCGGCCACGTTTTTTTTGCACTATAATTCTTC
>JAGCYI010000122.1 GCA_017960885.1 Bacteroidales bacterium
CCTCTCTATCCGCGATGATGGACATTATTACACTGCCAAAGATTCGCTTGTGGAGTATCACGTTATGCATCAGGGGCTTTACTTTATGTGCGGCGACAATTGTATGAACTCAACCGATTCGCGCTCGTGGGGACTTGTGCCCGAGGAGTTTATAGTGGGGAGGGTGGATTTTGTTTGGTAAAAATATTGTAACGATATGAAAAATAGAATATTTGAGTGTGCTTTTTGTTTGGTTACGTTTGCGGTTTTACTGTGGTTTCTGCTATTGAATTTTGGTGCGGAGCGTATGCCCGACGAGATTCCGCAGGTGAGCCAATGGCGTAACTTTTTTTTTCGTGGAATGTTTGCCGTGTGCGCGGTGGCTATGCTGCTGTTTGTCAGACGAAAAGTGGCTATTGAGGTGTTTTTGTGGAGCATCTGCGCAGCGGCAACGGCGGAGGCTGTGCTTGGTTTGATGCAGTTGTACGGGTTCAGATTCTCCAACCACGGCATTTTCCGTCTCACAGGCACGTTTTACAATCCCGGACCTTTGGGCGGATATATCGCAATGGCAGTGCCTGCGGTTTTGTATCTTTTTATCAAAACTTCACAGATTTATCGTCGTAAATCATTGCTTGTCAAGCCTGTTAAATATTTGATAGTTATTCGTTACTGTGTGTTGCTGGCTATGATTTCGGTGATGCTTGTGGTGCTGCCTTCCACTATGAGCCGCACAGGATGGATTGCCGCCATAGTGTCGTCGGGATATGTGTTTTGGTTTTCCACTGATGTTTGCAAAAAGTTTTTTTACCGTTTCAACAAACGTATTTTTATATATCTTTCATTAAGTTTATTACTATTAACGCTCTGTGCGGTAGGTGTTTGGAAAATAAAAAGCGAGTCGGCCTTCGGGCGGGTTTTCCTTTGGAAAATATCCGCCTTGGCGGTTGCTGATGCGCCTTTGGCTGGTAATGACAATTTTACCACTGCATACGCCGAAGCGCAGGAGCGTTATTTTCAATCTAGAATCAACGAACTTGGTATCAACAACTTGGGACACGAGGAGGACGTTGCCGCTATTCTTGATTATGCCTTCAACGAGTATTTTAATTTTGCTATCGAGCACGGATTGCCTCTGTTTCTGATAGTGGCGGCATTGATTGTTATGGTTGTGTTGGTTGGTCACCGCCGCCGCCGTTATGGATTATGCGGTGCGGTGGTGTCGTTCGCAGTTTTTGCTTTTGCTTCGTATCCCGCTCATATTCCTGCGTTTATAGCAATTCTGCTTTTGGCTTTGATTGGATGCGTTTGGGGTAAAAGGCCGATGAAGGTTGCGTTCAAAGTCGGTTTTTGCATTCTGGCTGTTGTTTTGTCGGGTGCAATGTACTACGGCTCTGTTTTCTATTCGCAACGTGCTGATTTTATGCACCAATGGGACAAATCTCGTTTCCTCTATACTTCAAAAATATATGCCAAGGCGGCGGATTCGTATTCTAAGATTTTTGACGGAATGCGTTGGAACGGTCGTTTTCTTTACGAATACGGTCACGCCCTGTTCAAACAGTCTGATTACGTCAAAGCCATTGAAATACTGACTCTTTGCTCACAGCGTTCTGGCGACCCGATGATTTTGAATATTCTTGGTGAATGTTCTCAGGCTCTTCACCGTTTCGATGACGCCGAGCAGTATTATCTTCGCTCCGTTTATCGTTTGCCAAACCGCCTCTATCCGCACTATTTGCTATATTTGCTTTATTCAGACCCCGATTGGGTAGCGTCTCACCATCAGCAGCGGCGCTATGAGTATCAAATCATAACCTCCAAGCCCCTCAAAACCGAATCCTCTGCCACCGACGAGATGCGTCGCAAGGTGATTGATATAGAAAACACCCTGAACACCAATACGTTAGAATGATAATTATTTTTTTTTATTTTTCCCTGTAATATTTTTTGTAAATGGTTGTCTAATGGGTGGAATTAATAAAATGTTTAATATTAAATTATTGAATATGAAGAAATTATTTTTTGGGGTTGTGGCTCTTGTCTTGATGGTTTGCGGATGCGCATCTACCAATAGCACGGAAAAATATCAGAGTTCCCGCGACAATGTGATTAATGTAAAGGACAAAATTCACGAGATTGATTTTGGGGATGTGGTGTTGCATAATGCTTCAATTTTGTGCAATTTAGAGAATTATCTTGTGGCTATTGATCATAAGTCTTATGATGATATGATTTTTGTTTTTGATAAAGAAGATTATCATTTCCTTCGTTCCACAGGCCGATGGGGTCAAGGACCTTTTGAGTACGTAAGTATCGGAAAGGCTATTGACAATCATCAAGGCGGAATGTTTGTGAGTGATTTTGGCTCGTATCAGATGCGGAGTTACAATTTGGATAGTTTGGTAAACGATTCTACTTACACTCCTTTCATCAAGTGCAATTTTATTGAAAAAACTATTCCGACCGACTTTCATTATGTTAATGACACTTTTTCTATTGCTCAAATTACAGTACCTACAAGCGTAAACACTTTTTATCAAACAATTGGCATTTTTAATATGCTTACAGGCGAAACTAAAATCTTTGATTTTGCCCCTCGTGTTGATAAACAAAAGTTTACATTTGCAGCATCTGAAAAGCATAGACTTGTGGCAGAATGTAATACGCATTATGATATGGTAAGTATTGTTGATTTTGATGGTAATCTGCAATGTAATATCTATGGACCCGATTTTGAGACCACAGGTTTATATACTTTTTCAGATTGTTGTTTTACAAATGATTATCTCCTTGCTTTATACAACGGAGACAATTGGACAGATTATACCCAAGCACATCTTTGTCAGGTTTTTAATAAAAATGGTGACTATGTTGCCACTTTGGATTTAGGATATTCTACTTTTAGATTGTCGTATGATGAAACCAAAAACCGTTTGTATTTATCATTTATTGATACAATCCAATTCGGTTATTTAGATTTGGATGAAATTAAATTGTAAATGCTTTAAACATAAATTATTATGAAACGATTTTTAATAATATCTTCATTGTTTCTTTTGGCTTGTGGTGAATCCAACTTGCCGCAGTTTCCTCCTGAACATTTTTCTAAATCTCGTGAGATAACGTCTTGCTTTACATTGGATTTAGAAAAATTTGATATTTTAAAACCATATACAGTATTCAGATACAACAATTGGTATGTGTTTGATGACAGAGATTTCGATGCCCATCTCAAATTATTATCAATTGATCAGACAAAAGTCTTAAAAGGGATTCCCGAAGGAAACGGACCTTTTGAGGTGGTTGGTTATTTTAACATTATGAATCAGGACGGCTCTATTTTGATTGATGATGTCAATCACCGACGAATGATTGGAGTAGATATCATTTCCGATTCGTTGGCTTTTATCAATATTCCTTATTTAGATAGTAGTTTTGCTCATCATTACCCTTTTGGTTGTGGTAAGTTTCTCGAATTACCGTCGTATGGACATACTTCTTTTATTCGTTTAAGAGGCAATGGTAAAATGGTTTATTCTTCATTGCCGATGCCTCCCGATGGTATTATTTCAGAGATGAATGCTGTTAATAAGTATTCTATATATTTGAATACCAAAGTCGCTGTTTCTCCTGACAAATCAAAATATGCTTGGGGTGTGAATTCTTTTCCGTATTATGGATTCGGTAGGATAATTGATGATTCGTTGTATGCCGACAAATATTATTTTTATTCCACTTTAACAATTGGCAAGATATGGGAAGATTTGGTGATGCCCGACTATGAGCAGAGAATTAATGTTTTAGCAGCCACATCGTCTGACAAATACGCAATTTTTTTGTATTCTGACAATATTTACAAGGATGCTGGTAAGTTTTCAGGCAATACCATTCTGTTGTACAGTTGGGATGGTGAGCCTGTCCTTAAATTGCTTGTCAAGGAGCGTTTGCTTTTTATTACATACGATATTGAACGCAAGAGGCTTATAGGTCTTACCGAAGAACCGCAAGGGTTGCTTGTTGAGTATGATATGTCTGATATTTTGTGATAGGAACAAAATTTTCCATTTCCCCTGTAATATTTTTGTAATTATGGTGTCTAATGGTTGTGATTGGTTAACGAGTTATAAATAATTTAACATTTAATATTAACTTAATATTGATTATAATAAATTAATAAATGATTTACATAATTTTACCACATAAACAAATATGAAATTTATGAGTGTAAAATACTGGTTAATAATGAGTTTGCCGTTTGTGGCAATTAGTTGCGGCAAGAGCGGCGGCGAGAACGAGGAGCGTCAGCAGAATATCCTTGTGGAAGACCGTCAGCAGGTTACAACCACGGTGGCTACAAAGTCGCAGTTCAGGCAGGAACTTGTGAGCAACGGCAAAATTTCCGCTGGTCGCAGTGTGGATCTCTATTGGGAGGTAAACGGCACTATATCAGATATTAACACTGCAAATGGACGTCAGATTCAGGCGGGTGCGGTGGTGGCAAAGTTGCAAGCTTTTAAAACAAAAAATCAGTTGGAATCGTCGGAGGCTGATCTCGAACAGGCTAAACTTCAAATGAAGGAGGCTCTGATAGGGCAGGGGTACAATCCCGACGACCCAGATATTCCCGACTATGTGAAGCATTTAGCCGAGATAAAAAGCGGTTATCTCAAATCGCTTGCGGCTTACAACTCAGCAAAATACGAATATGAGCATACCCTTTTGAAAGCTCCTTTCAGTGGGGTTGTCGCCAATCTTACCGAAAAATCTGGAAATCTTGCCCAGCAGTCGAAACCGTTTTGCCGTATCATCGATCAAAACTCTATGACTGTGGACTTTACAATTATTGAGAACGAACTTTCGTTTGTAAAGACAGGTTCAAAAGTGGAAATCTCAGTATTTTCGATACCCGGAAAATCTTGGAGCGGTCAGGTAGTGGAAATCAACCCCTTTGTGGAGACCAACGGTATGGTGAGGGTGAAGGCAAAGATTGACAAGCCGTCGCAACTATTTGAGGGTATGAATGTTAGCGTTAAAATTAGTCAGAATGCGGGCGAGTATATCTCTGTGCCAAAAAGCGCGGTGGTGATGCGTTCTAACCGTCCTGTGGTGTTTACAGCCAAAGACCATTTAGCGCACTGGTGCTATGTGGAAACGTCCATCGAAAACAGCACCGACATTGCCATTGTTTCTGGTATCAATGAGGGCGATTCTGTGGTGGTTTCGGGTAATACCTACCTTGCCGACCGTAGCGAGATAATTTATTGAGTATAAATATGTTGTGTAATTTTTAAACCTTATTCACGTGGATTTTTTAGTAAGGCGTCCCATAGCGGTGATAATGGCATTTTTGGCGTTTGTGATTATAGGCGCGGTGATGTACAAAACTCTGCCTGTGTCACTTTTGCCCGACATCGCCATTCCGCAGATTACCATTCAGGCGTCCGATGCGGATATGTCGTCGGCGGAGTTGGAAAATACTGTGGTGTCGCCATTGCGAAACAATATGCTGCAAGTCAACGGCTTAGATGAGATTACAAGCCAGGTTCGCGACGGTATCGGCATTATTACACTGAAGTTTAAGTTCGGCACTAATACCGATTACGCCTATATCGAGGTCAATGAAAAAATCGACGCTGCAATGAACAACCTTCCGCCATCTATCAAGCGTCCAAAGGCTATCAAGGCGAGCGCCACCGACATTCCTGTGTTTTATCTAAATATCTCGCTTAAAGATGATAACGGCGACAATGGACAGTTTTTGCAGATGTGTCAGGCTGTTGAAAACATTATCCGCCGACGTGTGGAGCAGCTTCCCGAGGTGGCTATGGCTGATATGACCGGCGTGCCGTCGCAGTGCATTATGGTTACGCCAGATATGAACAAGATGCGAGTTTATGGTCTTGAAATTCAGGATATTACTTCGGCTCTACAAACCAACAACCGAGAGGCTGGAAGTTTGCGTGTAAAAGACGGAATTTATGAGTATACCATCAAGGTGGCTACTCTTCTTACTGGTGTCAACGATGTTGAAAACATATTTATCAAGTCGGGCGAGCGTATTATTCAATTAAAGGATGTTTGCAAGATAGAAACCTCCACGCTCAAAGAGCAGGGAATGTCGCTTTCGGGTGGTAAACGTGTTGTTACATTGGCTGTTATCAAACAGTCTGACGAAGGTTTGGACGCTATGCGCGGACGTATCGAGGAAATTGTTTCGCAGTTTTCGGTTCAATTTCCTAATCTTGATTTTGAAATCAGCCGCAATCAAACCGAATTGCTCGATTATACAATTTCAAACCTTAAACAAAATCTGATTATCGGCTTTATTCTCATCATTTTTGTTGCGGTGATGTTTATGGGCGGATTACGGTCGTCGATGGTGATTGGCATTAGTATGATTACCTCGGTAATTATCACATTTATACCGTTTTACATCTTCGGACGGAGTATGAATATCGTATCGCTTTCGGGATTGATACTTGTGGTGGGTATGATGATAGACAACTCGCTGATAGTCTGCGAAAACATTACGCAATGGCAACAACGTGGTCGCACTCTGCGTGCCTCGTGCGTGGGTGCTACTAAGGAGTTGATAACTCCGCTTTTGAGTTCGTCGCTCACCACTGTGGCGGTGTTTGTGCCGCTGGTTTTCATAGATGGTATGGCGGGTGCAATTTTCAGCGATCAGGCGTTTGCTATCACTGCCGGTTTGGCTGTGTCGTATGTGGTGGGAATTGTGCTTCTGCCGGTGGTCTACCGTGTGTTTTCGGCTAAGTCGGTGGCTAAAAAAGGTTATGAACACAAGGGTCATATCCAAACTATTTCGTCGGGATACGGCAAGGTGTTTGTCTTTATCCTCAATCATAAAAATTCCGTTGTGTTGGCAGTTTTGCTCACTTTGCCGATTTGTTGGCTGATGTTCAGCGTTATAGACAAGAGCAAGATGCCCGAAATCGACTACACCGAGCAGGTGGCAAATATCGAGTGGAACGACGATATAAATATTGAAGAAAACCGCCGCCGTACCGAACTGCTGCTCAATGCTGTAAAGGATATTCCTACCGAGTACACGGCTTATGTAGGCGTTCAGGATTATGTGGTAGACCAAGCCAATCAACTATCTAAAACCGAATCGGAACTATATTGGAAAACCTCTTCGCCCGACAGCATCGCACCCCTTGTAGACCGTGTTCGTCAATGGCTCAACCACAATTATCCTAATGCTTCTGTAAAGTTTTCGCCGCCGGTAACAATCTTTGAAAAACTCTTTGAAACTGCCGAGGCTGACATTGTGGCGCAGCTTTCCGAACGCGGATACGCAGCCTCCGCCGACGAAATCAAGGATATAGAATCCAAAATTAAAAACGGCGTTTCTGAATCACATTCTTCGAATCTTGCATTTGTGCCGCAAAAAGTTCTTTTGATCGACCGTCAGGCGTTGCAGCTCTATGGCGTATCGCTTTCGTCGCTCCAAAGTCTTATTACCGATGTAGTTGCAGGCGAGCAAGTTACAGAATTGCACTCTTACAACCAATATATGCCGGTGATTATCAAAGGCGGCGACAATTCTGTGGAAAAATTCATAGAAAATAATTCCATTACTCTTGTCGACAAAACCCAATCTACGCCATCTTATACCTATATTCCTATCCGACGCCTTGTAAAACTAACTACTGCCCAGGAACTTAAAACTGTTACGGCTGGCAAAAACGGTCGTTATGTGCCGATATATTTCTATGATGTGGAGGATGCCGAAAAGCTTTGCGCTGAAATCCGCAAAATTGTGCAGGAGGATAGCCGTTGGAATGTGGATTTTTCGGGTGCTTTTTATGGCAACAAGGCTATGATCAAGCAGTTGGCGGTGATTCTTTTGATTTCGATAATGCTGATGTACTTTATTATGTGCGCTCAGTTTGAGAGTTTTTTACAACCTTTGATTGTGATGGTTGAGATTCCTATCGACGTGTGCTTTGCCCTTGTGGTTCTGTGGCTTAGCGGATGTTCGCTCAATTTGATGTCGGGCATAGGCATTATAGTTTCGTGCGGTATCATTGTCAACGACTCTATTCTTAAATTGGACACTATCAACGAGTTGCGCAAGCAAGGAATGTCGGTTCTCGATGCCGTTCACACAGCGGGACAGCGCAGGCTCAGGGCTATAGTAATGACCTCGCTCACCACCATCGGCGCGGCTCTGCCGATTTTGTTCACATCTGATATGGGCTCCGAACTTCAACGTCCGCTTGCTGTGGCTATGATTGCAACAATGGTTATTGGAACATTTGTGAGCTTGTTTGTTATGCCATTGATTTATATTGTTTTAGTTAAACAAAAGAGTTATGAAAAGTAGATTATTGATATTGTTTCTTATTTTGTCGCAGTATGCTGTGGCTCAGCATGTTTATACGCTTGATGACGTTATTGCCATTGCTCAGGATAGTTCGCTCACGGCATTCAAATATAAGAATATGTACCTTGCAAGTTATTGGCAGTTTCGCAATTACAAGGCAGACCGTTTGCCGTCGTTGTCGTTGAATCTCACTCCTGTGGCTTACAATAGGCAGTTGATTTCTCGTTATGATTCGGAGAGCGATATGGATGTTTATCGTCAGCAAAAATCATATTCTGCGAATGGCAGTCTTACTCTTTCGCAAAATTTCACTCCCATTGGCGGCACATTTACCATCACCACAAGTCTCGATTATCTCCGCTATTTCGGCGCCAGCACCTACAACCAGTTTAACGCCGTGCCTTTGAGCGTAGGATATGCGCATACTATGTTTGGTTACAATAAGTATAAGTGGGAGAAGAAGATAGAGCCTATCAAGTTTGAAAAGGCGAAACTACAATATCTCTACAACGCCGAACAGATTGCCACCACCGCTTTGACCTATTTTTTTAATCTTGCACAGGCTCAATACAAACTTAAAAACGCTAAGGATCAGGTAGAAAGATGCGACACTCTTTATTCAATGGGACTTCTCAAATTTAATATCGCATCTATCACCAAAAACGACCTTAGAAATTTGGAGTTAGACGTTATCACTGCCAAAAATAGTGTTTACGAGGCAGAAGTAGAAATTAAAAAAGCGTCGTTGAGTCTCGCCATGTTTCTGGGCATCGACAAAAATGCTGAAATTGAGCTTGTTTTGCCCGACAATCCTGAAGAGTTTGAGGTAGATGTTCAAAAAGCTTTGGATCTTATGAACCAAAACAGCTACCTTATTTTAGAAAAGCTTCAATCTGTAACAGAGGCAGAGCAGGAACTTGACATGGTGAAAAAACAAAACCGTTTTACAGCAAGTGTTAATGCGAGTGTGGGTTTCAACCAGCAGGCTGAAACATTAGAAGACGCATACGTAGACCCTCTTCGCCGTGATGTGGTGTCTGTATCGCTTATGATTCCTCTTTTAGACTGGGGTGTTCGCAAGGGACAGCGGAATCGCGCCGAAAACAATCTGAATATTGCGCTCATCGACCAAGAGCAGAATATGCAGGAACTTGAACAAAACCTTGTTGTTACAATCAATGAATTGAAATCAAGATATTTTCTTTTGCTCAGTGCGCAGGAGTCGCAGCGTATAGCCCAGGAGGTTTACAATGAGAATGTTAAACGTTTTCAAAATGGCACAATAGATATTACCGCTCTTTCTTCCTCGCAACAGAGATTGCAAACTGCCTTAGACAGCTATGTATCAAGCATGTATCAATATTGGTTGTGCTATTATAGTCTTCGCAAACAAACGCTTTACGATTTTTCTAAAAACATATCTCTTTCCGAAGAGTTTGATTTTAACAACATCAGATAATGAAAATTCGCAAGCACATATCGCCCTTTACCGTAATTGTTTCGGCTATCTGTCTGTCGCTCATTGGCTTGGCGTTTGTGCCGTTTCTGCCGTTGAAGTTGCAGCCAAGCGAAAAAATGCCAGTGATTTCGGTGTCGTACTATATGAACGGAGCAACCTCAAAAGTGGTTGAAACTGAGGTAACAAGCCGTTTGGAGGCGATGTTTGCACGTATGTCGGGCGTTGAGGACATAGAGTCGGTTTCGGAAAATGGCTCTGGAAGTATCACCCTCCGTCTCGACAAGCACACTGATATCGACGCTGCACGTTTTGAGGTTTCCACGCTTGTGCGTCAGGTTTGGGGCGACTTTCCGCAGGGTGTAAGTTATCCTTCTATTTCGGTGCAGAGCGCCACCGACGATTCGCAAGGTCCTTTTATGTCGTACACTATCAATGCGTTGGAATCTCCTTCCGAAATCCTTCAGCGTGCCGAACAAGTTTTCCAGCCTGGTTTGGCGGAGTTTAACGAGATTTCAAAAGTGGAGATTACTGGTGCTCAGCGCAAAGTCCGCAAACTTGAATACGATTCGGAACTTTTGCAGCGTTTGGGCATATCCGAAAGGGATATTCAAACTGCAGTGTCGGATTACCGCACCAAGAAAAACATCGGCAAATATACCATCTCAACCGGCATTACCGACACATCTTTTGTGCTGAGCGACATATATATACCGCTGCCCGATTCGGGACTTGTGCGTCTCGACCGCCTTGTTAAGATGACCTACACCGATGCCGACCCTTATTATGTACGCCGTATCAATGGCTTGAATTCCATATACTTATACCTTTACGCCACCGAACAAGCCAATCAGATTGAGTTGCAGAAAAAGGTTGTGGAAAAAATAAAACTCTTGAAACAGAAACTCCCTCAAAGTTACGAACTTAACCTCACTTACGACGCCACCGAGCGCATCACCGACGAACTCGACAAGATATATTTCCGCTCGGCTCTTACGGTTGCCATTCTTTTGTTGTTTATCTATTTCACTTCGTTCAGTTTTCGTCAGGTTTTGATGGTAACGCTCAGTCTGATAGTTAATTTGGCTATCGCCTGCTTGGTTTATTATCTTCTGGATGTGGAGTTGCAGCTGTATTCGCTCGCCGGTATCACCATTTCGTTGAACCTTATTATCGACAACACCATTATTATGGCAGACCATTGGCGGCGGGAGCATAATCTCACAGCTATTCTGCCTATTTCTGCTGCCACGCTTACCACTATCGGCGCACTTTCAATCGTGTTTTTCTTAGACGATAAAATCAAACTTTCGCTCTATGATTTTTCAGTGGTGATGATTGTCAATTTGTGTGTGTCAGTATTTGTTGCCTTGTGGTTTGTGCCTGCTGTTTTGTCGTTACAAAAAGCCAGTAAGTTAAAAAAAATGAACCGTTGGAGGTTGAAATTCGCTGTTGCTAGTAGTAATGTTTATAGAAAAGTGGTAGGTGTATTAGTAAGAAAGAAGATCGTCACTTTTGCGGTGCTTATTCTCTCGTTTGGAATTCCGCTTTTCTTAATGCCCAAAGAGATTGATAGTGATAGTTTTTTAGCACAGGCATATAACAAGGTGTTTGGATCAAAATTTTATAACGAAACGCTCCGTCCTTACACCGATGTGATATTTGGAGGAACTCTCCGTCTTTTTGCCGAAAAGGTGATGGACGGCAACTATTGGCAGTCGGACAACGAGGTGGTGCTTTACGTTTATGCCACATTGCCATACGGAACCACCTTTAATCAGATGGACGTGCTGATTCGCAAGATGGAGAGTTATCTAAGCGGATTTAAAGAGATTCGGCAGTTTGAGTCGTCGGTTCAGGCTATGAACGGCTCTATTCAGATACGTTTCAACCGAGATGTTGAGCATGGCGCATTTCCTTATACGCTGAAATCCAACATTATAAGCAAAGGTCTTCAACTTGGTGGAGGCAGTTGGAGCGTCTACGGACTTCAAGACCAAGGTTTTTCTAACTCTGTGAGAGAATCTAATGGTTCCTACACTCTTAATATGTCTGGTTACAATTACGACCGTCTTTTGCAATTGGCTGATAGTGTTAAAAATCACTTACTTACATTCAAGCGTATCAAGGAGGTGAATATCAACGCCACCCAGCAGTATTACAAAAGCGACTATCAAGAATATCACCTTGTGCCAAAACTCGAAGTGATGGCACGACAGAATATTTCTGCAGATTATCTCTTTTGGATTCTTACCCAGACCTTTGTCAACGACCAGCGTTGCGCCACGGTGTGGAATGGCGACGTGCTTGAAGATATTGTAATGTACACTTCACAATCGGAACATTACAACATCTGGTGGCTGCTAAATCATCCCGTGGAAATCGCCGGCAATCATTATAAACTTTCTGAACTCTGCGACATTCGAAAGGAGCAGGCCGCCGACAAGATTGTGAAACAAAATCAGCAGTACCAACTCTGTCTGCAATACGAGTACATCGGTTCGTCGGTGATGGGCGAAAAGGTTTCTGCCGAGGCGGACTCTATTTTTAAGCAACGTCTGCCTGTGGGCTATTCGATCAATTTCGACCGAAATTATTACTGGTGGGGTAGCGACGGTGCTAATCATTATGTGCTTTTAGCCTTTGTATTGGCTGTGATAGTGTTTGTTACGTCGGTGTTGTTCAATTCTATCAAGTATCCGTTTATTATTATCGGTGTAATTCCGGTTTCGTACATCGGATTATTTTTAGCGTTTTATCTCTTTTCGGTTAAGTTTGATATTGGCGGTTTTGCGGCTATGGTGCTTTTGTGCGGCATCACGGTCAACGCCAGCATCTACATCGTTAACGAATTTCAAAAACGCCGCAAACGCTTGCCCAAGGCACGTGCATATTTCAAGGCGTTCAACGTAAAAATCACTCCCATAATGCTTACGGTGCTCTCCACGGTTCTTGGCTTCATTCCCTTCATCGTTGGCACCGAAGCGGAGAGTTTCTGGTTTCCAATGGCGGTGGGCACCATCGGCGGATTGGTGATGTCGTTGGTAGGCGTGGTGCTGTTCTTGCCGGCTATGTGCTTGAATAAAAAGGATTTAAAGACTGTGTAAACACGAATTGTTTTTTTTAACACGAATTGTTGATTTTTTTTATCCTATTCATTTTCAAAATCTTGTAGCATAAAATCCTCTTCTTGTCGTTCCTTTCTTACTATCCATCCAATGCGTGGGGTTAAAGTGCCTGTTTCTGAATCTATTGCTATTCCTACAATGCCGGCTACAAATTCCATTGGAAATTCGCTTTCCACTGTGCCATCGCTGTTTTTGATGATGCAGTTAAACGGTACATATACTTGGCTTGATTCTGAGTTCGATGTCCATTTTATCGTGCTCAATGTTTTACCGTTTTCGTCAGGGAAGAATTTCAAAAACCAACCATCAATATAGTCTGGTGGGTCGCCGTGAGGGTTGCAGCCCGGACTGTTGAGTTTTGTAACAGGAATGTGGTTTACCATACATCGCCAAAAATATCTGTTAGGGTTGCCCTCTGCGGCTTTGATAAATTCTGAAAGAATAGGAGTCAGTTTTTTTACCCACTTTTCAAGGCCGTATTGCGATAGTTGCTTTGTTTTTTCAAGCACCAATCTCCAATCGTCTGCCGTACCTGTGAGAGTAACAGTGGGTATGCCGCAAGTTGCTATCACTAATTCGTAATCGAAATAGTTTTCTACACAGTCCATCAGCGTAATCTCCGATGAGATACGCTCTGTTTGTCCCGTAGTAGAGAAATTGGCGGTTATGGTTTTGGCAATATCATTTTTGGTGTTTTGATGAATTTGCTCCGTAAACATATCAATAGCCATATTCCAATCCACTTCATCCAAGGTCTTTGCGAATAACTCTACAACCAATTTCTTTTTTCCTTCGTGCTCCACAATCATCGGGCGGAGTTGTTCAGAGTGTTTGTTGGCGTATCGTGCAAATCCCTGACAAATGGTAATCCATATAATGTCGGGCGAAAGCACAATAGAACGGTGGTCGGTATATGCGTTAATAAAAAACTGAAACATAACGTCTTTCCGTTCGCGAAAAAGAAATTCATCGTCAAAACTTGTTGCCACTGCACCAAATTGATTTCGCATTTCTTGACTCAGATTAGTTAGTTCTAATCTTTTTTGAGGCTTTGGCAAATCTTTGTCCACCACAAAGGTGATGCTATTGTCGGTTTTGTTTACAATTTCTACTTTCTGCGCATTCACATAATGTGTAGCCCACAGAATCAATATTAATGATAACAGTGCTTTCATTGTTTGTAGTTTTAATCAATTGTTTGATTTGCAAATATAATTATTTTTCGATAAAAAAAATGCAACCTGGTGATACGGCGGGGTATAAAAAAATAACCATTCGTGTTTTTGCAAATCTCTATTTTATTCCTATCTTTGGGGAAAATAATCAGTTAAGGAAAACCATAAATGAACAAAAGACTAATAATATTGAACCTCATTTTATTGATTATTATATTAATAGACAAACCAATCTTAAATTGTCTATGTGGTAAGACTGCGGTGAGTTTTGACCTGAGCAAAAATATTACTGGCGTGGGTAAGGTTGATTTGTTTAACAACAGGACGGGCACGTGGGTTTATTACGAAAATGAC
>JAGCYI010000123.1 GCA_017960885.1 Bacteroidales bacterium
GCGTGTAATGTTTTATTTAGCAAAGATAAAAAATTTTACATATATGCTATTTTATTTGTCAAAAAAAAGAACTTCGGTTAAAACTTAATATTTTCCATTATAATCTGACGTTTTCAACCTATCTTTTTTTTCTTATCTAAAAAACAATAAAAGGGAGTGTTATTGTTGTTGTTACTAAGTAATCAATAATTTTGATTTATAACTGAACCCCTTGATAAAAATAATCCAAAATATATTTATCAAACTCATCAAATATCTGTAAACCATAAATGGAAGTCTTTCTTTTAATTAAAATATCTATTGCTTTTTGTGAAGATAAATTTTCTTCTTCAAAATTAATGATATTTGCCTCGTGTAGCTTTCTTGAAATCATTCGTGGTAATCCGAACTCTTCTAATTGAAACACAGCGGAAGGTAAAAAAGCATTGCGTATCTTAGTGATAAATGGTTCTATATCGACATTTATATTTAAGATGCGCTTTTGAATAATATTAAAATCAGACAAAAAGCTTGACATATCAAATGTTAATTTTTTTTCAAATGCAAAATAATCATCGATTGTCATATCAATGTCCTTTAAATTATCCAAAATTAAAGACATATGATTTTCCCAATTCCGAGAACAAATTTTAATAGCATTCAGTATTTGTTCTTTTTGATTCCGATTTATACCCCATCCCATCATCCAAAGAAAATTGTTTAACAAGTAATCCCAATCATTTGGATTGACCGAGTTGATATAATTGAGTCCATTCCATTTCTTTCTATTTTTTTCTAATTCAGAAATGATTGTTTGTATTTGACTAATTTTAGTTGATTGCAATGAATCAAAACTGTCTTCTAACTTTGCTTTTAATTCATTATTATCAACAATAATTTTGTCTTTCTGATTTTGAGTTAATTCAATATTCTCCAAATCAGATTCACTTAAAATGAAATCGTCAGGTAATGGCAGAGAAAGTTGAATGTTTTCAGTTTCAGGGGTTTTATCCAAAACATATATTTTGCCAATAAAATGACAAAACATTCTACCTCCTCTTCCGATTATATTTCTATATGTAAAATCATTCAAGTTTTTTTGACCATTTTTATTCCGCCAAATAAAAACATTTTCCGCAGAGGTATTCACGCCTTCTATTATGGAAGATGTGGAAATAATTGTATTTAGACCTTCTGGTTCTTCAAACAAACGTATTTGTATTTGGGATAAAGAACGATGTAATTTGCCATGATGAATTCCGATTCCTTTTCTTACCAAATCTGATAAAAACCATAGTTTCCCATAATTGTTATCCAACCAAGAAGCAAAAGAATTTAATATTTTTGTATTTTTATTGTAAATATCATTTCTCGAAAACAATGTCCTAAGATTATCAATCTCAGAAAAGGTCCCAGCATAAATCAAAGATTTACCATTTATTCTTTTGTAGTAATCAATAAGGATGTCACTTTTGTCCTTTCCATTTTTTATTTGTGGGTATAAGTTGTTTATTTCCAAAAAAACAGTTTTGAAATCAATCTTTTCAAAAGACATGCCTTCTGTAAAAGGATTGTCTTCCAATTTATCAATATTGGGAGCTAAATAGTATTTTTGTTTAGCTTTTTTCCCAAGATTCATTATACACTTGATTAGTGCAGGTGCTCTGTCTTTATCAACTTCAACACTTGACTTATAAAATTCATCGATAACTAAAATATCAATACTATCAATCGCTTTCGCATACATCAAGGCTCTTTCTTGCGGAAAGATAAAAATATTGTTGTTCCCCAAAGTGGTGTCTAATGTTGTAATAATACTATATTTATTCGCAAATTTTTTAAAAAGCCTTCTTCTTGTTTCGTCCATTAAGGCAATGGTAGGAACAATAATAACTACATTATGGGGTTGTTTAATTGCGATAAAAGCATCTATCACGAAACTTTTACCAAAACTTGTTGGCGCACTTACTGCAATATTTTCTCCGGTTAACAGTTTTTTTAAGAGTTTAGACTGCGCTCTATGTAATGTTTTTTCTTCGTTACCTACATTGGTTTTAAATAAATCATAAACCAATTCATCTTCCCAGAAAAGCGAATCTTTCATATATGGGAACAACCCTACTTCCCTTATTAAATGATTAACAAGGGGAGAATATGTTATATTATGTTGTTTATGATAATCTAACAACTTGATAACAGTATCACGTGCCACTTCCTCTTGGTTTTCAAGAAGCTGAGTATTGATTTTTTTACATTGCTCAAAGATGTAGTCTTCGTTATTCATCTCTATATTCTTTTGCTCGTTTAATAAATTTATCAACAACTATTTCTTTATCAGGAACCGGAAATAAAATCAAATGAAATTTGATTTCTGAGTATTTGGCAATGTCAGTACATTTATCAATTTGTTTTGCAAAATATGATAGTGCACGTTCTTTTTGCATTGCAATTATCATCTTTTTATAATCTTCTGAGAGTTCAGTAGATTTTGCTGTAATTTTACACTCATATAATAAAACTATCGGAATGTGGAGTATTGGTTTTATTTTATCAATTGAAGTGTCTTCATTAAGCAGTTCTTGTATTTTACGTTTTGCTGTTTCACTTATATCATATTTGTCAAATTCCGACAATCCTGTAATAATGGCATTTTCTTTTTTGATTTTTTCAGTAGATATGGTTTCATAAACAGAATTAATAACTACATCTAATCGTCCATCGGCTATACTATTATAAAATTTGGCTTCTCCTAACCATAATGAAATGTTATCGCCATCTTCAACAATGATATGAACACTGTCTGCACCTTTTGCATAATCATTTTTATTTTGTTTATAAAATATTTTCGGTACAACAGATAACGCATTATAATAATGGTGCATTATACCGTAAAGTAGAATTTCCGCTATTTCACCGCCTGTTTTTTCATCATCACCTTTTTTGTTTTGAATAATTCTAAGCCGCGAAGCAGCTTTGTCTAATACTGAATCAGGACATTCTATTAATGAATCTCTCTCTTCTTTTGTCAAAGCATCTTCACTTATGTTGTTCCATATAAAGTTATTAAATTTTTTGTAGCGCCAATTTTTATCTTCATAATCATTAGCAATGCTTAGAACTGATTTATTGGATATTGGTTCTAATGAGGTGGTCGGAATTAAATCCCCCAATAGTGTGTCATCTATTATTATTTCAAAAGGTATCATAAGTGTATTAATAGTTTGAATTAATAGTTTGTATTATTAAAAAAGGTGTAACCTTTGTAAAGATTACACCTTATATTATAGTCCTATTTTATCTATTTCACTTCCTCATAATCAACATCGGTTACATCGTTGCCGCCGTTGTTGTTGGTCGACTGCTGGGTGTTTTGCTGAGGACCAGGCTGAGGACCTTGTGCGCCTGCTCCAGGTTGTCCTGCACCTGCGTTGTAGAGGTCTTGGCTTGCTGCTTGGAACACAGTGTTGAGTTTTGCTGATGCTGCGTCGATGGCTGCAATGTCTTGTTTTTGATGAGCATCTTTCAACTCTTTGAGAGCCTCCTCGATCGGAGCCTTCTTCTCAGCAGGAATCTTGTCGCCGTATTCTTTGAGAGCCTTTTCGGTTTGGAAGATAAGCGAGTCGGCTTGGTTGAGTTTGTCGATGCGCTCTTTTTCTGCCTTGTCGGCTGCTTCGTTGGCCTTTGCCTCGTTGCGCATACGCTCGATTTCGTCCTGAGAAAGTCCCGAAGAAGCCTCGATACGGATTTTCTGCTCCTTGCCGGTGGCTTTGTCTTTGGCAGTTACGTTGAGGATACCGTTGGCGTCGATGTCGAACGAAACTTCGATTTGAGGAACGCCACGCATTGCCGGTGGTAAGCCGTCGAGGTGGAATTTGCCGAGGGTCTTGTTGTCCTTAGCCATAGGACGCTCGCCCTGAAGTACGTGGATTTCAACCGAAGGCTGGTTGTCGACAGCGGTGGTGAATACCTCTGACTTCTTGCAGGGGATTGTGGTGTTGCTTTCGATAAGTTTGGTCATTACGCCGCCC
>JAGCYI010000015.1 GCA_017960885.1 Bacteroidales bacterium
GATGAATTTCTGGGGCTTTATGCCATCGTTTTTCGGATATTTGCAACGCGATTTTGCAACATTCTTGAAAGATAATATCTCGAAACCCAAAGCCGAATTTCTGATTCCCACAGTGGTTGACGGACTTATCAAGAGCGGCACTGTAACTTGCAAAGTGCTCACCTGCAATGCCAAATGGTTTGGCGTTACCTACAAGGAAGACCGCCCCATTGTGGTTCAGAAATTTGCCGACCTTACCAAAGCCGGCGAATATCCTGAGGAGTTTTAAAACCTTGCCCCAAGGGTAAAAACATTGGTTCTGTACTCGTAACTGTTGGTGCTTGCGTCCATAAAGGCGTAGTCGAACGAAAACCGCGAAACCTTTATGCCCGCACCCAACGAGGGTACATAACTGTATGTGCGTGAGATATATAAGTGATTGTTTTTCATAAAGTCGGATATGCCAAAACGCACAAACGCCATATCCATAAAAGAAACTTCTAACCCAGCGCAAGGATTAACGCAGGCAAAATCGCTGCGAATAAGATAGTTGCGCTTTCCATCGAATGTAATTTCCGAACCAATTTCGCCCATAAACGCAAAGCGTCCGAGGTGCAGAGTGTATGCCGCCGACCATAAAAGCGACGGTGCGGTCTGCTCCACGCTGTTTTCGGGAATGGTGTTGCCGGTGGCAAGATAGGTGCTGTCGAATTTTTCTTTGTTGATGTTCCACACGTCGAAAGTGGTGGTGGCGTCGCGCAAGACAATTCCTGCGGCAAAATTCCGCTTTCGGTACGTGGCGGCAAGGTCGATGCCGAATCCGTAAGCCCGGGCAAACGAACCTTCCATGCGGTAGATGAGTTTCACATTTCCGCCCACCGAAAAATCTGGCAGAAAGCGCAGCCGCCGTCCCACAGAGAAAAACAGTGCGTAATCGGCTGTGGAAAAATATGTTATGCGCGAAAAATCTGGTTCGCCGTTTTGGTCGAACAGATAGATGGTGTTTTGAATATCGTCGACACCGAGCCTAAGAAACGACATTCCTACCGATGTGAGCGAGTCGGCCTGATAGCTTGCCGCCGCAAAATCGTATTGAGCCAGTCCTCCGAAAAAATAGCTGTGAGTGGCGCAAATGTCTGTTTTGTAGCCTTTTGGCGCAGAAAGGTTGGCTGGGTTCCAATATCCTGCCGCCGCTCCCGAGGTAGACGCCACCGAGCATCCGCCAAGCGACTGCTCACGACCGCAGGTGCCAGTGTTTAAAAAATCGTTGCCGTATTTTACCACTTGCGCCGAAACTGCATTAATGGCAAAAATCGCTGATAATGATATAATTAAACTATATGTTTTTGGTTTCATATCCAACTCTATCAATTTTTTTACAAAAATAGTAAAAAAATTGTGACAATCCTTTCGGAAAATGGTCTTATATTTGCAACTTGAAAAGTTAAATTTACACAACCATAAAACAATGTCGAGAATAACCTCAAAATTGAAATTTTTGCCCAGCATGATAACATGCACAAGCGCTCTTTGCGGAACATTAGCCACATTTATGGCTCTTAGTGGCGACAAAGGCCTTGTTTATGCTTCCTATTTAATACTTTTTGCAAGTGTCTGCGATTTTTGCGACGGATTTGTGGCACGATTGCTCCATGCTCAGAGCGAACTTGGCAAACAACTTGATTCATTGTCGGATGCTATCAGTTTCGGAGTTGCGCCCACGGCTATTATGTTCGGCCTTATGCGACAGGCTCTTAGGGTTAACGGTGCTTTTTGGACTCTTGATAGTTCGCAGATTTTTATTCTCGTATGCTCTTGTTTTATAGTAATTTGCAGCGTGCTACGCCTTGCCAAATTTAATATCGACCCTGAACAGACTTATGGTTTTAAGGGACTTCCCACTCCGGCTTGCGCACTTTTGGTGGCATCTATTCCGCTGATCGACGCCATGGTGCCTGAAGATTTTTGGATCTACACTGTGGCACATGCTCTCTTCAACGCTGATTTTCCTTTTAAAGCCACTATGGCTCTTATAGGCATACAGGTGTTCGCATTTGGCAGTATAAAACTGTTGCTTCCTATGTGCATATTTTTCTCGCTGCTGATGGTAACCAACCTGCCAATGTTCTCGCTCAAGATGAAGAGTTACAAATACAGAGACAACCGTCTGGTTTACAACTTTTTAATCTTTGCAGTGATATCTCTCATTGTTTTGCAATGGATAGCGGTTCCGCTTATCATATTCGCCTACGTGGTGGTTTCATTTGTTCGTTGGCTTGTCAACCTTAGAAAGGTTAAGCCCGAATGATTTGCAGATATTGCTGATGCCGCATTCGCCACATTTGGGCTTGTGTGCCGTGCACACATACCGCCCGTGAAGAATTAGCCAGTGATGGGCGCGACCTATAACGTTTTTGTCAAAACCCTCTTCGAGTTGTTTTTCGGCTTGGAGAGGGTTTTTGGCGTTTTTGGTGAGACCAATCCGTGCCGCCACTCTGAACACGTGGGTGTCTACCGGCATCACTTCTGCTCCGTAAAGCACCGACGCTACCACATTTGCAGTTTTTCTTCCTACTCCGGGCAGAGTTTCAAGTTCTTCTACCGTTGTGGGCAAAGAGCCTCCGAATTTTTCTACAATCATCTGCGCCGCAGCAATTATGTCGCGGGTTTTTGAGTTGGGATAAGATATTGATTTAGTGTATTTTATTACCTCGTCAAAATCAGCCTTTGCCAACGATTCGGCATCTGGGAAACGCTCAAACAGCGCAGGAGTTACCATATTTACCCTCTTGTCGGTGCATTGAGCCGAAAGCCGCACAGCCACAAGTAATTGAAACGGATTTCCATATTTCAATTCAGTTTTGGCATCGGGAATTGCTTTTGTAAAATATTCTGTTACAGCGGCGTAAAGATTGTGGTTCATAGGATTGGTGTTTTATTTTATTGGGCGAAGGTAGTAATTTTTTTATTTTTCTCCGAATTTTTACAGTCCAATTTACAGTCCAATTTACAGTTTTACAGTCCGATTTATAGTCCGATTTTTAGTTTTATAGTCCGATTTATAGTCCGAATATTTTATTAAACAACGAATTTAACGAATAAAACGAAATAGTTTAATGGAATCTCTGTAAGCCCAATTCGTTTCCCGTATAATCACATTCTCCTTTTGTAATATGTTTTGGAATTTCACTTTCTGTTCCTGTATTCCTGCGGTGAGAAATCCTTCATACAAGTGAAGAACTTGGTGAAGGCGGCTTGGTAGGAGAATAGGAAATCGTTGGGCAGCAGAGTGATGGTGCACGTTGTGGTCTTCAGACCGATGACGGCTTCGGAGATGAGTGCCATTACCAAGAAACTCATAATCCTCAGCCCCTTGGAATATAGGCTGCAATAGTCGTTGTCCGACAAAATAATAAAGGAATACTAACGTTAACAAGAACAGAAAATCATAAACAACAGCAATATGGCAACAATGACTATAAGGTGACCGAATCTTTGTACAAAGAAGTGAACTGTACGATTTTCTGCAAAATGATGTTCCCAAAAATACTATAATTATGAATCACGGAAAAAATACATGTAACGAACTCAAAGCAATACGCAAACGGATTGCAGAGGCTAATGAGATAGAATATAATCCTCATGAATGTACGTTTGAGGGCGAATGCAGTGGCACTTGTCCGGCGTGTGAAAGCGAAATGCGTTATATAGAGAACGAACTTCGCAACCGCAAACGCCTCGGTAAAAAAATCGCAATGGTCGGGCTTGCGGTAGGATTATCAGCAACACCGGCAATGGCTCAAGTGCCGGATGATGATCTTGAAGGCGACATTTCTATGCCTGAAGAAGAAATAACGATAGAAACTGAAGATGAAATTGCAGAAGAACCGTTTCTTGGCATTATTATAGAGACAGTTCCTGAGTTTCCCGGCGGAAATAATGCTTTGCGGAAATACATCGCAGACAATATACAATACCCGAAAGGAGCAAGTAGTGAAGGCATTCAAGGTACAGTATATGTATCTTTTGTAATTGATATAGATGGCAGTCCAACTGATGTAAAAATTTTACGTGGGGTTCATCCGGAGTTAGATGCAGAGGCATTACGTGTTGTTATGTCTATCCCGCAAAAATGGAAACCGGCACAGCAAGGTGGGGAAAAAGTTAAGTGTTCTCTTGTGGTTCCTGTGAATTTTGTTTTGTCAGATAATAAGAAATGAATAACGAAAATAACTATGCGAAATTCATAGGGATCAACCGGCATAGAATCAATCGCGACGGCAAGGGCGTAACCACGTTGGCGGCTTTTTATAGTTGCCCGTTGCGTTGCCGTTATTGTATTAATTCTCAGTGTTTTGATCCGAATATCATTTGTCAGACTCTTACGCCTAAAATGCTTTTAAAAAAGGTAATGATTGACGACCTTTATTTTCAAGCCACAGACGGCGGAATCACATTCGGCGGCGGCGAACCATGTATGCAGAGCCGTTTTATTGAGGAATTTCACCGTATATGCAACCCTGTTTGGAATATAAACATTGAGACTAGTTTGAATGTTAAAACCGGACATATAGCGCATATTGCGGAGTTTGTCAGTCAGTTTATTGTAGATATTAAAGATATGAACAGCACTATATATCAAGCATATACATCTGCCGACAACAACCTAGTGACAAAGAATTTACAATTTTTGGCGCAACACGGTTTTCAAGATAAATGTCGGTTGCGTCTGCCGCTAATCAAAGGATATAATACTTTCAGCGATATAGAAAAAAGCAAAACTTTACTTACTGATATGGGTTTTTATAATTTTGACATTTTTGAATATAAAATAAGTAAGTAAATTTAATTATACGTATTTAACGAAAACTCTTCTGCATTTTTGTTTTCGCTAAATTCGCTGCCGCTTGCGGCATTTGATGAAATTGTCGTGGAATCTTTCTCTTCATTTGGAAAAACTTTTCAGTAATTCCCATATTTTTTTTATATTTGCCCAAAATTATTACAACTATGCGCAAATTCAACACAACGGGTACGTGCTACCCTGAAAAACATTATATGGTGGACATCACCAAAAGGCTCGACGACATTGTAAACCGTGTTGCCGATGGCGAATACATCACTATCAACCGTGGACGTCAATACGGAAAGACAACCACACTTTACCATTTGGCAAAGCGTTTGAGTAATGATTATGTTGTGTTTTCGATAAGTTTTGAGGCGTTGGGCGGCAACAATTTCAGAAGTAAAGAGACTATCGCTTATTCCTTTTGGGAGCAGATTCAGATGGCGTTTGAGTATATCAACATCAGTAATTTGCAAGACGATGTTAAACAGATGATTTCGGGATTGCTTGACAAATATGACGCGAAGAAAGAAATCCCTTTTGAAATTTTTGAAAAGTCTGTATCGGATATTTGCGCAAAAAGTGCCGCCCCAATCGTTATTTTCATCGACGAGGTTGACAACGCAAGCAATTACGAATCGTTTATCGAAATGCTCCGTATGTTGCGAAACAAATATCTCAAACGTATGCAAGTTCCGACATTTCAGTCCGTTATCCTTGCTGGCGTTTACGACATCAAAAACCTCAAACTCAAAGTACGTCCCGACTCTGACCACCAATACAATTCGCCGTGGAACATTGCCGTACCGTTTAAAGCGGATATGTCGTTTAACAAAGACGGCATAGCGCAGATGATTCAGGATTACGAGGACGACCACAACACGGGTATGAATGTTTCCGAAATGGCGCAGATGGTTTGGGACTATTCGTCGGGGTATCCTTATTTCGTGTCTAAACTTTGTCAGTTGATAGACCAAGAAAATCTCGGATGTAATAAGGAGGGTATAATTTCAGCTGTCAAAATGATTCTTGTGGAAGAGAACAACACTTTTTTCGACGATTTGAACAAAAAATTGGAAACTTTTCCAAAAATGGCTGAAATTCTGAAAGATATTTTGTATTACGGAAAATCCATTTCATACAATTCCGATAACACAATTCTGAATATTGCCGCTATGTTCAATTACATCAAACCGGTGAACGGCAAGGTTAGGATTTTCAACCGTATTATTGAAACACGCCTTTACAATAAGTTTTCGAGCGATGAGGAAATATCCGACATTCTGTACACCGCCGGCGACACCGATCGCAATCAGTTTGTTGAAGACGGAAAACTCCTGATGGACAAAATTCTCGAACGTTTTGCCGTGCATTTCAACGACATTTACGGTGGCAACGACATCGAATTTAAGGAGGAGGAAGGTCGTCGCTTCTTTATGCTTTATATCAAGCCAATCATCAATGGCACAGGTAATTACTACATCGAAGCCGAAACCCGCGACCGCTCCCGTACCGATATGATTATTGATTACTTAGGCGAACAATACGTCATTGAAATGAAAATTTGGCGCGGTGATGCCTACAATACTCGCGGCGAAAAACAACTCACCGAATACCTTGATTTTTACCACATTAACAAGGGGTATATGTTGAGTTTTAATTTCAACAAAAGCAAGGTTTCGGGCAGCAAGACGATGCATTTTGGCAACAAGGAGATTTTTGAAGTGGTGGTGTAAAAATGCCCTGACAAAAAAAATCTTCCAAATTTATATACAAAATCATTTTTTTATTACCTTTGCTTATGTTTTATCCGATAATAATATAATGGAAACAAATGGAAAATTATCTTTAATTAATATGTGGTCGGCGATCTTTCGGGTTCTTGCCTATGTAATTGCCGTACTTATAATACTTTATGTGCTGCCTAAGGAGGCCAAGTTTAAATACGAATATCAGAAGGGTTCTCCGTGGAAGCACGAAAACCTTATAGCGCCGTTCGATTTTGCGATATACAAGAGTGCCGAGGAACTTGAAAGCGATAGGAACGAACTTATCAAAGATGCTAAGCAGTATTTTTACAAGGACAACCAAGTGCGAATTGATAATACCGAGCGTTTTTTTGCCACATACAATTCGCTGCTGAAGGAGTATACCGACTGTATCGACACATTAAGCGATGAACTCACAAACACCAAGGACATATATCACAACTTCCGCAACACTATTTATGCGGCGCTTACCAATGTGTACAACACAGGCTTGCTCGAAACTGAGATTTTGCCCAACGGCAACGACCTCAAAGACCGCATAATTCTTATCCGCGACGGCGATATTACCGATCAGAAACCATCGTCAGAGGTGTTTACAATCAAAACTGCCTATCTTTATGTAAAGAACAGTATACGCGCCTTCATGTCAGAATCGGCTGGTTCTATGACCACCACTGAGTTTAAGAATATTGAAAAGATGGTTGAGAGTTTGAATCCCAACCAGTGGCTTGAGCACAACCTCACTTACGACGAAGTCACCACGCAGAAGGTTCTCAACGAGAGTATCAATGGCATTTCGCAAACCAAGGGTATTGTACAGTCGGGGCAGCGTGTGATTTTTCAAGGCGAGATGGTGGGCGATGAGGAGTTCCTTATTCTGGAATCTCTGCGCCGGGAGTACGAACTTAGCGACCACGGTGCTGGTTATAACTTTATTTTTCTTGGTCAGGCAATAGTGTTTATACTATTTTTCGCACTGATATTCATGTTTTTGAAAACGTTCCGCCGCGAAATTTTCTATCAGACAAAGTATTCTCTGCTGATACTCAGCCTACTGACTTTGGTGATAGTGGGCATGAGCCTTGTGATAAGATACAACTTGTTTAGCATCTGGTATGTGCCATTCTTGTTGCTGGCGTTGATTATCAAGACCTTTTTTGATACACGCACGGCATTGTTTTTCCACATAATGGCTTGTGTGGCAACGGGTTTTGTTGTGCCCAACTCGTTTGAATATTTTGTAATGCAGTTTGTGCCCGGATATTTTATGATAATATCGTTGCAGCAGATCAACCGCAGGGGACTTGTTTTCCGCACATCGATTATATGTTTTATAATATATGCGTTGGTGTACCTGAGTTTTGAGTTTATGTCGGGCAATATCGACGGCACCATTTGGCAAAACCTTATCTATCTTGGTGTAAATAGTATGCTGTTGCTTTTGGCATATCCCGTGATATATCTGTTTGAAAAAGTGTTCGGACTATTGAGCGATGTTACCCTTGTGGAGTTAGCCGACTCTAACCGTCCGTTGCTCAGGCGTTTGGCAGAAGAAGCCCCCGGAACATTTGCCCACTGCACACAGGTAGCCAATCTTGCCGAAGCTGCTATTTTTCAAGTTGGCGGCAATCCGCATCTTGCCCGTACAGGTGCGCTCTACCATGATATCGGCAAGTTGACCGCTCCGCTTTATTTTACCGAAAACCAGGTTACCGGCATAAATCCTCACGACAAGTTAGACTATCTTAAGAGTGCCGAAATTATTATCAATCACGTGATTAAGGGAGTAGAATTAGCAAAACAGTACAAACTTCCTTTGCAGATAATCGACTTTATAAAAACCCACCACGGCACATCTAAGGCTGGATATTTTTACAAGATGTACAAAAACGAGCACCCTGACGAGGATTGCGACGCCAAGTTTTCATATCCTGGTCCGCGTCCGCTCAACAAGGAGAATGCTATTGTAATGATGGCAGACTCTATTGAGGCGGCATCCAAGAGCCTTAAAACCTACGACACAGTTACCATCAGCAATTTGGTAGACAACATTATCAATAGCCAGATAGCACAAAAACAGTTCGACAATACCAATCTTACGTTTAGAGACATCGATAAGGTAAAGGAACTGTTTAAGGAGAAACTTATTAACATCTATCACGCGCGGATAGAGTATCCTAAGTAGCTAAATAATTACAAAGTGTTCGCGGTCGGTAACTTTGCCGCAGTAGAAACATCTCAATGCCGGCGGCTCTTTTGATATTACGTCAAACTTGGTGAACATAGGTTCTGAATTTGTTATGCACTTGGGATTCATGCACTTGCAAATGCCTTTAATAGTTGACGGCAGTTCTACCGGACGTTTTTCTATTACCTCGTAGTTTTTGATTATGTTGAGGTTCGCCTTTGGTGCAATTAAAGCTATCTTATTGATTTCGTGGTCTTTGAAAAACTTGTCCGAAACTTTTATAATAGCCTTTTTGCCAAGTTTCTTGCTGTCGAGGTTAGTTCCGAAGGTCACTTGGTTGTCTACTTTTTCGAGGTCTAGGATTTTTATAACCTCAAAAAGGTCTTTGGCGGGGATGTGGTCTATTACCGTTCCGTCTTTTATGGCGTTGACTTTGAGCTCAGATTTGTCCATTTTGCATAAGTATTTAATTCATAATGCATAATTCATAATTCATGATGCATTACGATATTTGTTAACAATTATTTTTTAAGTCCTAGTACGTATGAAATAACGGCTTGGCGTGCAAACACACCATTTAAAGCCTGTTCGAAATAGTAAGCCTTTGAGTTTTGATCCACGTCTTGAGCAATTTCGTTTACACGGGGCAGCGGGTGAAGAATTTTCATAGTTGGCTTTGTGTTTTCGAGCATGCTGTTGCGCAGGATGTAGAGGTCTTTGGTTTTTTCGTATTCCATAAGGTCTTGGAAACGCTCACGCTGCACACGTGTCATATAAATGATGTCGGCCTCTGAGATAATGTCGTTGAACTGCTCGTGCTCGTAATATTTAACGTGCTTAGAATCAAGGAAGTCGAGGTATTCTTTCGGCATTTTGAGTTTGGGATGCGAAATGAAATTGAAAATTGGGTTGAACGGCGACATAGCCTGCACCAGCGAGTGCACTGTGCGTCCGTATTTGAGGTCGCCCACCATAAAGATGTTGATGTTGTCGAGCCTTCCCTGAGTCTTTTTGATAGAATACATGTCGAGAAGGGTTTGAGTGGGGTGCTGGTGAGCTCCGTCGCCTGCGTTGATAACAGGAACAGTGGCTACCTCGCTTGCATATCGGCAGCTTCCTTCAAGGGGATGGCGCATTACAATCAGGTCGCAATAGTTCGACACTATGCGTATAGTGTCTTTGAGGGTTTCGCCTTTCGACACGCTCGAAATGTTGGGGTCGGAGAATCCGATAACCCTTCCGCCGAGACGGTTTGCAGCGCTCTCAAAACTCAGGCGTGTGCGGGTAGACGGTTCAAAAAAAAGCGTGGCTACCACTTTGCCGTCCAAAAGGTGCGGCTCGGGGTGACGCTCAAAATCTTCGGCTATTTCAAGTATCCGCAGAATCTCCTCGGTGGAGAAGTCCGTTATTGATATAAGACTTTTGTTTGTCATTTATTTATAGTGATTTATTTAATTTATGGTTGTGTTTTTTATTATTGCAAATATAATAATTCGTTGCAATCGCAACCGAGTTTTTTGAAAAAATTTCGTTTTGTGGATATAAAAAACTATTTTTGCGCAGTAAAACAATAATTTAATGGTCACCACTTTTATAATAGTAATTACAGCGATTATCTCCATAGCTGCTTTTCAGGATCAAAACCCGTTGCCCTACAGCATGGCTCGTCCTGAATGGTTCGACAAGTTTAAGTTCAACGCCTACATGGTTTGGCACCGTCACGATTTTTTCAGGCTGCTCACCTCGGGCTTTGTGCATGGCGGATGGTGGCACCTGGCTTTCAATATGCTCACACTCTATTTTTTCGGTTATTTAGTAGAGGACGCCTTTATTACTATTTTTGGCAATATCTTAGGCGAGGTATTATATGCGTCAATGTATTTGTTGGCTATTGTAATAGCTTCATTGTCAGACCTTTTTAAATACCGCGAGCAACCTTATTACAATGCTATCGGAGCGTCTGGCGCTGTGTCGGCTGTAATATTTGCCGCTATTCTTTTGATGCCCAAAATAGGTATCGGACTGTTTTTCATTCCTGTGCATATTCCTGGATTTGTGTTCGGTCCGCTCTACCTGCTCTACTGCCACTATATGGCTAAAAAAAATCTTGACAATATCGGTCATTCGGCGCATTTCTGGGGCGCGGTTTTCGGGTTTGTGTTTCCAATTATCTGTTATCCCCATTTGTTTACTAATTTTATATCTAAGCTATTTCAATGATGACAAGTACTGAACACGGTTTAATAATAGACTTCAACGGCAACTACCAGCCTTCCAATGCTTTCGATATCAATAGTGCTCGACGTGCCTTGATATTCGGCGACTGTGTTTTTGAGCAGATACGCACCAACGCTAGCACCATGCTTTTTTTCGGACGCCATTTAGACAAGCTTTGCGCTGCTATGACATTTATGAATATGGAGATTCCTAAAAAGTTTTCTTCGGAACGCACGGTGTTGAAAGAGGAGCTTACCAAACTGCTGATTAAAAACAAGATATTTAAAGGTGGTCTTCTTACCCTTTTGATATGCCGGACCGAGGGAAACGACGTATGGCACCAGCCGTCGCAAGTATATTATATAGCTATGGTAAAACGCCTTCCCTCAGTGCTTTTTGAACTCAATACCGAAGGCCTCACGCTCAATATCTACAACGAACTAACTATGCCAGCGGCACGTGTAGCCAATTTTAACACCCATTTTGGCAGTGTGGTAAAGAGTCTGGCTTTGCAGTATTCGCGCAATAAATTCACAAGCGATTCTTTTATAGTCAACTCCAATGGCAATTTGATTGGGTCGGCGATGTATGGCAACATATTTTGTGTAAAAGATTCCGTGGTGTATACTCCTCCGTTGAGCGAAGGATGCACCGACAGTGTGATACGCCGGCATATTCTTGACGTAGCAGAAATCCTTGGAATTCAAACAGATGCCAATACGGTTATTACATCGGAATTTTTGAATGTTGCCGACGAGATATTTTTAGCCTCAACAGAATTTGGACTCAAATGGGTAATAGCCTGGCAAAATCGTCGCTACTATCGCCGCACAGCCGAAACCATTTGGAAACGGCTCAACGAGTACTATGCCGACGAGTTTTAATTGAGTAGCGGGTCGGGCGGGAGGTTTTCCCACACACGGTAGCGTCCGCCCAAGTTTTTTACAGCCTCTTTCCAGATGTCGGCTTCGGTGTTCATAATAATCGACGGGTCAAGTTTGCCAACAATCCAGAACTTTTCGTTGATCTCTTTTTCAAGCTGACCCTTTTCCCACCCCGAATATCCAAGGAAGAAACGCACAGATTTTTCGTTGATTTCGCCGTTTTCAATCTTGTGCGACACTTCGTTGAAGTTGCCGCCCCAGTAGATGCCGTCAGCCACTTGGATGCTTCCCGGAATCAGATCAGGACCAGCAGTATGTATAAAATATACAAACTCGCTACGCACCGGACCACCAAACCACAGATTCCATGAGTCGGAATGAAACTCGTGGTTGGCGAAACTTATGTTGGTAAGCACCGGCTTGTTGAGAATAAAACCCACATAGCCGTTTTCAGAGCTTTCGGTGAGGTAGACTATCGACTTGTCGAAATAGGCGTCGCCAGAAAAGGGCTTGGAAATAAGAATTCTTCCAGCTTCGGGCATTAGCCAATTGCGGTCGATAGAAAGCAGGTCTATATCTTTTAAATTTTCCATTGTTTCAAACTGTTTTGAGCGGAAACCTCGTTTTTATTTCCGCACTCACAATTTACGGATTTTTTTGATACGCATGCTATTTTTTTTATAAAAATTTTTTTATCAAATGCTTTGTATTGATAATCATATTTTTTTACATTTGCACTCGTTTTAAAATCAAACATTATGCAAATATTAGGAATTATCCCTTCGCGTTATTCTTCAACGCGTTTTCCTGGCAAGCCCCTTGCTATGATAGGCGGCAAAACAATGATCCATCGTGTTTACGAACGTGCTTCGCAAGCATTCGACGATGTGGTAGTGGCCACCGACGACCAGAGAATCTACAACGAGGTTTCGTCGTTTGGCGGACGTGCAGTGATGACATCCGAAAAACACCAGAGCGGCACAGACCGTTGCGCCGAGGCAGCACAGAAATATTCGCAAGAAACTGGCAAAAATTTTGCTGCTGTAATTAATATCCAGGGCGACGAACCGTTTGTGGATCCCAAACAGCTTTTGCAACTTGCCGGGCTATTCAACGACCCTTCTGTAGAGATTGCCACGCTTGTGAAACAGGCTAAAACATCCGACGAGGTGTTCAGCGAAAACACCGCAAAAGTGATAGTAAACAATCTTTCGCAGGCTGTATATTTCAGCCGTTCGCCCATACCTTTTTACCGTGGCAAAGACCGTGAGCAGTGGGTAATGAGCCACAAATACTACAGGCACATCGGTGTTTACGCTTACCGCACCGACATTTTGCAGAAGATTACTCTTTTGCCGCAGTCGTCGCTCGAACTGGCTGAAAAACTCGAGCAGAACCGTTGGATCGAGAACGGATATAATATAAAGGTGTGCGTAACCGATTTTGAAGGATTGGCTGTAGACACCCCTGAAGATCTTGAAAAAATACTTAAAACCATTCCATTAACGGATTAAGCCCGTTTTTGGATTATTTTTGAAACAATTTTAATATCAAACCGTAAAAAATAACAGATTTTTGAGCAAGTGTTAATATGAAACTTTTTAAAACCATACTGTCGACTCTTTTTTTGTGCGGGGCATTCTATACTGCCGAGGCGCAAAAAACTATCATCCCCAATTTTTTTGTTCAAAACCAGATGACCTCTCACGAGGTGATTATTTATCCTAATCCCGTAGTGGGAAATGTGGTTAATTTTAAATCGCCGGCAATAATCAGAAATATTGAAATTACTAATATTATCGGCAAACGGATCAAGATTAAAGAAAACGAGGACTATATTTTTGATGATATTTCTATTCTTTTAGAAAACTGTGAATCAGGTATTTATCTTGCCAAAATTACTTTCGACGACGACAAAGTTCTTATCAAGAAGCTTATCGTAAAATAATTGTGCGTTAAAATGTGCACAAAAATTGATTTTTTTTTGGTAAACAATAATTATCTTTTTACATTTGCAGCGTCAAAAGGGCAGCCGTCCTCTTAAAAAAACAAAAAAACAATCATATTACAATGTACGACAAAAAAGAACTGTCTAAAAGATTGGTTCCTGAATTACGTGACTTAGCTAAGACTTTAGGTATTCCTAAAGCCGATTATCTTAAAAAACAGGAACTTATTGACAAAATATTAAAAACAACTGAAGCAAACGATGCTCCTCAAAAAGAAGCTGCATCAAAATCAAACGTTGTGGAAGAACCCAAAGACGCTCCAAAACCTGTTTTTGAGATACCTGATCCACCTGTAAGAAACCGTGAAAAACGTCATCGCCTTGTACTCAAAAACAAGCCAGTGGCTTCGGTTTCCATTAGCAATGGCACTCAAAGCTATCAAAACGAACAGCTTACACAGCAGCAGACTCAACAGGTGCCGCAAGCCCAGCAGCAGCCTGCTACACGTGCCAGCAAACAATCGTCGCAACCTCCTCAGTTCCAACTGAAACCGTTGCCCGACGATTTTCTCGCTGATAATCCGCTTCTGACCGACGACGAACCAGAGCCCCCCGTAGCTCCTAATCCTAAGCCGATGTCTAAAAGGATTATTAAAAAGGTGCAACAGAAACCTGTGCAGCCGCAGCCCGAACAAAATCCAAAAACCGCTTCAGAACAGCAGGAACAACCTATCCCAGAGGATGCGCCCGCTAAACCCGAAAACGAAGCCGATGTTAAAAACATAGTGAAAGAATCGTCGATTTTTGATGTCGACGGACTTATTGAAAACACTGGCGTTTTGGAGATTATGCCCGATGGTTACGGATTTTTGCGCAGTAGCGACTTCAACTATTTCAGCAGTCCCGACGACATTTACGTGTCGCAGACACAGATAAAACTTTTCGGACTCAAAACCGGCGACACCGTCCGCGGCACTATCCGTCCTCCAAAAGAGAGCGAAAAATATTTCCCGCTTATCAAGGTGATCGAAATCAACGGCCGCACACCTGACTATATCCGCGACCGTGTGCCATTCGACTATCTTACACCTCTTTTCCCCGACGAAAAATTCAACCTCACAGGCGGCAAGCACTCCAAAAATCTTTCGTGCCGTGTGGTAGACATGTTCGCGCCGATCGGCAAAGGACAGCGTGGTTTGATAGTGGCTCAGCCCAAAACTGGTAAAACAGTGTTGCTCAAAGATATAGCCAACTCTATTGCCGACAACCATCCCGATGTCTATCTCATTATCCTGCTCATCGACGAACGTCCCGAGGAGGTAACCGATATGGCCCGCAGCGTTAAGGCTGAGGTGATTTCGTCAACATTCGACGAACCTGCCGAAAAACACGTGAAGGTTGCCAACATAGTGCTCGAAAAGGCAAAACGCATGGTAGAGTGCGGACACGACGTTGTAATTCTTTTGGACTCAATCACCCGTCTTGCACGAGCCTACAACACCGTGGCTCCCGCATCAGGCAAGGTGCTTTCTGGTGGTGTCGACGCCAACGCATTGCACAAGCCAAAACGCTTTTTCGGTGCTGCACGAAACATCGAAGACGGCGGTTCGCTCACAATCATAGCCACAGCCCTTATCGACACCGGTTCAAAGATGGACGAGGTGATTTTCGAGGAGTTCAAAGGTACTGGCAATATGGAGCTCCAGCTCGACCGCAAGCTCAGCAACAAGCGAATTTTCCCCGCTGTGGATATCAACGCTTCGAGCACACGTCGCGAAGACAAACTCCTTATACCTGGTATGCTCGATATTATTTGGAAACTTCGCAAGTATCTTGCCGACATGAATTCCGAGGAGGCTATGGTATGGCTACTCAACTATATGAAGAACACCATCAACAACGAGGAGTTCCTTATTCGCGCCAAGAATGAGTATATAAAACTTGCAGGACTTGATTAGTGTAAATAATGAGCGAGTTCAGCACGAAGTTTTTTTAAAGCGATAGTCATTTGGTTTTCAACCGTCTTTTCCGAGATTCCCAATTCAGCGGCAATCTCGGAATTTTTTTTATTATCGAAACGGCTGCGTATAAAAATCTCGCGGCACTTTTCGGGTAGATTGTACACTGCCTTGCGAATGTCGTCTTCAAGGTCGGGTTCAACAAACGAAAGGTTGTTGTCAAATGTAGTTTGAATTTCTTGCATGGCATATTGGGCATATTTATCCTTGATTTTCAAATGTTTAATGCGATTAATGCAGGCATTGGCAGTCCATCTGTAAAGATATGCTTTGAGCGAAGAAGTGATGTCGGTAGCGGGAGCTTTCTCCCAAAAAGACACAAACACCTGCTGCACAAGTTCTTCCGCGTCTTCATAAGAGCGCAAATATTTAGCTGCAAATATCACCAGCATACGGTAATATTGCTTAAAAAGCAATTCAAACGCGCTCTTATCGCCTTTTTTTATCAGTTCAAGGATTTCTATGTCGTCCATATTTCTTTACAAATCTTTGCAAAGATATGTCAAAGTTTTATTTTTATAAAAAAAATTGCCAAAATTAATTTGTAAACCGTATTTGATTTATTATATTTGTATTTTAAAATTATTAACAATTTATAGCTATGAAACGAATTTTATACATCATAATCGCTTCATTATTAATGCTAAACGCGTCTTGTGGTTTAGGTGAAGCCGAAGAAGAGAAGATGCGGGCCGACAGTCTTGAAACTCTTCTTATGCAGTATATGGATTCTGACAACCAAAAATCTCTTATGCTGTTGGATTATGAGCAGAGTATTTCTACATTTGGCAACTTTCTCGACAGTATTAAGATACGCGAGATGGAAATCGACAGTCTCAAAAGCGTTATCAAGCGCAAAGGCGGTTCTTCGTCCGACGCCAAAATTATTCAGGAACTTGTAAAGCAGATTCAGGGATTTATTTCGCAGAATCAGGAAATCGCCCAAGAATTTCAAAATTCCGGATACAAAAACGCCTCCGCACAGAAACTTGTGAATTTGATGCTCAGTTCGATTGATGCTAAACAGAAGGAGGTAGCCAATTTAAAAACAGAGCTGTCGAGTTTGAAAATCAAAGTTAAAGACCTTGAAGAAGAGAACGCTGGATTAGTTCAAGAGATTGCACAGACCACCCAAGAGAAACAAGAAGCCGAGGAGACAGCATCAAAATTGTCGTTATCAAACATAAAGATAAACCTTCCTGATGTACGCAAGGCCAAGAAAGTGGATTCTGTGAATATCAAATTTGCTATCAACGAAAACAAATACGCCCAACCTGGCAACGTTACAGTCTACATCCGTATTTCGGATCAGTCGGGCGCTATCCTAAGAACCTCAGAGTCAGGCATGTTCGACTATCTTGGTTCTGAAATCGCGTACACCGCAAAAAAAACTTCGCATTTTTCGGGAAAAAAGACTCCTTTGAGCCTTACTTGGCACACTGATGGCATTACTCTTACACCGGGGCAATACACCGTAACATTCTTTATGGACGATACAGAGGTGGAGGAGGCTTCGTTTGTGTTAAAAAAATAGCAATTGGCAGAGATGGATAAATTAGACGAACTGAAAAGACTGATTGACCAGTATGTGCGCACGGGAATGACCGAGGGCAAGCGTGAGATATTGCGCAAACAGGCCGCCGATATGGGTATTAATATGGGCGAGCTGCTTGTGCTTATCAAGAGCGCCGAAATCGAGATTGCCCACGTTACCGGCAAACAGAATACCGAGTACCCAGAAATCAACGACGAAATGCCGCAGGGATCGGGGTTCGTCTCTGATAACCAGGGTTCGGGTTTTATGCCGGAGCCACAGGGTTCGGGTTTCGTGTCGGAAGGTTCGGGCTCAGGTTTCATCAACGAATCGCAGCAGTCGGGAATGACCTCGATGGCTAATCTTTCAGCGTCTGACGAGGTTTTCTCAGAGGTGAAACTTCTTGATTCGTCGGGAGCTATGAGCGATATTTACAGTGCTATTCATCTCGGCAGACGCAGAGTTATTATCAAACGTATAAAACAGCAGTATAGAAACAATCAACAGTATATCGAACTGTTTTACAAGGAGTTTGAAAACGCGTTCTCACTCGAACACAACAACATCGTACACGTTTACGGCAAAGGCGAAGATGCCGAAGGTCCGTATTACTATATGGAATATATCGACGGCCGCACCCTCACCTATGTTATCAACGAGGAGCATCGTCAGGATATAAATTTTGTGCGCCGCGTGTTGGTAGAGATTCTTGACGCCCTCAGCTACGTGCACAAGAAACAGATATTTCACCGCGACCTCAAGCCCGACAACATTATGCTCACCTACAAGGGCGACAATGTAAAGATAATAGATTTTGGACTTGCTACAGCCGACGACCTTCCCGACAACCTCAAACGTGCCGGAACGCCCAAATATGCAGCTCCAGAACTCACCAACAAGGCTTACTCCGCCGACCAGCGTGCCGACATCTATTCGCTCGGCATGATAATGCTCGAATGGCTCGCCGGTGCGCCCGACCGTCGCAAACTGATGGGCATCAACAACACATTGCTTAGAGATATTGCCGACAAGAGCACAATGATGTATCCCGAATCGAGATATGCGTCGTGCGACGAGATTTTGTCGCTGCTTCGTGTAAACGAAGCCCAGCAACCTAAAGCATCCGTTCCCGATTGGCTCGCCGCCAAAATCCGCGAGTATGCCGCCGACGGTGTTATTACACGAAAAGAGCGCAAAGATATTGATTTTGAAACTTCAAAAAACGCCATAGACCCAAAGGCTGTAGAGCTGCTCATGGATGTGGAACTTGAAAAAGCCCGTGAGCGTATGATTGCCACCGAACGCGACATCCGTGAAAACGCAAAACGCGGAATCGGCTATGCGAGTAAGAATCCGCAGCCCCAAAAGTCGAGGTTCAAACCATTCCAGACTTTTATTTTCCTTCTGCTTATCGGAGCTATACTTGTGGTGCTGGCTATGGAGCTAAAAGAGGAGGCTGAAACCAAAGCTACCAATAATACGCCACCAAAAACCGAAACACCATCCAAGCCCAATGACTCCAAGTTTTACAAGGGAGAAATTGTCTACACCAAGGCAAACCTCAAATTGCGCGAACTTGCCAGCAAATCGAGCAAAGTTTTGCAAGAGTATCCCAAGGGCACTGCTGTGGAGGTTATAGAAGATGGTTATTATTGGGTTGAGGTGAAAGTTAGCCAAAAACACGGATATATGGCGAGAGAGTATCTTTCCCATTCAAAAAAATAACTTGTAAATATCCAATTGCTTATGCTGAACTCGCTAAAAAAGATATTTGGAACCACGGGAGGAGCCAATAGGGTAGAAACCTCAAGCATTCAGGGCCGCAAGCCATCACAGGAGGATTCGTTTTACGTTTCGCCAGAGATTGACGGTCGTATGCTCTGTTTTGTGGCAGACGGCGTAGGTGGTCACGGACACGGTGATTTTGCAAGCACCAAAACTGTGGAGGTGTTTCGCAATGCCTTTGAAAATATGCCCCAGAATATCGTGGCTTCTGAGTTTTTGAGAAATACAGCTTTGGAAGCCGCCAAGCAGGTTCTTGCTAAAAGCACTACCGACCCTGTTTTTAAAAACTGCGGCACCACGTTGTCGGGTTTTTTTGTAACAGGAAACGCATATTACACCATAAATATCGGCGACAGCCGCGTATATCTCTGGAACAGAGAGTGTCTCAGCCGCGAAACTCACGACCATTCTATAGTGCAGCAGTTGTTGGATGCAGGCGAAATTACCGAAACAGAGGCATTTACACATCCTAAACGCAATATGATGACATCAGCGATAGGGCAGGAGCTCTCGTTGATGAAGATTGATGTGGAAGGTCCCCGCCCTTTGGAACACGGCGACATACTTATGGCTTTTTCCGACGGTGTTCACGACGCTCTTACCGACGAACTTATCTATAGGCTCGTGAAGCGTTACGAGGTTGACGACGGTCTTGCCGCCGCTCTCACCGAATCGGCTTACAACGCTGGCGGAAAAGACAATATCACAGCAGTAGTTTTTAGATTTCTTTCGTAAACACACACCTTATATATATTAACAAAAATGAACAAGACATTAGCGGTTTTTGTCAACGACGACTATCTTACAGCGGCAATTCAGCCGTTGAAGGATAAGTTTTCGCTACTTTTTACCAACGACGAGAAAAAATTTCCATTCTATTTCTATATAAATCCCACCGACAGCAGTATCGACTACGGTTTTGATTACAAAATCAACTTCCGCGACAATAAGAGCCTCTTTGCCGGCGACCTTATGCTGGCGCTCGACAAAGGTGGTCAAAAAATCTCTATCGGTGGATTCGACGAGGACTATATCGCCCTTTTCAATCCCATTATCCGCGATATCCGTGAGCTGTTTGGCCGTGAAATGTCGAAATATGAGGAGTTTCAGTTCTCTGATACCACTGTAATTGACACAGCCATAGTATTTAGCGAGAATATCACACCAAAAGCGCAAACTGCATTTTTGAATTATTGGAAATCAAAATGTTTCAATTTTGTGAAGGTTGAAAAATTTGACACCCTGCTTCTGCAATATTACAAAGCCAAAAACCGTCTCTATTGCCAAAACCGCAAATTCGCTGTTTTGGAAGCCCTCGGCATGGATTTGAATATGTCGGTAATTAACGTCGACGGTGCAAATGTGTCGCGATTGGCTTTCAAAAAGTTTGAAGGCTACGGCATAGATCCGCGTATCAAAGTGATAGCCAAAAAGATAGTAGATGATGTTAACCGTCAGGAAAACATTATCGACCGTGAAGATAATGACGCAATCAACCGCGAATATATCCGCCATTACGACAAGGCTGTAAAAATTGTGGAACTTCTTGCCACTTGGACAAAGCCCGTTATCAGCCTGCAGACATCTTTTGCCGTTAACCAAGGCAACAAAATAAAGGTGAGCCTCTCGGTCGACGAAATCAACAAGCTGTCGTACCTATATTCTCGACAGTTTTCGGCTTTCTTTTCCGACAATTTTCTCGCTAAGGAAAAAATCAAAACTATCGATTTGGATAAGATTTTTCTTGTTGGTAACTCGCTCAACAACAGCACTGTGCTTAAAGAGTTTGCTACTTATGGCGAAACCAAGATTGAGGAGTTTACCGATGATATAAGTTACGTGCTAAGCGAATTGTTTAAAGAAGAGCCAGCTCCAGCCGAGGTAGATGAGGAGAGCACTATGTTTCAAATGGGTGCTCAGCATGTTGACAAACCTCAGCCGCCCGCCCAGCCTAAAACCGTTGCGCCTCCGCCGCCATCGGTACAACCTGCTTACCGTGCAGTGGATAATATAAATTTGCAAACGTTGACGCCAAATCAAAAGGTATTGTTAAACACCTTCGACCCGGCACCAGGCAAAGGTGCGGCTCATCAGGAGTTTGTTTATATTGGCAATCATCAGTTTAAAGTGCTTTCGAGTTCGCGCACATTGCGTGCAGGCGACCTTGCCGAACCTGTTTCAGATATTTGGCAAAATGGTGTTCAAATTGATTTGATGATTACCCGCAACGGCAAAAATCTTGGACGATTCCGTACTCGTCCCGTTGTTAAAATCTCAATAATGTAGTATGTTTTAATTGAGTTGCTATGGAAAAAGTAGACAATGATAAATTGAACGCAGAGAGCATAAAGGCTCTTATGAGTATGTGCGAAAAGATCAATACTAACGTTGAAGCTATGCGAAGAGCTGTCAATGTTCTTATTGCTATGCAGCATAATAATGTTTCTGCCACGTCAACTCAACCTCTTTCTGTAGCAGAACCGCAAAAGGAAGTTGTTGCCACGGTGTCTGAAGTTGTTCCAGAGCAAACAGAACCAGTTTCTCAGCCTTCAGAACCTGTTTCGCAACCAGAAATGTCTGTTCCATCTACGTTTGAAATATCAGAGCCACTGCCCGAAGTAACCGAGCCGCAGCCCGAAGTAACCGAGCCACAGTTAGAAGTAACCGAGCCACAGCCAGAAGTAACCGAGCCGCAGCCCGAAGTTGCTGAGCCGCAGCCCGAAGTTGCCGAGCCGCAACCCAAACCAGCCGAACCCAAACCTGTAGAAAAAATCAAAAAATCACCTGCCGAGCCGCAACCCGAACCAGCCGAACCCAAACCTGTAGAAAAAATCAAAAAATCACCTGCCAAGTCGCAAGACGAGGCAGCAACCAATGCCGAAAAGAATATTGGTATCAGGTGGATGGCTATTTCTGGTATCTTTATCGCTGTGTTGGGTCTTGCCTTGTGTATCAAATATATGTTAGACAAAGGCTTGCTCGGACCAGTGGCAATTGTATCGATGGGTTATGTAGCGGCAGCAGTTATGACATTCTTCTCCTTTAAAGTTTCTGAACAACATAAAGTACTGAAAGATACGCTTATAATCGGAGGCTCAACACTTGGCTATGCGGTTACGAGTGTGGCGTATGGATTCTACGATATGATACCATCGTATGCTGCGTTGGCTATTACCTTGGCTATTTCGTTGGGATTGTCTTACTTCTCGTTTGTGAAAAATAAATGGATAATGTACAATTATGCCTTCTTGGGCTTGGTATTAGCGCCATTGTGTTCGGGAATACCTTGGTACAGAAGTTCTAATCAGTGTTTTTGGATGCCGTTTACAGTTGTCATCAACATTCTGCACTTGTATCTTTACAAAGTAAAGACCTGGGTTTCGACATACATTTTATCATTTATTATTACTGTGTTTAATGAATTGTTTATAATAAAATATGGTGTTGATTATTCGCTATACATATATTTAGGATATTTTGCATTGTTGTTGGTTTTGTTTTATGCCGGAATAGTGATTCTGAGTTTGAATAATAAAAGCGAGAATTTTAAAAATAGTTCCAGCGAGTATTTTGGATTTTTCTCTATCATCAGCATATTAGTCTTTCTTTTGATGGTAGTGCTTAAGTTTGAAAACCGACACCTCATAGCTCCAATCTTTGTGGCAACGTCGGTAGCTCTGGCACTTACCGGAGTATTGTTTAGGATATATAAGACAGAGGTAAAAGCGTTTTTTACCGTTCCTTATTTCGTGGGACTTCTGTTGTTGAATGTGTCGTTTTTCGTTTATGATTTTGTGAAACCGCATGTACACTGGTTACCATTCTTGTTCTCTATAGATATTCTCGCATTTGTTTTCCTTTACCGTTGTTTATATGGAAAAGGTTATAAATCGTTTGCAGCAACTCTTACCTACATTGGTGTTGTGATGATTTTTATTATCATTCCTTTATATAATATTATCTCATATCAACACTACGGAAAGTACACTTTGATATTTAATCCCTTTTTCTTGGGTCAATTGGTGTTTATCTGTGTGATGGTTTATCTTTATATTGTAAAAATCATTCCTCGAAAACCATTTACATCTTTTGTGGTGGTGGCATGTATGTTTGTTTCCTTTGTATCAGAGGATTACAACTATTGGCATTACGTAAATGTCTATTATTCGGGCAACGCTCTCGAATGTGTTTCAAGTTTGAGCATTATGTTGTTTGGATGCTTTGGTTTTTCGTTGATATTGTCAAATCTTCCCAAGCGTCTTAGTTGGACAAAAGATTTTATAATACTTGGCAAGGCTTCGTTGCTTATTTCGATAATCTATTTCTGTGTGTCGGGAATATATCATCTGAATATGTTGCGAGGCTGTTTTGACCCTGTCCCTGGCACATATCATTTGTGGCGATACGGCTCGTTGGCTGTGGCGGCGTTGGTGATTTTCTTCATAATTAAATTCCGCAATTCTAAATTGATTGATTATTTTGACACTTTTTCGGATATAATAGCCTCAGGTGCAATTATCTGGATAGTGGCTGCCGAAATTCATAATCTTTTCCAACTTTACGACTTCAATATCAAACAATATCGTGCTTTTGTAACACTTTGGTTTACAGTTTCTTCGTTGCTATTGTTTGTTCTTGGTTTAAAATACAAAATCAAGCATTTGCGTGTATTGGGATTTGTGATGGCGGGTATCACTGTGTTGAAATTATTCTTTGTGGATATTTGGAACTCAGAACTAATTGTAAAAGCTGCAGTGTTTGTGGCTATCGGATTGGTGTTCTTGCTTATTTCATATATTTATTCCAAATATTTCAAAAATCACAATCAGTCGGACCAACAAGGCAAGTTAGAAGAAGAAAAACACGATGATATTGTAACACCTTAATTTATTGATTATGGGGAATGTAGATCAAAACCAAATGGTTCAACGCCTTTTTACCCTTATGAGTCAACGCGAAAAACTCGATAAGGAGATTAATGAGTTGCGTGCTCTTATAAACTTGTCGATAGCCCAGAATAGGTACGAGACTCTGTATTCTCCGCCCGCATTTGAACCACAAGGTGTTGATAATAAACTCGAAGCGTTAACATCTACAGAAAAACCGGAAATTGCTCCGCCTCCGCCGTTTGTTGAACCGGACTCTCCATCTGCACCGCAACCTACAGTAGAACAACCACTTCCAAAAGAAGAAAAACCTTCTGTGCCCGAAACAAAACCTGCCGAACCTGTTGACAAGGAACGGAATCTGGGTGTGAAATGGATGGCGATTGCAGGTATTTTTATTGCGGTTTTGGGTTTGGCTATCTGCGTTAAAATATTGTTGGATAGAGATTTAATAGGTTCTGTAGGACGAGTTGTTATGGGTTATGTAACTTCGGCGCTAATGGTGGGCAGTACATTTATAATTCCTGCAAAACGCAAAGTGCTGAAAGACACATTGATATTCGGTGGCGCAACCCTTGGATTTGCTATCACGAGTTTGGCTTATGGTTATTTTAACATATTTTCTTCGCCTGTAACTCTTGCTCTTACCTGGACAATTTCTTCAGCCTTGCTCGCTTTTGCCTTTATCAAAAACAACAAATTTCTGTTTTCTTACGCACTTATTGGTTTTTTGATTTCTCCGTTTTGTGCAGGCTATTCGTTTAATGCCCACATCAATAGAACATATTTTTGGATGAGTTTTTTGTTGTTGGCAAACGTGGCTCTCTGCTTTGTTTATAAGATAAAGAAATGGTCGTCGGTGTATGCTACAGCATTTTGCGTCACAGGTTTTGTATGCCTGATAAAGTTTTTCGACGGGGCAGACTTGTCGCATTGGGTTAATGTGCTGTTTTTTGCACTTTTGAGCGCAGTGTTTTATGCCGGCTCTATTATACTGATGAGGGTTAAACCTAATTTTAATCCAAAGTTTTTATTTATCACAGCATTAAACTTCATAGCGTTTGCCGTTTGTGTTTCGGTGGAATTGCATAATCGGCACAATATTTCGCAAGTATTTATTTATATGTCTGTGGCATTGTGCATTACGTCGGTTATTTTTCAGAGGTTTTTGCCCGAAGTAAAATCGTTGTTTACCACACCTTTTACTTACGCTTTGATATTGCTAAATTTGGCGTTGCTTATAAATTTCACACCTGAATATTTGCATTGGTTCCCGTTGGTATATGCCATAGAGATAATGGCTTCGGCATTGGTATATTGGTTTTTGCACCATGAATATTTTATGCGGTTCTCATTGGTGATGATATATCTGTCGTTTGCGGTGGTGTTCATATTTTTACCATTAACCGACCACAACTACGCTGTGCCAGAAGGTTTCCTTATTTTCCTCAACACCGCATTTATCACCAAATTAGTCTATATTGCTGTTTTGACATTTATTCTAAGATATCTAACTGTAAAATCACAACAGATTTCGGTGAGCCTATTGCTTTTGATAGCAGTATATTTTTCAGTGGCTCACGAAATTATTATTTATTGGGATTATATCGACAACTGGCATTTCGACTATGTGCAATCCTATCTTCAAACTATAATGCTGGTGCTTTGGCTCGGTGTTCTTGTGGTTGCGGCGATTGTTTTGCCTCAATACTTTAAATCATACACTTACGTCAGAAATATTGGATTTGTGCTGATGTTTTTATGTATGGCTTTGTTCTGCATATCGCTGTTGAACGCTCTCTCTGAGATACGCACAGTGCATTTGGAAACTCCCTATCCTGTATGGCGTTATGTGTCGTTGGCAGCTGTTGTTGGATTTTTGTTTTTTGCTATCAAACAACGTAGCAAAACTGCTTTCAAGAATTTTGAAATTCTTACCGATATTTCAGTGTCAGTTACAGCAGTTTGGGTGGTTAGTTCCGAAATTATAAACATCCTTTCCCGCACCGAATCTCTCAATTCTTATGGTATTTGGTTGAGCGTTTGGTTTGGAGTGGCTTCGTTGATTCTCTTCTTGATAGGCTTTAAACTCCAATTTAAATATTTGAGGGTATTAGGATTTGTACTTTCGGGACTCACTGTCTTTAAATTGTTCTTTTACGACATCTGGAACTCTCAATTGTGGGTTAAGGCGGTTGTGTTTGTAGCCGTGGGAGTTACATTCTTGCTCGTGTCATACATTTACACTAAATACTTTAAAAAAGAAAAACAACAAGACGATGAACAAACTTTGGGAACTGAATAGCGGCGGCAATTTTACCGACAGTCAGATAGCGTTTCTACATTCAAAACTCAACAATTTTTGCGACCTACCTCTTACGAGGATGTTGGCTCAGCGGGTGAGGGTTGATGTGGATTCGCTGCAAAATCCCGAAACTTGTGACCACGAGTTGCAAAAGATCCGTGCGTTTCTTCGTCCGTCGCTTTCCAATCTGCACGATCCCTTTCTTTTCCGCGATATGGACAAGGCTGTGGAGAGGCTCTCTCTCGCTATCGACAAGGGCGAACGTATACTTATCTATGGCGACTACGATGTTGACGGCACTACATCGGTGGCGCTTGTCTACTCTTTTTTGAAAAAATACTGCACTCAGAATATAGATTATTACATACCCGACAGATATACCGAAGGTTACGGCGTGTCGATGCAGGGCGTGGACTATGCCGCACAGACAGGCTGCTCGCTTATTATCGCCCTCGACTGCGGTATCAAAGACAATCCTCGTGTCGACTATTCTAATTCTTTGGGCATTGATTTTATTGTCTGCGACCACCATACGCCCGGTGCGGAACTGCCCAACGCTGTGGCTGTGCTCGATGCCAAACGCGACGACAACACTTATCCCTTCAACGAACTTTCGGGTTGCGGTGTGGGGTTCAAATATATGCAGGCTTTGTGCGTTAAGAGGAATATTCCTTTTGTCAACTTGCTCAATTACATTGATTTAACCGCTGTGAGCATTGGTTCCGACATTGTGCCTATAGTTGACGAAAACCGCATTTTGGCGTATTTCGGATTGAAAAAACTCAACGGCGAGGAGTTCGCATACAACGATCAAAAACTCTCGTTGCAGCCCTTGACCTGTTTTCAAGCCATCAAAAAGGAGTCGGGACTTGCCGACAAGCACGTTTCGATGTACGATTCGGTGTTTATGATTGGTCCGCGAATCAATGCCTGCGGACGTATCGACAAAGGCAGTCAGGCTGTGCGATTGCTCATCACCGAAGATGAGGACGAGGCGGCAGAGTTTGCCAAAATGATTTCCGACTATAACAACGAGCGCAAAGATCTTGACCGCGACATTACCGAAACCGCCCTCGAAACTCTCCGCAACGAACCCGGCAACGACACCAACGCCGCCACTGTGGTGTACGGCGACAATTGGCACAAAGGCGTGGTGGGCATTGTGGCGTCGCGACTTACCGAATCTTACTACCGCCCTACAATCGTGTTCTCTAAAATTGGAGACACCCTCACTGGGTCGGCGCGTTCGGTTTCTGATTTCAACCTTTACGACGCTATCGACAGTTGTCGTAATTATTTAACAGGTTTTGGCGGACACAAGTTTGCCGCTGGTTTGAACCTCAAATTTGAAAATTATCATAATTTCAAGACAGCCTTTCTTGATTATGTAAAAAATCATATCCAATCATCGCAGAAAATTCCGAAGGTTTTGATTGAGCAATACATCGATTTTTCTGTTATAAATACAAAATTTTACGACCGTTTGCAACAATTTGAACCATTTGGACCTGAAAACACCGAACCTATATTTGCAACCAAAAATGTGGTAGACTGCGGAGGTTCGCGCAAGGTGGGCAAAAACCTCGAGCATCTTAGATTGGAGGTTATGGACAGCACTGGAGTTTGCCTTGTGGGCATAGCGTTCGGAATGTCAGCCTTTTACGAACGTATTCACAGCGGTGAAAAATTCGATATCTGCTACACCGTTCAGCAGAATGTGTTTAGAAACACAGTCTCGTTGCAGTTGATGGTAAATGATATTAAGTTTTGATGGTGTAGCTACGCCATAATATGACGTCGCTACATTATGGCGTCTTTAATGATAATCAACAAAATCAGGTGCGCCGGATAGAAAAAGTAGTAAAAAGCCTTATGAATTTGTCTGCCTTTTTCGCCGTTGTAGTTGAGTATGAAAACCAGTGAAATTAATCCTATGGCTTCGTGCAAGGAGTAAAAAACCGCCTTTGGAATTTTTATCCCATCCACAAAAATTAAGAATAGCGGCAGCAGTGCAATAGTCACAGCCGTAACGGCAACCAAAATGCTCCCCTTGTCGCCATGCCATTGGTAAAAGCACGCCACCAGCGCATATCCGTAAAAATCGTATTCGATATTCAGGTTGTAGCCCACAAGCGAAAACGCCGCCACAATCAGCACCTTGTAGATATATTCAAACCGCTGTCCTTTTACCAAATCCATCACTTGGATCATTGCCACCGACGAGGCGAGAAGAAAAAACACGTTTAAATCGTCGAAAACGAACGTTTCGCTGTATTTTGCCATCGAATAGGGCACTTGGCTTATCAGTGCGAGTGCGAACAGCCTGAGCCCGTATTTTAGCCTGCTGCGTGTGTGGATGGCTCCTTCGGCAAGCAGAAAAGTGAAAAGGATAAAGCTCAGGCGGCCAATCATTCTCAGCAGCTGCATCTCGGACAGCAGCACCACGCCAATATGGTCGATAAGCATTGTTACTAATGCTAAGTGTTTGAGAAATGCTCCTGAAAATGTGGTATTTGCGCCTATTGATTCCATCTTTTTTTTTCGCAAATATATAAAAAATCTTTTTTGAAGTGTTCAAGCCGAGTTGAGCGTGATATATTTTTTTGCTTTGTTATAACCTATATATCAATTATTTGTGATTATTTCTTGTTCTTTTTGATTCGGGAAATAGCGGTGTAGTATGCAGATTCGCTCATTGTCAATATGTTTTGGATTTCGCTTTGCGTTTTACCCCTTTCTATGAGTATGAGGATGATTTTTTCTCGGGGCGACAGTCTATTGTAATTGGTTTCGATGAGTTCAAACTTCTCAGGATGGTTCTCTCGGTAGAATGCTAAAAAATCTTCCTGAGTCTTTTTGTCCCATTGTCCGATAGGTCTATCTTCCATCAATTCGTTGTAGAGATTTTCTCCTGGATGGTTTTTCATTTTTTCGTATTTGACTAATTGCTGTAGCCTGTGAATAGATATCAGTGCTCTGATGAGGAATAAGGTTAATGCGGTAATAATGATTAGCAAAATGATTCTTTCGGTTGTATTTGTTTCAGTATCTTTGTTTTGTACAATTTTCGTTTCTGAATGAGAATAGTCTTGTTTGCTGTTTTGAATTCTTTTGATAATTGAATCTTTTTCTGCGATTATTTCTTTTAGTAGTTCTATCGCTTGGGGTAAATCATTAGATGCTATTTTACAGTCAGCGAGGATAGTTAGGATATCTATTTTGTCTTCTGGCCAAAATGCTGCTTCGGAACATTCTTTGCATAGTTGCTCTGCTTGTTTTATATCTCCTTGTTTTAAATATAATTGTGCAAGGTTTTTACTCGTGAGTTTCGAGTCTGGGGATAATTCTAATGCCTTTAAGAAATAGTCTTTTGCCTTATCAGGGTTATTATGCAATTCCAATTCTCCATATGCGTTGTAGATAAATGCTAAATCGTTTTTCCTTAAATATGCTGACCAGTTGATTGCAGCATCTAAGTATATGTTTAATTTGTCGGTTTCGTTTGCGTATTTAAGTGCGTTCACTCTGTTGAGTGCGGCGTATGCTCTTTGTCGGTTATTTTTTGATTTCTCGGCATAGAATGATTGCATTTCGGCATCTTGTTTCATATCTTCAATGGCACCCGAGCGCATGTGAAGGAATATTTGATACCAATATACTTGAGAGAGAATGTAGTAGTCTTGTTGGGCTTCGGCTAATTGTTTGCATTGTTGGATATAGTATGCGCTGCTATCAAATTCGTTTTTAAACAAGAAGCAACCGTCTCCTTTGTATAGATACACTTCGGCAAGGTGTATATTATCATTTACCGATTTGAAATAGTTTTCGGAATAGTTGAGCATTGAATCTAATTTATCAGCAAACGTTTGTGTGCCGTATAGCCTTACCGACAGAATGTTTGATATTGCTATTTCGCTTTGTGTTTGTTGTTGTATCTCTGATGTGTTGAGCAACAATTTGGCGGTATCTACTTGGTTTTGCCTTGATAAAGAGTCGATTAATGCCAATTGCCTATCACGTTCCGTTTTTTGCTCTGAGCACGCGGCAATGCAGCAAAAAACTATTATCAACACCGCGTAAAAGGTCTTCTTCATTAGTTAATGTTAATTTTCGGCAAATATATATATTATTTTTTATATGTGTTCTTTTTTGTTTTATTTTTCGATTTTCTTTTAAATCGCTGTAAATTAGTCTGTTGTAAAATTTTATTTTTGCATGTTGCATATATTCAGTTGTTTACAAAATTATTTTTTTTAGTAAGATGCCTTACAAGAGAGTTGATTTTTGTAAGAAATCTTACATTTTTGGGTGTCTTAAAATTGTAAAACGCTGAAATATATTGGTATAGCCTATAATTATGTAAAGGGGTATTGCAGATCGTTTTTTTTGACTATACTTTTGTCGCTGTTAACTAATTAAGTTTTTGTTAATGCTAATTTAAATTATAGAATATGAAAATACAGATATTATTAATTAGAGAGATTAGCCGCATTTTAATGGCAGGATTGTTTCTGTTGGTATTGCTTATTCCTTCAGATCCTCCACCATTGTTTAATCGTTGGCCATTTTGGCTATAAATAACTGAATCATGTGCAAACTAATTAAAATATGATGACTTTTTGCAAAAATATTAAACGGGCGACGTGCTACACGATATTCTCAAAACTTGTTTCGCCGCCGCCCTATTGTAAAACCCCTATTATAAAATAAGGAGGTGCAATTAGAAACGTATTAAACTCACAAAGGTTGCCTACGGAGCAGCCAATCCCGAACCGATGCCCAAGGCGGGATGTAAAACAATACCAAGGGCGATGTCCCGAGTGCAGGGTAGGGAGGAAGAAGGTTGTCCTGCAAATTTTTAATGTAATAAAATTTTATAAACAATGAAAAAAATTTTTATTTGTTCAGCTGTAGTTGCTGCCGCTGCTTTCGGCGTAATGAAGGCAACTGAAACTAATGTTAATAACACGATGTCTGATTTGCAGTTGGAAAACATGGAATTGTTAGCTGAAGGCGAACCGTCACATTCTGATTGCTATAGAGTTTGTAACCCGGCATGGGATTGCCATTGTGATATAGCTTATTGGTGGGATAGGGCCGATTTTTATCGTTGTGAAGGTTTTTGGCCGAAATGATGAGATTTATTTCCAACATTCCCGATAAGCAGCCAAAAGCGGGAAGATAAGCAATACGGATGGCAATGACCCGAGAACAGGTAACGGTGGAAGATATATACCTGCGAATGATTTTAATAAATAAAAAAATAAATGTAATGAAAATATTTTTTATATGCTCAGCCATTGTTGTCGCTGCCACGTTAGGGGTGATAAGGGCAACTGATTCTAAGATTAATAGCACAATGAGCAATTTGCAGATTGAAAATGTTGAATTGTTGGCAGAAGGCGAACCAACACAAACAGATTGTTACAGACATTGTCGACCCGCATGGTGTTGCTATTGTGATATAGCCGATTGGAGGGATAGGTCTGATTATCGGCGGTGTGAAGATATGTGGCCGTATTTTTAAATTTATCGGAGCGCTCTAACCACATTATTATGGTTAGAACGCTCCTTTGTCTCACTTTTAAAGTAGAAAAAAGATGAAGTATTATTTATTGTTTGTCTTGATATTTTTATCAAACATTATGATGGCTCAAGATGGTCTTGTGGCAATTGGAGGAGGTGTGTCTAATGGTCCATCACCTGCTGCTGTTTTTGCCAAGAAAGCAGAAGTCGTTTATAAATTCTTACCAACCAAATTCTTAGCTTCGTTAAATATTTATCATTCAAACATTAAAAATGGAGCTGATGTAGATAAGGCAGAATTATTCATGAATTATTTATTGCATGATTTACATTCCCCAAGTTTGTATATTGCATTGGGTTTGGATGGTAGAGATTGTAAATATGTAGATATAACAGCAGAAGGAAGTTATACTTGCATTTACTCTCTGAGATACAAGTTACCAAGTGTTAGGGTATATGCTTTTGAGAAAAAAGATATTCAGTACAACACTTCTGTTCCTATTGCTATGATTGTAGACAAGAAAGCATCACCTCCTGCGGATGTATTATCGAGAGTGCTTGGATGCACAAATACTTCAAATATCTCTAAAAAAGATTTGGAAGTTTTAAATCAATCAACAACAGTTTGTATAATTTTTTCTTATGTAATTTATAAAAAATGAAAAGAATATATTGTTTATTATCATTCTCTGTATTGCTGTTTGGATGTTCATCTGTAACTAATATGGATGATGTACGCTTTGTATCGTATAATGATTTCGGTGATATTTTCGAATTGAAAGGTGAAATATTTGAATTGGATTCTGTTTGGAAACCTGAAAGGATATTCTCGATTGATTCTCTATTGATATTGACTGATCGTACTTGCGATAATATAGTCCAAATATTTAATAAGAGTAATCGACATCTTGTCGGTCAGAATTTACCATACGGAATAGGTCCAAACGAAAAACTATCATGTTGGTCTATTCAATTCTCTGACAATAAGGTGTATACTTTTGACTTACAAATGGGCGATTTGTCTGAATTTGATAAGTATGCTTTTTTTTCTAAACGTGGTGTTGGTTATAAAACTGCTATCTCTATTCCCGGCGCAACTGATATTTTGGCATTGAATAATGGTAAATATGCTGCCTTTCATTTTGAAGATGATGACTCCATGCTATCCTTATATGATAGTTCTGGCAAACGAGAGAATATTCAAGTTGATTTTCCACAGATTAATTTGGGTCAGATGTTGACCAATTTTCAAAAACGTAAATTTTATGAAACTCGTCTTTACTATAACTCCAAAAATGACAAAGTTTTTGTAACTTACTTGTGTACGGATTTATTTGATATTTACGATAGTAATCTTAAATTATTGCACCGTATTTATGGTCCGGATCATTTTATTCCTAATCTTAAAATAAATTCTATGACCATTGGACCAACAAAAGATACAAAATATTCTTCCGTATGTAGTTGCTTAACCGATAATTATATTTGGGTATTATATAACGGCACTAATGATATAAACCACACTGACATTGTTTTAGTCTTTGATTATCAGGGTAATCCTATTAGAATGTATCATTTGGATACTCCGATTCATGGTATTGCCGTAGATGAAAAAGAAAAGGCTATTTATTGTATTGGCGAAAAACCAGAATTATGTGTAATGAAATTCAGCTATGAAGAATAGAATTTTTATTTTGAAATTTAGTTTGTTAGTTATATTGTTTATATCATTAACTAATTGCAATAAAACAAGGAATGATTTTGAATCCCTTTGCAATGAATGGTATCAGAAGCGTATATTATTAGCAGACAATATGGTTTTTACAAGGTTGGTGAAAGATACGATAGATAATAATCTTAACACTAATTGCAAAATTCTTTTTTACGTTGATTCATTGGGATGTACCATTTGTAAAATGAAAATGTATGAATGGGCATCTTTTATCACAGAAATAACTAACATTGTTCAAGATAGAGTATCATTTGTGTTGGTGATAAATCCAGATAAACAAAAAAATACGCTTAGGGAATTACGTTCTTCACTAATAGCAAGTCGTTTTGATTACCCAATATGGTTAGACATGAATGATTCTCTAAATAAACTCAATCATTTTCCACCCGATGAACGTTTCCACTGTTTCCTCTTGGATTCCGCCAACCGTGTCATTCTTATCGGCAACCCCGTCCAAAATCCGAAAATCAAGGAACTTTACATTCGTACAATCTGCGAGCGTTTGGGAATAGATTATAATCCGCAACAAACGCAAGACAATACCCACGAGGTAAATCTCGGCACGTTTTCTATATCTGAAACCAAAGCGGCAACATTTCCCATCCGAAATTCAGAACAGTCCGAAATGGTAATCGACACGCTTTTTTCTTCGTGCGAATGTACAACTGCGCAAATCAATAAAAATGTTATCAAACCAAACGAAACAGCCATTTTATCTGTTACTTACACCCCTGATGGGGTTGGCGATTTTTATCGAGAAGTATATGTAAAATTAAAGAACAAAGAAAAACCTTTGGTTTTTAAAATCAGAGGAACGGTTAAGTAAATAACTAAAACAATAGGCAGATGAAAACTAATCTTCTCTTTTCTCTCTCACTTTCTTTATCCGCGTTATTAGCCTCCTGCTCCCAAGTTTCGCCACTCGAATATGCCTTGGAGCAGGCAGGCGATAACCGCCCCGAACTTGAACGTGTCCTTGCGCACTACAAGTCCGACCCTGAGAAACTCGCTGCTGCAGAGTTTCTTATCGAGAATATGCCGGCGCATTTTTCGTATAAGGACAGCGCGGCTATACATATGTACTATGAGGCGGCGATTCCTGTGCTCGAATCCGACCTTTCGCCTGTGCAGCAGCGTGATACTCTCTATTATATCACTACCGAGGTGATGCCTGGTATCGACAGGAATTTTGTGTCGGACATTAAGGTGATTACCGCCGATTATTTGATTTACAGCATCGACCACGCCTTCAACGAGTGGAAGACTCGTCCGTGGGCATCGCACCTCACTTTCGATGAGTTCTGTGAGTGGCTTCTGCCGTATAAAACCGTTGAAAAACAGGAATTTGACTATTGGCGCGATACTCTTTCTAATTTCTTTTCCGACAATCTTAAAAGCCAACTTCCCGACGATGACGAGATGAACACCACCTACCGCACCGTGGATATTGTCCGCAATGAGATTCTCAGCAAGGTGACGCGCTACGGATGGTACACCGAGGCAGGCTATCCTTTGCTCAGCGCACCTACTATGCGCCGAATAACCCACGGACGGTGTATCGACTATGTTACCCTTGGCGTCAACACCTACCGCAGTCTTGGTATTCCCACAGTTATCGACCAAGCACCCTACTACGGGCGTTTCCGCGCGGGTCATTCGTGGGACGTGATTCTTACCGACCGTGGCGAACTACTGCCATCAGAATGGGACTTGGCTACTGAACACGGTAAAAAATTCTTCCCTGACCAACGTTTCCCGAAGGTTTACCGCAATACATACGCTATCAACCGCGACCGTGTGAGATACCGCAACGAATCCGCCCTTAAATATCCTTTCGATTTCTGCGTGAAGGATGTTACCGAGATGTACACCCGCACTTCGGATATTGAGATTGATATAAACACCAATGAAAAACTCGCCGAAAAATATTGTTACATAGCCATTTTCAACGGTCATAATGTTGAATGGTCGCTCGTAGACTATGGCGAAATCAATAACGGCAAAGCCTGTTTCAAAAACATCGGCAGGAATGTGCTTTATCTTGCTATGGGTTTCAACGGCAAGTCGCTCGTGCCGCTCAACGATCCGTTTATTCTTCA
>JAGCYI010000124.1 GCA_017960885.1 Bacteroidales bacterium
AGGGTTGGTATTATGACTGAAATTTTACAATCTTGCATATTTTAATTTAGTTTTCGGCAAATATACATTATTTTAGCGAAATAATTACAATACAATCGAAGTGAAAAAATTTACATTAGTATCCACCATATTTAACGAGGCAAGAAGGCTCGAACAATCGCTACAAGAGATTGAACGTCAGACTATTATCCCCGACGAAATAATCATCACCGACGCCGGTAGCACCGACGGAAGCATAGACATTCTCAACGCCTACGCCGCAAAATCCAAGTTAAATATCAAGGTAATTGTAAAAAAAGGCTGCGCCGTGGCTGAGGGCCGTAACATTGCCATCGAAAACGCCGCTAACGATTTGATTGTGAGCACAGATTTTGGCTGTCAGTACGAACCCGATTGGCTCGAAACTCTTGTAAAATACTTCGATAATCCTGAAATTGAGGTAGTTGGCGGTGCTTTCACTGTTAACGAAACAGAAATTAAAACCGCCGCCACCCGTGCCGATTACATTCTTCAAAATGGTTATCAAGTAAAAATCGACGAAACTTTCAGCGTTTCGTCACGCTCCATAGCCTATTACAAATACGTCTGGACCAAGATAGGCGGCTACAACGAATGGCTAACACTTGCCGCCGATGATACAATTTTTTGGCGTGAGATTAAGCAGCATAAATTTCGCTATATAATTGACGCTAAACCACTTGTAAAATGGAACCGTCACACTACGGCACGGCAGTTTGCACGCGAGGCAGGACGCTATGGTCTCGGCGACGGCGAAAGTCAAATTAATTTTCGGAATTTTCTAAGTAATGTAGCCGAAACCGCTATAAGATACAGCATTATCCCATTCACAGTGATATTGCTAATAGTCAAAAATTGGTGGTTGACACCTTTATATATTATAATGATTTTTGGGTTACGGTCGTACTTCCGCGCCATAAAAAACGTTATAAATCTACACAATCCGAAATATGGATTCAGAAATCTGCCAATGTGTTTTTATATGATTGAAACTCAGCGTATAGCATACATTTTCAACTACATAAAAGGATGGCTTTTTAAATCGTCGGCGCAAAAAACCGAACAACAAAAACTAACGGTAAAATGAAAGTAGTAATATATTCAAATAGTTCGCTCGGAGGGTGTTACGAATACGCCAAACAGATTGCCGCCGAATATGCCCGCAACGCCGAGGTGGAATGGTGTAAGGCACTATTTCCAAAAGGCAGTGCCAAAGATTGCGCCGAAACTGTGGATATATTATTGAAAGACAGAATGTTTCGCGGCGTATGGAAACTATTTGGAAAAATCTATTTTCTATACCGTTCGCTCATCAACCCAATCCGTGCATATAAATATGCTACCAAAAACAATGCAGACTTACTCATTTTCAACGATTTTGACCAAGTAACGTCGCCATTTTGGACACGCCGTTTTCGGCATAGAAATTTCAAAACAGCCATAATTCTTCACGACCCCGACCGCACTGCGTATTTCCGCCGTAAGTCGTTATCCGAAAGCACAATGCAGCGGATAATGGACGTGATGGATATTGCATTTTATCACGAAAAACTTCCTCCCCTACCCTATTACGCAAACAAAGACAACCGCATAATATTCAGCCATATACCGCACGGCATTTATCCTCCCGCTGCACCCGATAAAGATATTGCCGCAGTTTTTCAAAACCTTAAAACACAGGGTTTTACCACATTATCAATTACGGGAAATATCCGAGGAGAAAAAAACTACAAAATTGCCATTGATGCAGTGGCTCTACTACCTGACACTGCGTTAATTATAGCCGGCAGAAGCGTTACCGTAAACGAAAATGTGGACACTTATCGTCAATACGCACAAGAAAAAGGTGTTTCAAAGCGAGTTATTTTTATAGAGAAATACTTAAACAACAATGAGTTAAGCGCGGTATTTGCCAATAGCGATATAATTCTTCTATATTATTCCAAAGCGTTTAAATCGCAAAGCGGAATACTCAACAGTCTTTCGCCATACAAACCAAAACTGATAGTTTCCGACACAGAATCAGGTATGGCTCAGTCAGTTAAGAAATTTGGCATTGCCCGTCTTGCCGCTCCCGACAGCGTTGACGCTCTTGTTGATGCCATCAAAACATACCCACAAGAAAATCCCTACACCGAAAATTGGACAAAATTTGCCGAATATTCGTCGTGGAAAAACAATATTGCAATACAGATTTCAACTTATAATCAATCAGTTACCAAAAATGAAAACGCCTAAAATCATACTCGCCCACAGCGGAAAACAACATTCGTACCTAACCGCGCTTTCGCTTTTGGAACTCGGATTTTTGGAGCGTTACTACACAAGTTCATATATAAAGAGCCAGTGGCTTCAAAATTTTATCAACAATCATCATATCAATTATTTACAAAAACGATTTATCAACGGATTAAGCGGCAAAAAAGTAGTAAGCAATTGGCGATTTGAGGTTAAAGAAATACTCATGCGCAAAATTTACGGCAAAAGTCGTGGTGTACAAAACGCTGTTTATCAACGTGATGAAAACTTCGACAATTATTTATCTAAAAAAATTGGACACTTAGACGGCAATATGTTTTGGGGATTTCAGGGAAGTTGTTTAGAGACTCTCCGCGCCGCCAACCAATCGGGCAAGACCACCATCGTAGAACTTGCCACAGCGCACGTTACCGAGGCAAAAAAGATTCTCGGCGAGGAGCAATCGCTGCATCCCGAATGGGCCGACAGCATCGACAACCTGATTTTTCCGCCCGAATACGAAAAACGTCTTGAACAAGAG
>JAGCYI010000125.1 GCA_017960885.1 Bacteroidales bacterium
GACATAAAACAACAATGGCATTGTAAAGCACAATGCCACTGTTGATTAATCTACCATTCATCTTTGACCAAATAAAATCCACCCATTGCCTTATATAACTCTACTGAACGCCGAATATTAATAACATCATCTTCGCTGATAGATTTATATAAGTACTCATTGCTCCTATCAACTAACTTAACTTGTGTAGTGGTTAAAGTCAACAGGGAATTGATGAATTTACGTGTAGGATTAGAAACAACCTCGTCAATTTCTTGCGTCATAGAGGATGAATTCTTTTCTTTATCTTTCTCAACTTTATCGGGAATGTATGTGATTTGTTCACCATTCACAGAAAAAACCAATTTATTAATATACAGCCAATTATAACTACTACTATAAGTTGTATACCCAAAATAAATATGTAAATGTCCTAATTTGTTATTTGATTTATTAAAATACAACCAAACAGATAGTTTATCTCGGTTATAATACGATCTAGATTTTGGCAGATACCAAATAGTTCCATTTTTATCAGTTTGAACGTCAAAATATTGCAACAATTCCTCACTTTTCTTAGTATCTATTTTATAACCATCGTCACCAAAGTATACTTGAAGTGCACTATTAGTCCATCGTTCTTTTTGCTCTGAATCAATTGGCACTATTTTATACTTTGAATCTGTAAGCAAAAAACCGTGTGGATAGTCGCTTACACCAACTTCTCTTAACGCACTTTTTATGTCAAAAGCATACAGAGATAAAGCGTGATTGTAAGCAACTGAATCTGATGATGCTTTAATTGAGAAGTCACCCATTGTCGGATTAGCATTCTTGTCGAATGGGACATACTTATACTCTTTGTCGCAAGAGCAAACAACAAAACAAATAAAGAATGCGAAAATTAATAATTTTTTCATTTTTATGTCATTATTTGTCTCCTCTTGCGGAACGGAAAGGAGTATTAACTTTTGTTAACTTCAAAACGAAAGCGCGAACCGCATATCCTTTATATCCGTCTGTGAAGGTCGTGAGATTTACCTGAAAACAAAGATATAACAATAGCAGTCCACGCCTATGCGATAGGCGAAGACGCTATGCATTCTCTTGTTTTCTTGAAAATTTCTCACGTTCTCACAGACAAGAAAAGCATAACGCTTTCGTATAATATTTTACGTCAGTTTCAGTACTTACAAATGCCCGAATACCTATTGCAAATATAACAATCAGAATTTTAAAAGTCAAGTTTTCAAGAATTTTTATGTATAATTTTTTTAAATTACATATATATTACTATAATTCAATTCATTGTATAAGATTATATTTATAATACCACTATAATGAAATGCAATGTGCAAAAAAATTTGATTCGTTGGCAAAAATATCTTATATTTGCAGTCATAACCAAAAGGATTAAGACAATGGCACTAACAGGCAACATAGCAAACTATTCTCCGACATACTACGACGTGATGATGTTCCTTCATTCGATTCCGATTTCTAAGGAAGTGAAGGAAAATGTCGGTCGCCGCTTGGTAAAAGAGGTTACCGAACCGGCTTTGGCTAAGGCTTATGCAACGGTTGAAGAGTTAAGCCGTTTAGAAGAAGATTGGGACGGTGAAGGCGCGTTACCCATCTCTCAGAATGTATTAAAAAACATCAAAAATGTCCTACTAATTTCAGACAATTCCGATTGGGAAAATTGGATGATTTCGCCTGACTCAAATGCTACATTAGGTTTGCAATCTAAGCAATCACGTGCTTGCGTAAGCCTTGGAGCAAAAGAGTTTTCGTATTTTGTAAGGAAAAACGGAGAAAAAATGGCTGCAAGCCACGTTGATTTCTCACCGTCCTTATTTTTAACAACATTAAGGAAAATTGGATGAGCGAAATTTCAAACACCGAAAGCGTTGCAAGAATTTTGCGCAATGCGTGGGTTATAGACGGTAATATTCAGCATACAGCCTTTTTGCTGAGGCGGGGAGAAACCTACATCTCGGTCAACCGGCCTGCCATTCCATCGTATGATTCTGATGTAAAAGGATTTGTAACAAGCCACACTGATTTTTATGCCGACCAACGTCACGACAAATACATTCGGGCAATGCTGAATGTGGGCGAAATACGTGCTATGAGGATAGATTACGCAGGTATTACGCTGAATGTCAATGTAGAAGTAGAACCGAGAGACATTTTCACAAAATCGCACGCAGGCATTTTTATACGTCATCAAAACAAAAACATCAAAAACGGCGACACCCTCTACATCAAATCGCTCGACACCGATGTTTCTGCCGACGAAATCCTTCTTGAAGTCCGTTCCAACCTTGTAGATATATCAACATTGGAATCTTGCAATTTGTAGTTCCCGACTATAATAACTCCCAAATAATGAAACTTTTAGCCTCAATCTTATTAATCATCCTCGCCATTGCGGGATGCAACAAACCTGTGGTAAGGCTCGAATCACGACTGATTTCTCCCGACCAACCGCAACTCATTAAAATCGACAGCATTATCACCGACGCAATTCATCAGCGGGCTATGCCGGGATGCCGTTTGTTGGCGGCGCAAAACGGTCAGATACTCATCAACAAATGCTACGGATACATTGATTACGACAGCGTTACGCCTGTGGGAATGAACACTTTCTACGATTTTGCTTCCATCACCAAGATTGCCGCCGGTGCGCCGTGCCTTATGCGTATGTATCAAGACGGCAAAATCGACCTCGACAAACCTCTCTGCGAATATTTCAACCTCGACACCAACGGTGCAACCCTCGGCGACGCCCTCGCCCATCAGGCGGGTTTCAAACCGTGGCTCAACCTCCGCGGAAAACTTGCCACAATATCTTTTGAACTTCTCAACTCGCCTACTTTCAACACCGAAAACGCCCGCACACAAATCCGTGAGGCCATCTGCAACGAAAAACTCAACGAGCGTGGCAACTACCTATATTCCGACCTTGGATTCTACCTCTACCCCGCCCTCGTAAAAGAGTATTACAACAAAGAGTTTGAACAGTTTCTCATCGACGAGTTTTACCGTCCGCTCGATATCAAACTGTGTTTCAATCCGTTGCGCTATTATCCCAAAGAACTCATAGCCCCCACCGAAAACGACACCATTTGGCGCAAAACCATTGTTCAAGGCACTGTACACGACGAGGGCGCGGCTCTTATGGGCGGTGTTTCGGGGCACGCGGGACTTTTTGGTCGCGCCCAAGACCTTGCCGTACTTATGCAAATGTATTTAAACAAAGGCAGTTACAACAATGTAGAATATCTCAAACCCGAAACCGTAGACAAGTTTACCACACAGGCATATCCCGACAACCGCCGAGGATTAGTATTTGACAAAACCCCTCTCGACACCGCCATCAACGGCACTCCGAGCAAAATGGCAAGTCGCCTAAGTTTCGGACATACAGGTTTTACAGGCTCATTCACTTGGGCAGACCCCGAAAACGGACTTCTGATAGTTTTCCTCTGCAACAGCACCTTCCCCTGCCGTAGCACCCTGATTTCAAAACTCGACGTTAGGACAAAAATACACGATCAATTGTATCTTTTGGTGAAGGAGCATTAACACTCCGCAATTTTGTAATCGGTAATATTCCGTTGGTCCTCATCAAAATTGAGAGCAAGTTTAATAACCTTGCGACCATCGCCCTTGTACGCTGTGGCATAGTCCTTTTTCTCAATTTGGTAAAGTGCAGTTTCGGCAGAATGTTTGTATTTCAATTCGATAACATAAATAGTCTGAGGCATTTTAAGAATCAAATCACATTTACCAAGTGCAGTTTCGGGTTGGGCTGTAATTTCGGCACCAAAAGAAGTTAAAACTGTGTAAAGTATTGCGTGATAATGTTTTTCGTTCATATTATTGAGCGAATATGGAAATCCCGCAAAAAAGATTTTCAATGCATTTACAAATTTATCCACATCGCCATAACGACGAAAATCAATGTAGGCTCTTCCAAGTTGGTTGGGCGCAGCATAATCGTAAGCATATTTTAAAAGAGACCGAGCAAAACCTGTTCTTACTTCCCCGTTAGGGAATCCAAGCGTAAAATCGTCATAATCAGCATTATAATTCTTAATAGTTAAATATCCGCTTTGATATAAAACAGGTACAGGGTCGTTAATTCGTTCAACAGGTACATCAAAATCAGCGATATTATAATTCTGATTTTCAAAATTATACATGTTCATATTATACTGCGACATCATCTTCACTAAAAACGAAGGAGTGCCGGAGTTAAACCAATAGTCACTCAACTGTCCAGCCATAAAAGCATTAACAAGGCTATATGGATTGTACAAATCGGTCATTTTTTTGGTAAAATGATAGCCATCGTATTTTTGTTGTATTGCATCAAGCGTTTCTTCGTAAGTTTTGCCGAGTGCCTCCGCAAAGTTTTCAACATCAGGACGCATCTGAGTAAGGATCTCATCTTTTGTGAATCCGCAAATAGACTCGAATCTTGGCAACATACTGATTGTTGTCAAGTTGTTGAGTTTCGAAAATATCGACATCTGGGAATACTTAGTAACGCCGGTGATAAACACAAACCTAAGGTCAGAATCACATTGCTTCAACGGAGAATAGACATTTTGCATAATACTACGAACTTCACGTTGACGTTCCTCATTATCAATATGTTCTAACATAGGAGCATCGTACTCGTCGATCAAAACCACCACATTTTTACCACTCTGTTGTTTGGCGGCTTCTATGATATTTTGTAGTCGAATATTATAAGAAAGAGATTCGTTTCCGGCGCAGTGATATATAATTTCATATTTTGATAAACGCTTGTTAATAGTGTCGTTAATCACTTTCAGGGTACTGAAATCACCACCCGAAAAATCCAAATGAATAACAGGGTATTGAGTCCATTCGGTTTCGAGTTTTGCAATATCGAGCCCCGCAAAAAGGTCTTTCTGCCCCTCAAAATACGATTTTAAAGTACTCACCAACACCGACTTTCCAAATCTACGCGGACGTGAAAGGAAATAATACTTAGCCCAATGCGCCAAATCGTACACGTATTTGGTTTTGTCTACATAGAAGTATCCACCTTCAATAATATCCTTAAATGTCTGTATTCCTGAGGGGTATCTGCGCTCTGTCATAGTATGCAAGTTTTAATCATTGCAAAGATAAAATAATTGTTTTAAATCGCAAACAGAATAAAGATTAATTCCGTATATTTGTA
>JAGCYI010000126.1 GCA_017960885.1 Bacteroidales bacterium
AATTATGAATCTTTTACCCAAGTTTCTCAAAGAGTATTGGAATGTTGACAATGTTCCCGACAATGGAATTATCTATGCCGAAGTCAACCAAGAGCGGGCTATGAACACAAACCGCCTCAATGGTCGTCTGCCGTTTTATGCTTTTACGGTAATCATTGATGGACAGGCTGTTATAAATTATAACGGTAAAAATATTACACTCAATCCTGGCGACCTATACACATACACTCCGGGGTTTTCGATAACGGTAGTGAGCGCAACCCACAACTATTTGGCTTTGAGCCTTTTGACAGAGGAAGATGTGGTTTTTGACTCGCCTGTTATCCGCAACGTAATCCGTGCGGCGTATTTTCCGATTGTGGAGTTGCACGTGCCGAAACTCTCTCTCAGAGGACAATGCGCGGAGATTGTGCCATCGAATGAGAGAATTTGCAGATTATCAGCGTAGTAGTCATATTTTCAAGACTGATATGTTGCGACTTTTGTATTCGGCGTTTTTGCTCGATTTGCTTGATATTCAACAATGTAGCATAACTCCTCACCGTTTTTCAGAACGTGCCGAGGAGTTGTTTTTGGAGTTTATACGCCTTTTGCCCAACAATTTTGTGGAACATCGCGATATTGGTTTTTATGCCGGAAAACTTTGTGTTACAACCATTTACCTTTCGCGCATAGTCCGTCAAATAACGGGCAGGACGGTTTTGGATTACATAAACCAAATGCTCTTGATGGAGGCATTGTGGCAACTTCAACACACCTCCAAAACTATTGTGCAAATTGCTGAAGCACTGCACTTTGCCGACCACGCAAGTTTCTGCCGCTTTTTCAAACGCTTAAAGGGGATAAGCCCGAAGGAGTATCGGAGGGGGTAGAAACGGTTTTAAACCTCCTCACACAAAAAGGTTAATCAATTCGGTTTCTGCGCCTGCCTCAGCCGCGCCTTCCATAGCCCGTTTCAAAAGTTTTGCAGTGTTGCCATTCTTTCGCGGACTGCCGTTTATGAATAATGCGTTCATAATTGTTTTTGCGTTTTATGGGTTGGTTTGAGAGGACGAAGATAAGGGAAAAAGCGGATAAAAGAAAATATTCCCCGAACAATAAATCAAAAGTTTTTGTAAACATCGAAGAAAAACCATATCTTTGTCATCAAGAAAAACACAAACAAAGGATGTCTAATGTCAGCCGATGGCAATCACTCCATCACCTCATATTCTGCCAATTCCCAACCTTTGAAAACCAATATTATTGGATGCAAGGTCCAATTGCCGTCTTGGGCTTCGGTGGTTAAGTGTTTGGCGTTGATGTAGTTGGGTAACTGAACTCGCGCTTGCTCCAAGAGTGCCTTTACTTCGGCAGGAGTGGATGAATGTTTGCAATATTTGAGTTCGATGATGTAGCCGTGAGGAGTGCCGATGCGCGGTTTTAGGTAAAGGTCGCTGTATCCGTGGTCCAATTCCTGTTCGGTAAAAGGCGTGAAGTAATTGAGGTTTACGCCAAACTGACAGAGGAAAAATCCCTTTACAAAAGCCTCGCCGTACTTGTTGAAATCGTTGTTTTTGGTGGCGTCTTTCATACAACTTGCAATGTAGCGGAAAAACTTTTCGTGCTCGCCTTTCCACGCAAGCGAGTAGCCAAGGTCTGACATAATGTTGTCGTCAGTTTTCCACGATACAAAGGTATCGTAATTGCGCTGCATATATCTGAAATACTGTTGGCGGACGGTAGAATTTGGGATAATCAGTTTTGACCTGCCCGCCTGATGATCGCCAACCGACAGCAATCCCATATAAAACATCAGGCTCACAAGGTTTTCGTAGCGATCAAGGTCGTTGAGGGCAAATTCGGGTTTGATGGTTCCGTAAATATAACCGTCGTTGTTAATGCGTTGAATTAGAGACGTTTTCTCACCAAATTGTTGTTCAAAACGGATAAGTTTGGTCATCTTGTTATAGTCGGATGATATGTTGGAATCCACCATATTTTCGGGAATCTTGCCGTTCTTTTTGATATATTCTCTGATGAAAAACAACCCCATATCTGAGTTGTACATACGGTCGTCATCAATAGAATCTTCGCTGAAACAGTTGTTGTCGTACCACGGCTTGGTGATTTCTATCAATTCGTCAACTGTATGATGGAAAACTCCTGTTGTATCGTGGTAATATTCAAGCATTTGGCGGAATTCTGTTTCAGTAAAACCAGCGAGAGAATTAAACTGACTGTCGGCAGAAATGTTCATACCAATATTGTAGCCGCTTGTTACGTCGCTGAGTGTAAGCGGAGTAACGCCCGAAATCATAATGCGCGAAACCGCTGCGTCGTTTTCGGTAGTTGCGGCTTTTAAGTTGTTGAAAAACAGACGGAAAAATCCATCGCCGTGGGTGAGGTTCATATAATTACTCTCACTGTCGGCAAGCATTGTGTTTGCAAAATTGTCGTACTCATCAATGATGGCGTAGATTTGCAATCCTGCAAGTTGAATGATGTTTGTGAGTTTGGTAAATGCATCATTGGATTTGGTTTCATTAGCGATTTTGCTTGCAGTTCCTTCCGGCAGCAAATCCTTGTATTTTTTAGCAAAACTTACAAGTGTATCAAGCACATTGGTGTTGAACGAATCTTGCACTTTGGTTTCATCCGGGTCAATGCCCGAAAAATTAAACTTCAAAATCAGATACTTGTTGCGCTCCTCGGTGGGATTGTCGCCGATATACAAGCCGCCGAAAAGTTCATCAAAACTGTCTTTCATCGCCACATCGTAATATGCCGCCAACATATTAAGCATCAGGCTCTTGCCAAACCTTCTCGGACGCAAGAACATTTGATACTTAAACTCTTCGAGTTTGGGGATAAACATTGTTTTATCCACATAATATCTGTTTTCTTTGCGGATTGTCGCAAAGTCGCTCATACCGTAAGGCAGGAGTCTGATTTTATTTTTTTGCGTTGGCTGCATAGCGATTGACGTTTTTTAGTTCCAAGGGCAAAGATACATTTTTTTTCGATAATATTATATCTTTTTACATTTTTTATCTTTGACCATTGTCAGTCAATCGCCGCGCGGCTACACATTACAATCCTTTTATCCATTTCTCCACCTTCGCTTTCTCAGTCCTAACTTCGTGGCCGTAGATTGAGAAACCTTTTTGAACGTTGGCTTTGGGGAAGGCTTTTTTGATGTCGCTGACGCAGTTTGCAAGGCCGCTGCCTTCGTGGGTGGTGAAGGGATAGACGGTTTTGCCGTCGAGGTTGATGTCTTTGAAAAGCGTGAACATCACCTGCGGATACGTGCCCCACCAAACGGGACCGCCGATAAGCACTGTGTCGTAGCCACTTAGGTCGGGTGCAGAGCCTTCGTATGGCGGAAGTTCGCCATTGTTTGCCTCCTCCTTGGCGAGTTGAGTGAGCGGTGTGTAAGCCATTCCGTCGTACTTGTGTGTAACGATTTCGTATTGAGCCGCGCCGGTGAGTTCGGTGATGTAGTCGGCAACGATTTTTGTGTTGCCAACCTTGATGTTGCCCACGGAGTAGTTGTCGCCCGCGTGCGAGAAG
>JAGCYI010000016.1 GCA_017960885.1 Bacteroidales bacterium
AACATTACTTACAGCATCGTTGGCGTGATCGGTCCAGTCGATTTTGCCACCTTCGGTCATTATAAAAAAGCCTTTATCGTCGTTATAAAGCAATTCCACAGCCTTAGAAAGGAACTCAGAAAGCACAATTTGGTCGTTTTCAGACTTTTGAATGCAGAGGTCCATATTGTAAGGCAACGAAGCGTCATCGGGCAGAATTGTAGTATCGGTTGAAGTGCGCTCAATGGTGGCAATCACCTTGCTGTCGCCCGCCTTCAATGCGTCGAAATCTGCGCGAGTGTTTACAAACTTATATCCGGCGGCTTTTACTTGGTCTAAATAATCGTATAAACCCTTGTGTTGCTTGGTGTTCCAACGGACAAAGCCTCCGCCGAAATACTCAAAATTTGTTGTCAAGAGAAAACTATCGATACGGGCATACTCGTTGCGGTCGGCGCAGTGGGCATAAAAGCACGAAGGCGTTGCGTGGTCGATACTTACGCTTGTAATAATGCCCACCTTCATACCCTTGTCGTGAGCCATTTCGGCAATTGTGCGGTAAGGTGCTGATGCGTCGGGTGTTACCGAAACGCGGTTAATGTCGGTTTTGTTGCCCGTGGCGAGTGCTGTGGCAGCGGCAGCCGAACAAGTGATAAAGCGGTTTTGAGCGTGTGTATTGGCAAGTCCCGCTGCGGTAAACTGACGGACATTGAGTTTTCCGGGTTGAAGATTGTATTTACCGGCGGTTTTTTGGTTGAAAAACTCCAAGAATCCCTCCTCGCTAACAGCCTTTTCAGCCATATTGATTTGAGGCGTGGACATACCGTCGCCGATAAAATAGAAGATATACTTAGGTGATTTGGCAGAAGATGCAGCCCCTGCGCCTTCGCCATTGTTGCTTCCGCCGCCCGCGCACGATGACATCAGCAGTGCTGTTGCAGTGGCGGCCATAATAAACAATGAAGTGCTTTTCATATCAGACTATATTAAAAATAATTTGCGCTAAATTACACAAATAGTAATTCAGCGCAAAATAATCTTTTATATTTTTTTCAAGCGGAGGCTATCGCATAAGCGAAAATTTCTTTCCGATGGAAACAACGTTGGTGTTGTTGAGGAAAATCTGGCTTGTCTTGTGCTGCTGCGATTTGGGCATCTCCTTGTTGTTCTGCGATATTTCGGCAGTGTTGGAGTTCTGTTCGCGGTTGGTGTCAAGCACTTCGTAAACAGAGTTTTCGCTCTTAAACTCAGGCACGATGGTCTTCATCATACCCACAATCTTGAAGTTGTCGCCACATTTTACAAGACCGATTAGTTGATTGATCTGCTCCGAAACCTGAGCGAAGTCGTATTCGCGAACTTTGGCAACCATAATTTGCGAGTGCGATGTGGGCAGTGTGGTCTCCTTGTCGTTGAGCACCTCTTCGTAGAGTTTCTCGCCGGGACGCAGACCTGTGAACGAAATTTGAATATCCTTGCCGAGAGTCAATCCCGAAAGTTTTATCATTTTCTTAGCCAAATCGATGATTTTAACCGACTTGCCCATATCAAACACGAAAATTTCGCCGCCGTTGCCCAATGTGCCTGCCTGCAATACCAACTGACAAGCCTCAGGAATGGTCATAAAGAAACGTGTTATTTTTGGGTCGGTAACGGTAACAGGACCGCCCTTTTCGATTTGTGCTTTGAAACGGGGAATAACAGAGCCGTTGCTGCCGAGAACGTTGCCAAAACGTGTGGTGATAAATTTGGTGGGGAAACAACTGTTGAGCGACTGAGTGTAGATTTCGCAGATACGCTTGCTGCAACCCATTACGTTTGTGGGATTTACAGCCTTGTCGGTAGAAATCATCACAAACTTGTTCACCTTATATTTTACTGCAAAGTCGGCTAAGAGTTTTGTGCCGTAAACATTGTTTTGAATAGCCTGCGAGGGGTTGTTTTCCATCATAGGCACGTGCTTGTATGCTGCGGCGTGGTAGATTACCGAAGGATGGAATTTCTCAAACACTGCTGTGAGGCGTGTGCGGTCGGTAACGCTGCCGATAACTATCTCAAAATTAAAGAAGTTGAGTTTTTCTTGGAGTTCGAGTTCCAAATCGTAGAGAGGCGATTCGGCTTGGTCGAAAATAACGATGGTCTTGGGATTGAATTTTGCCACCTGACGCACAATCTCGCTACCGATACTTCCTGCGGCGCCTGTTACAAGTATAGTCTTGTTAACGAGGTCTTTGCGGATTTCCATCTCGTCGAGATGAATGGGGTCGCGTTCGAGAAGGTCTTCAATCTTAATCTGACGTATCTGCTTGAAACTCAATTCACCGTTGATCCAGTTGCTAACTTTCGGTGTAGAAAGCACTTTCACGTTTTTAGAGAGGCAGATATCGATAATTGACTGTTTCTGTTTGGTGTTGGGCAGCTGTTCCGAAAGGATAAGCATTGTAACGCCCTGGGAATAAATAAGTTCTTCAAGTTTATCAAGAGGAAGAACCTTGATACCGTCGATACTTTTGCCTACCGAGTTGTGGCTCTGGTCGAGGAAAGCAACCACGTGGTAATTAGTGCCTGCGTCGCGGTCGAGAGTGCGTTTGGTGGTGAGAGCAAACTCGTTAGCGCCATAGATAACCACATTCTTGCACGAACTCTGATGGGAACGGTAGTCGAAATAGAGCGCCTTAACCACAAACCTTGACACCGACATAATGGCGATTGCCAGAATACAGTCGATCAAAAGCACCGACAATGGGATATATTTGGTGGTAAGGTTAGTTTCCACAAAAAGGAAATTAAAACAAGAGGCAACCACCGAACCTATTATAATAGTTACGCAGATGCGGATGGCGTCGTTAGTGGAAGTGTAACGCACAAGACCTGCGTATGTTTTTGATATAACGAAACTTATAATGCGAATAGGAACTATCAGCGCAAAAGCATAAAACAAATTCTGATGAATAGATTCTCCGAAAGAGAAATTGAATCGGAGCATATAGCCCGCCAAGATTGACACGCATATTATCAATACATCGATTGAGAATACCACCCACTTGGGAGCGTGAAGATTAGACATTAATTTTTTTATCATATCCTAACGTGATTAGATTTTTATCTCCTCGCAAAGATAAAAACAAGTTTTTAACTTATCGTGTTTTTTAGATTTTTTATTTTTTACATTTATTAATTAGACACGCAAACGTCACAATACCCTATTAACATTTTTTAAAAATATCGGTACAACAAACCGCAGCTTGGATACGTCTTATAGATACATAAACCATAAAACTACTGAAAAATGAAAAAATTAATTTTAACATCAATATTGGCGCTAGGACTATTTATTGCAAACAGCGCATCGGCACAGTGGAACGATTTGCTACTCAACAGTGGCAACAAATCAAACGCACAACTATCCACAAACAAGACCGCCACAATCAAATGGGACAAAACTGAATACGATTTTGGAGAGATAAAGCAAGGCTACCCCAAAAAGGTGGAATACATTTTTGAGAACACAGGCGACAAGCCCATCCTGATCAACAAGGCAGAGGCTTCGTGCGGTTGTACAAAACTCACCTACGACCAAAAACCCATTCTCCCTGGTCAAAAAGGCTCTATTTCAACAGTTTTCGATGCCAAAGAATTGGGATTGTTTCAAAAATCAATCACTGTTTTCCTGTCGTTAGACGCACCTTACGATGTTTACGAACTGAAACTCACTGGAACGGTTGTTAATTAAATTCCTTTTTTATAATCATTTAGTAATGGAAAATATTGCAATGCCCTGCGTTGCAATATTTTTTTATTAGTTCTTGGGTATATTCGGCGCATTGCATTACACCCTCGCGACTACCATCGTAACCATTTACAAGCAAAAGAAAATTTGTGGTTTCAAGAGTAATTTTAGTGCGTTCATTATCGCTTGTGGGAGTTCCAACTCCGCCGATATTATCACGGTAAACTGGCAGATTTTCAATATTTAACATACCACGACCAATACCTTCGTAAGGTTCGCCGGCACGTCCTATGCCGAGCACAAGGTCGCCCTGAATTTTGTCCATATCAAATCCGCCGATGCTGTATCCGGTGTAGATGCTCGCAAGGTTTACCAGGTCGGCAAGGGTGTTAATTTTATATAACTCCTCCCCTTTTACAATTCTACGCATAAGAGCCTCTGCTGCAGGACGGTAGCGGCTCGGGGCTTTGCCAAACTTTTTGTAAGCCTCGCGTGTGGCGTGTATCGGAGGCATCTGTTTGATGGTTTCCTCAGTTAAAACCTGACGGTAATTATCTGACAATATGGATATTTCACGCCAAAGATCTTCATTGGTGCCGCTATTTGAAACTGTGGCGGTAAGCGCACAACCCGCAAAATCGGGAAATACTTTTGTAAATTCTTCTGAAATTGTTATATGCATAAACAGATTTTTTATTTCTTTGCAAAAATATTAGAGATTTTATGAAAACAGCAACATTTACTGCATTTTTAGCGGTTTTTCTTACAATTAATTGCTCCGCACAAAGCAACGACGGATGGTTTACCACCAAAGCAGCATCAGGAATCAATATCAAATCAGAAGATTACAATCCTTTTATCCGTGCAACATTTTATTACAACTTAGAAAATCATTTTTCGGTAGGCACGCAAACAGGTGTAGTCTTAGCCGACAACACATTCATTCCCATAGAGGCAAGCCTCAGGATACGTCCCTTGGGCAAAAAACACATTATGCCGGCGGTATTCGTCAACGGTGGCTACAATGCCGACGTATCGGGAAATAAGAACGGCAACGCAATATTTTCCACGGCGTTAGGAATTGAAACAGGATTTCTTCGCCGTATCAATTATGTGTTGGATGTTGGCACAGAATGGTTTGACAAAGATTGTTTGCTGAGGGTTTCGGCAGGAATATTTTTTTAAAAAACATAAAAAAAAGAGACGCGCCGTGGCACGTCTCTACAATATATTTGGTTATTTCTGTTTAGAAAATAAATGTCACACCCAATTTAACAAGGGCGACATCGTTCCATGGTGAAAGTTCGCTGTAAACACCGCAAGTGCCGAACATGTAACGTACACCAGCTGTTGGGAAAATTTTGAATTCGTGTCCATCCCAACTATTGTGTCCATCGTCCCACTTATGATCCCAGTGGAGATAACCAACAGAAACACAGCCGTATGTATCAAGATTAGGAATAAACTGATAGTGCAAAGCACCACGTGTACCAATCTGCCATGCAGTATGTTTAAGTGTTTGTCCGTTATTAGTCTTAGAACCATGGGCAATACCCAAATATCCGCCGCCGCTGATAGAACCCTTGCCGTTGATAATGCCGTCGAGGAAACCATAGTCAAGAGCAAAGTTAAAAGAAGGTTGGAATACATTCTCATCGGCATCGTTAATACCAAAGCCGATGTTCATTCCGAGGTTGCCTGCACCAAATACTGTCTGCGCAATAGATTGCTTAGATGCACAGATACTCAGCGATAATACCGCTGCAAAAATGATTAGAATTTTTTTCATGTTGTATAAAATATAAAATATTAAAAATCAATTTCATCGGGGAATTGACCCGAGCTGCTTTCCATCTGTAGGCTGTTGATAATCTGCATATCGGCAGCAGAAATGGTGAATCCGTCCACGTCGGCGTTTTCTTTCAAACGGGCGGGCTTTGTGCTCTTTGGCAACGGCAGTACTCCGTTTTGCAAGCACCATTTAACGCACAATTGCGCCACAGTAACTCCGTATTTGGCAGCCATCTGCTCAAGCTCTGGAACAGAAAACATCTTACCCCTGCCCAGCGGACTCCAAGCCTCCACAAGCATATCGTGCGCCTTGCAGTAGTCCACAACATAGTTTTGACGGTATCCAGGGTGATATTCTATCTGGTTTACCATAGGAATAATGTTGGCAATTTTGAGCAACGGCTCCAAATGGTGAATCCAGAAATTGCTAACGCCTATCGACCTCACTTTCTGCATTTTATAAAGGTCTTCGAGTGCGTGCCAAGTTTCGGCGTTGAGCTCTGCCCAGTTTTCATATTTCGATGGTGAAGCAGGCCAATGAACAAGATAAAGGTCGAGATAATCAGTTTGTAAGTCGTTGATAGTCTGTTCAAACGCACGCATAGTTTTAGCATATCCGCGCTCGGTGTTCCAAACCTTGCTTGTAATAAAAAGTTTTTGACGATCCACGCCAGCATTTTTGAGGGCTTTGCCAATAAACTTCTCGTTGGCATATACTGCAGCGGTGTCGATATGGCGATAACCGATTTCGAGTGCCGCAGAAATAGTTTCCATTACTGATTTCTCATCTCGGTTTTCCCAAGTGCCAAGACCAATGCAGGGTATTCCGACACCGTTTTGTAATATAAAGTTGTCCATAGTATCTTATAAATTTTGTAATAATTACAACAATCAAAATTATAGTTTTTCTATAAACTGAGCAAAAAATTTAGAATAATTAACAATTATGTGAAAAAAAATCGTATCTTAGCAGTCAAAATAGATAATGATATGGCGATAGCATACATCAAAGAAGAAGGCAACAGGCTTACAGTCTACAACTTAGACGGCAAAATAATATCACATCCGCCACTACCAGAGGGCAAGATACTCGCAAGTGGATCAAATTTTTTCATCACCGAAACCGCTGACAGCTACAAGACTTACAGCGAAGACGGCGCACTACTCAACACCTACTCAAAAGAGATAGGAAGCTTTGTAAAAATCATCGACGACCGCTGCCTTTTTATCGAAGGCACAAATCTCAAACAATACGACAGAAACGGCTACGATGCCGAAAATTCCGCCGCCCTGCAATCTAAAAACGCACTCAACAAGAAATCTAACCGCCGCGAAAAACTCGAAAAAGCCGGTTCGCTATTTATAACCATACTTATCATACTCAACGCCATAGCCGCCGGCGTAATGACCTACACCGAAGACAACTCTCCCACCGAGAAATGGCTCAACCTTTTTTGCGACATCAGTATCATTATCTTTATCATTGAGATAGTTATAAGGATTTTCTGCCGCAAAAAACCGCTGGAGTTTTTCACCTGCGAAGACCGTGGATGGAACATTTTTGACCTTATTGTCACCGTGATTTCGTCGCTCAGCTTCTTTACCGGACTGGAAGGCATCGTGGGCGCACGTGCGATACGTATCTTGCGCGAGCTCAGGCTGCTGCGTGTGGCGTCGGGAATCTCCAATATGAAACGTGTGCTGCAAGCCCTGCTGTTCTCGCTGCCGCAAATTTCGTGGGCAAGCTTGTTCTTCATCCTATTGTATTATATCTACGGCATCACCGGCGTGGAGCTCTACGGCGAATGCGACGAACATTTCTCATCGCTGCACCGCACATTCCTCACACTCTTGCAGCTGATGACCATGGACGACTGGATGAACATCACCCTCGGCGTTATGGAAACCAACCCGTTGGCGTGGATTTATTTCAGCACGTTTATCCTCTTTGCATCTTATATTCTTGTAAACTTGATTGTCGGCATCGTGGTAGACTCGCTAAACGAGGTTCACAACCAGGCTATGTCGTCGTCTACCGACGATCTTACACGCGAGGTCGACAAACTTGAAAAGCAGATGCAGCACGTGAAGGAACTTATCAGCCGAAAAGAAAATAAGGACAACGCCTAACGGCATTGTCCTTATCCTTGATCTCGCATTCGTATTATAACTGTCTTATTTGTTCTCCTGGCTCTCGATCTCCTGAAGCACCTCTTTGGCGCGTTCCTTGGCGATGTCGAAGTTAGAGCAGATATTGAGCTTGTCGAGCTTGTCGGCAAGTCCCGAGCGTTCAAGTTCCGAACGTACGCTCTCGTTTACTCCTGAAAGCACTATGGTAACATTCACTGCGTGAATCTCGTCGATTACCGCGCTAAAATTGTTAATGCCGGTGCTGTCCATAAAAGGCACGTGGCGCATACGAATCACCAAAACCTTAACCTTGTGAGCCGATGCCAGTCCGCGGAGAATCTCACGGTATTTCTTGGCTGCGCCGAAGAAGAAAGGACCTGAAATTTCGTACACGTCGATACCCTTGGGCAGGAACGAGTAGTTTTCTAACGGATCGGAGCCCTCGGTAACTGTAAGCACTTGGCATTGTTTCGACATACGCTGCATAAATAGCAAGCAAGCCATAACCATACCTACCTCGATAGCGTAGGTAAGGTCTACCAGAACGGTAATCAAGAAGGTAGTAACCAAAATAATTGTGTCGTATTTAGAGCCTTTGGTGATAGATACGAACGAACGCCATTCGCTCATATTGTAAGCCACCACGATAAGCACACCTGCAAGGCACGACATAGGAATCAACTTGGCGTAGCTGCCAAAAAACAACATAATCAACAACAGGGTGAGGGCGTGAACAATGCCTGCAACTGGAGTACGGCCGCCATTTTTAACGTTGGTAGCTGTACGGGCAATTGCGCCTGTGGCTGGAATACCACCAAAGAGCGGCGATGCGATGTTGGCAATACCCTGGGCTATAAGCTCGGTGTTAGAACGGTGGTTGCCGCCAATCATACCGTCGGCCACCACAGCCGAAAGCAGCGACTCGATAGCACCCAGCACCGCGATTGTGAGGGCAGGCTGTATGTAGTTGCCGATCAGCGACCAGTCGATAGAGGGAAACTCTATGCTGATAGACGAGGGAATCTCGCCAAACACGGTCTCGATAGTGCTGACAGGAAGGTGAAATACTGCCACTGCCACTGTTGTGAGCACGATAGCCACAAACGAGCCGGGAATCTTGTCGGTTATCTTCTTAAAAAACAGCGAAATAAATATGGTTACGAGAGTAATCACCACCGCTGTCCAGTTGATTGTATCGAAATTGGCGAAATAAGCACCCCATTTGCCGATAAAGTCGGAAGGGAGATCGCCAGAAATCGAAAGACCGAAAGCGTCTTTGATCTGAGTGGTAAAAATCGTAAGAGCGATACCCGAAGTAAAGCCCACAACCAAGGGGTGAGGAATAAACTTGATTACCGAGCCGAACTTCAACAGTCCGAAAATCACAAGCATGATGCCCGCCAAAACGGTAGAAATCAACAGACCCTGCATGCCGTACTGGTTAACAATGCCAGCCACCACCACGATAAACGCGCCGGTAGGTCCGCCGATCTGCACACGGCTTCCGCCAAGAAACGAGATAATGAATCCCGCAACGATAGCGGTTATGAGACCCTTTTCGGGCGAAACGCCAGAAGCCACCGCAAAGGCGATAGCAAGCGGCAGTGCCACTATGCCCACAATGATACCCGACATAAGGTCGGTTTGAAACATCTTTTTGGAATAACCTTTGTGCAATACCGAAAACAGTTTCGGACTAAAAATTTTTTCCACTCTAAATTGTTTTAAATCAAATATTTACAATCATTTTTACTGTAACCGGCAAACGCATAGCGCCACCAGATTTGCAATGCGCAAAGATAATTCAACAGATAAACCTGATTTGAAAGATGTGATTAAGAAATATTTAAAAATAGTGTGGAAAAAGCATTTAGCATTAACAAAATATAAACACAGAGGCTTAAAAAAAATATTCAAAATCCCACACTTTTTTCAAGGAATAATTAAAACTTTTTTAACACAGAAACGTAAAAAACAATATAAATACAACAATTACAGATAGTTGTAGATATATTCATTTTCCATAATTTACCCATAATTTTTCACAACAAGCATCAAAGCCGGAATTTCAATCCGGCTTTTTTTGTACACAAAAAAAAGAGGCTGCCCAAAAACAGACAGCCTCAAATATAAATCCAAAAATCAATGCTATTTATTCTATTTCATAGAATCTTCAACAGCAGCTTGAGCAGCGGCTAATTTTAAGGCTAATATGTGAATACTATGAGACTATAGTGAGTCTTGATATGTCTCTATTACCTGAATGAGATTGTTTAAATCTTTCTGTTTCTTTTCTCCCATATTATCCTTTATTGTAATAATACGATTGCCCTGATTTCTTGTGTGGATTGGGTTGCCATACCCCATCTAATCAAAAAGTCATCTGGTACAGACTCTATCCATTCACTAAATGGCTGTAGCTCCTCCATCAATAAAGGGTGGTTTTCAGGGAAAAAGAAAAACACCAAAGCATGATTATATGGCTCAAGATGCTTGACATTTTTATTTATCTGAGCCATCATCTGAAACATTCTGCCTTCCTTTATTCCATCAACAGAAACATCAAAGGCATGGATTGCGCAACCTTCCAGAAACAAGTCTCTCACATCGTTAATATCGATGCTCACAAGACCTTTGGGAGCATTGAGCACATCCATAATACTACGCTTAACTGTTCCACGCTCATCTTGTGTCGAAACCTTTTCATCAATGAGGTCAAAAACAGGTTGTAGGATTTCTGCATCTATTATATAATCAACCATAGTTCACGAATTTTTTTGCAAAGAAAACAAAGACCTCCGCCAACTGGTGGCAGAGGTCGAGGAAAAATGCTGTTATTAACAAAAAACTATGCTATTGGGTCTGGACAGAACTCTCTACGCTTGCAAGTCTTACAGAATTTACCCATCCATACTTCATCGAACTGGTTCATGGCTTGTTCTATGATTTCTGGGTCATCTGTAAGGATGCCAGCTTCAAAGTTTCTTTTATTATCCGTCTTCATACCGATACCAGCACCAGTAAGGTTTGCACTACCGATATATACTTCTTTTCCATCAAAGACAAGCATCTTGAAATGAACGCGAGGACAAAGAACTCGTTCCAAGCGGTCATAGAGCACAGGATATTTGTCGAAGTCCTCCCGAAAGTTCGGACCAGGTTCCTTTGCATGAATGAGCCTTACCTCCACACCACGCCTGATAAGTTGGGCAATGAGAGCCAGAAATGGCTTCTTCTCTTTGCCCACTTCCACATAAAGGTCTTTAATATCAGCGGTTCCTATCCAAAGCATGTGCTTCACGGACTGAACCCGTGAAAGCACTTCTTTGTAGTGGGCTGTGTTAGAGATGAAGATAGTCATAATGACACAAGCAATTCTGTTTAAGAAACTATTCCTTTAGCCAAATCTTTAAATTTGTTTTTTGCTTCCAGCGGATTTTCAATTATTGGATAACTCCATTTTCCATCGATGAAACTAAAGCCCAATTTTTCTAATGTTTCTGTTTTTACAGATGGTTTTGCAGGCAACCTATCTATCCATGCAATAATCTGATAACCATTATCCAAGATATTCATATCAAGAACGATATTATACACATGGCATCCAGAATAGAAAACGGAAATCGTACCGTCAGACCAGACCCAAAAGCCATTCCACTTGTTCATGTCAACCATATCTTTTTCGAACATCTGACCTCTATGAAAAAGAAGAAAGTTTGCACTGGCCTTGGTTTTTGCCATCAATTCAATGACCCCCTGAGCATGAATACGTATTTTGTGGTCTCTGGAAAAATCGAGGAACGTTTCATTGTGTACTAAAGGATAATAGGGAGACTCTACATTTGAGAAATTATTTATTAGATCATCAAGGTTCCCATAATTAATAAAATCAATAATTTGATTACCATGATTCTCAAATAATTCACGCCATTCTGTGGCTGAACATAAGGTCAGATTCGCTGTACCTGTAGGCATTGGATATCCATTTATACCAAAGGCCAATAACGCCCGGCGTAGCTTATTACGACTTTCAGGTTCAACCCACAATTCGTTTATCCTATTGTAATAATAATCCAACTTTTCTATTGAAGAAGTACTCCAATTAACCAAAGTAGAAATCTTTCCCTCAAAAATATTAAAGCTTTCTGCGTTAGCAAATATTTTTTCGATGTGACGACGAATTGACTCATCATATTTGTAATTATTGAGGAAAGACAGTTTGTTTTTCTCTTCATCTATTTTAAAAGAATCAACGTCAAGGAATGCCAAAACGTCCTTTGAAGGAAGTTCCCTTACCAACTGACAAGATCGATATGCAGGCACACTAACAGCTTCATTTTTAGACGAACGTGTCACTGGTCTGTATCTTCCCATATTATAAAAGAGATGATAAATTCTCTGAATATCTACATCAGAAGCATCTTTATTTTTCTTGCAATAGAGCATTGTAGGAAGAATTGAATAGAGATCTTTTTGAGTATAATGCGTCTGATTGTCCGGATATATAAGATTCGGAATAGATAACCAGCTATAATCTAGTTCATATAGTCTTTTATATGCACAGAACCAATCCCAAATGCTTTTCATACTAATTGTAATTTGGAACTTGTCATCACTGATGTCTATTGTATGATGCCAATCTGCTTCAGAAACACTCTCCAAAACCCTAACGCAATGAAGAAAAGCAAGCATACCCTCTGTTGAGGTATCTATATCATTGAGTCTTCTATGTTTCCAAAACCAGGTTTCCATTTCCTCCCAATCCTCTGCCGTATTATGTTTTGTTTCAACTCCATTTGAATCAAATACTTTTCGCACATAGTCTGGATTTTCTAGAATAATGAGTGGCTTTAGATTTTGATTAGCAGATAATGGTTCACCAGTGGTGTTTATAACAACGAAGGTCTCTTCACCATTTTGCCTGTCATTCATATCATAAAACAGGAACTTCAGATGCCCTTGTAAAAAATCACCTAAAGCCTCTAATGCATCGATATCCTTCAGACGATTTGTTATTGTTTCAAGAGCTCTTAATATACTAAGAATCGTAGGGTCTTGATCATATGAATTCAAAAACCAATACTGAGTCTTTATATCGTTATATAAAATTTGGGAATCAAGGAAATAGTGTGTACATAGATCACTAAGAAAATATAAAGAACTTTCTCGGATTCCATAGAGCAAATGGGGTTCTTTGTCGTCTTCGTTTAATTCGAAATTTGAAATTAGCAGTTCTCTGTATCTATTGTTCACACTTCTATTTATAACTCCCATTATCAGAAATAGGGTTGTCAAGCGTTGCTGTCCATCACATAACTGTAGATGATAAGGCTTAAGCTCGTCGTAATAGCCATATATCAATCCCATTGTGATATCCTTATCGGGGTTTTGTTTAAATAGGCCTAGCACGCTGTCAAGGAAAGAATCTACTAGAGATCCGTCACTATCTTTAGAATATGGATTCCCCCAACAATAGTCTCTCTGTAGATCAGGGATAATAATTTTGTCATTTTCTCCTGAGAAGATTTCTTTCAAGGAGTATGTATTGCCGCTAAATAATTTATTCATTGTTTATAACATTAAGTTCTGGATATTCTTCATAAAAGCACTTCAACTCCTCATATTTCCGATGAGGAACCTGTTCTTTATTCCATGCGCTGCCAGTATTTTTATCTTCCCAACTTACATCTGAAAAGATCATAGTAGTATGAATCAAGTGACGGCTCTCAAAGGCTTCGTCATCCAAATCCCTAAAGAAATAGTGATTCTTTTGTTTGAAATCCGCATCATTAAACTTGGAATTGTCCCTTTTATACAACAAAACTAAATTTCCAATGCAATGCTCAGAACCATGATAGACGTGATTATCTTCAGGACATGTCCATGTCATGTCTTCACGCCATAACTTTATTTCTGATAGATGTTTTGAATCTAATTTCTCATCATTCCAACCAAGTGATTCTCCATCATCACTTTTATGCCCAATCTTAGATTTGGGATATATATGTTCTAAAGAACGGGCTGGCTCGATATTAAAATTAAATTTGCGTCCTTTACACTTTTGGTCTTTATTATCTTGCTTAATTTGATTATCTTGTTTAATATTTTGTCGAAGAAGCCATTTATAAGCAACCTCATAATTTTGTATGAACAACAGATTGCTTTCAAGTGCTGTCAAGAAATCCCTTCTAGCGCCATTATACGCCTTAATATTTCCAGAAACAATATCCTCATGATTTACGCCAATGATAGCCCAATCATAATAGCGTTTTAACTCTTTCTCAGACTTTGCATGATTCTCTTCATTTTGATTATTCTGTCCAAAAAACCATCTTAGAAAAGCAAAACGCTGTTCTGAATTGTTCCGAATATAAAGAATCATACCAAGATAGTTGTATGATTCCGGATTATTGTACGCATCCTCAATACTCTTTTGGAGCAGTCTCATTCGCTTAAATACAGCTTTCGACTGTTTGATGCTTTGCTCACTAAGCATTCTATTACGGAAATCCTTGAAGGAGGTTTTGTTATTGTTTGCTATTAAGGGCAATAACCACCCCAATTGCCTTGCATCAGTACGGAAGAACTTCACTATACTATCATTATTCCACCAATGTAACCAATAATCCCATTCACGAGCCAAGCGGCTACGCATCTCTGAGTGTTCTGCTTCTTTTATGATATCGTGTTTTAGTGAAGCACATCTCAATAGTTCTGCCTTTATAAGCTCTTCATCCGTCATTTTGGCTTTATTGCCATTCATCATTGTGAATACTATCTTTGCTTGTTCTTCTGGTATGATAACAAATAAAAACTTCACATGGTCTAATATAAAATTTAAGAAATCTTGCTTATCATAAGCATCAAGTTCCCTTGTAAATATGCGAAGTGTCCTTTTAAAAAAGTAAACATCTTGGAAAGCCTCGTTTTCATCTTTGGAAATAGAATCCAAATCGATGTTAGAAAGAAATTCGTTAGATTGTTTTCGTATTTGATACTTAATTCTTAACACTCCATCATACCCCAAAAAAATAAGCAGTAAGTAAAAGAATGTTGTACGTTGTTGTCCGTCAACCAAATTGATGTCGTAGGATTTATCATCCCCATGCACTGTAATTCCTTGCAAAAAGACATCCTTTTTGAGTGGATAAGCATCTTTCAGCGTTCCTATTAAATAGGTAACAGAGTCTACCGGTTCATCTTTCTTTCGCTGTCCCCATACATAGCCACGCTGATAATCAGGTATAACAAAACTTCCTTCATTATGAAGAAGTCCTATGTATTCTCGAAGACTTATTGTAGTCCTATTTATTTCATCCTTTACTCGATTGGATAGTGATTCAATAATTTCCATATAATAATACATTTATAATATTTCCCTTGCAATCCAAGCACATGCTTCTGCATCAGCAAGTGCGTGGTGATGATCCTCTAAACAATAGCCACAAGCAGCTGCTACAGTTTGAAGCTGGTGATTCTCCAAATCTGGAAGCACACGCCGTGAAACACAAAGAGTGTCGTAAAACACGTAATCTGGGTAATCCATCTGATATACTCGAAACACAGCCTTCAGACACCCTTCATCAAAAGGTTTATTATGAGCGACAAGCGGTAAACCCTCTATTAGAGGTTCTATTTGCGCCCATACTTTAGGGAATACTGGTGCATCCTCTGTATCATCCTGGCAGAGTCCATGCACCTGAGAACACCAATAGTTATAATAGTTCGGCTCTGGCTGGATGAGAGAGTAGAACGAATCTACTATCTCACCATTACGAACAATGACTATTCCAACAGAACAAACCGAAGAACGTTCGTTATTGGCTGTTTCGAAATCTATTGCTGCAAAGTCTTTCATTTCGAGTCATCTTTGTATTTGTTCCACATTCTCTTTATCTTACCAGCTATCTCTTTGCGGAGCCAGTAGGGTTCAAGTACTTCCATGTCTTCACCATTCCAAAGCAGTTCCTGCTGGAAGTCAAACTCTGGACGTAGATTGAAGGTAAAGATGCTGTACTCTTCGTTGCGCTCTATCTCTTCCTGGGATTCATGCATCTTCAGGTCACGGATATAGTTTGCCTGTCCTGCAGAAATTTTTAGTTTAACGGGCTGAATCTTGACAGACTGTTCGGCAATGATACCAAAACAACCTTCAAAGAAATCCTCTGCCGTCCAGTCCTTTGGCATTTCAAATGTCTCGTCTGTTGTATGAAGATATTTAATTCGATCAAGGGAATAGATACGTGGCCCTTTCTCATAATAGTAGGAATAAGTGCTACGTGCCACCATGTACCAACGCTGCCGGAATAGTTTTACACAATACGGCTGAACATCGAAGTTGTTCTCCTCGTCCTTCCAATAACTGTGATAGGTCATGTTTAGCACACGATTTTCCTTCATTGCCTCAATGATGGGCTGAAGGTAGTCCTGACCAGACGGCACGTATTCAAGAATGATACGGTCTTTGATGCTCTGGCTGTTTGCCAAGGCATTGCTCACACAGAAAGTGTTGTAAAGCCAGGAACGGAGTCCGTTCTTACTTATGTCTTCTTCGTTTTCGATATAGTAACGGTACTCGCCACGCCCTTCATTGGCGATGTTGATACCGAACATATCCCAGATAACATAACGCCAGTTGTCAAAAGTGCGTTTGGGAATGTCCACACCTCTACTGATGTCATCACGAAGCCATAGTTCATTCAGTTCTTTGAATGAAATCTTCCGTCTGCGATAGATGGTTTCTATCACCCAGACATATTTGGTTATCAAACTTTGTCCTCTTTCGTTGTCCATATTTCTTTGTTTTTTTTGCAAAAGTATGATAAGGGTACGCCATTCCGTGGCAGAGGTTATTAAAAAATGAGATTTTCTCAATTACTTTTGGCTATATATGAGCAGTACTTACTAAGCAGATTTGACAAAGGGAGGTCTCCTTTCTTGAATCGCTCCGCATCAAGTTTCAACAATCTTTCACTCACAGGTTTCTTTCTCTTGAATATGGCTTTTAGATACGGAATGCCATTCTCCTCGGAAATACTTACTTCAGTAAAGAACTGCGAAAGGTCTTCTGCATCATAGACGATGGAGTAACTTGGACGCTTTGCTCCGGGATTGTCTTCTATCAGGATATTCTTATCCACAAGATCCTGTATGTCACGTATGGCCGTGTCCTTCGAGCACTTTGCCAATGTTGCCCATGTCTTTGACGTTATCTTTGCTTCATAGCCGTCAAGAAAGAGATTGAGCATCTGGGTCTGACGTTCGGTCATTGGTACTGCCGATGCCTTCTGCCAGAAGAAACTCTTATTCAGGATTGTGGTGACGATGGTGTCTGCCTCGTCAAGTGCATCCTCCAATTTCTGCATGTACCACACCAACCACTCCGTTATATCGCCATCGCCATGCTGCATCCGCTCCAGAATCTCGTAGTAGTGATTCTTGTCCTTGTTAATCTGTGATGAAACATTGTAGAAACGGAACTCGCTCTTTTCTCCACGAGCCAGAAGCATGTCTGAAAGGATGCGGGCCATCCGGCCATTTCCATCCTCGAAGGGATGAATGCTCACAAACCAGAAATGGGCAATGGCAGAACGGATGACGCTGCTTACAGGCTCCTCTCCATCAAACCAGGCAAGAAACTTTTCCATCTCCTCTTCAACACGGTCTGGAGAAGGAGCAATATAGTGAATTTTTTCGTGCCCAAACATTCCGCTGACAATATGCTCCTCGTTTGTGCGGTACTGACCTATTTCTATCAGGCTGCCTTCACTATAGCCTGAAGGGAAAAATGCAGCTTGCCACGCATATAGTTTCTCTTTACTGAGGGGCATGTTATAGTGTTGTACCGCTTCGAGCATGATACCCACTACGGAGTCAACATAGTGCGAAGGTGCAGTATATTTCACGTTCTCAATCCCAAGCTTCCGGGCAATGGAAGAACGAACCTGCTCAACGTTCAGTCGTATGCCTTCTATCTCTGAAGAATATACCACGTCGTAAGTCAGATTCTCTGCCATAGCACGGAGTTTGCTGTCAAAGCCCAATGAACTCAACCTGCCATAAAGCAAGCCCTGCTTACGGAATACTTTTTCCTGAAGGAGTGACACTTGGGACGTGTCCCAACGGAAGTCCGTCCAATTATCTCTTTCGTGTATATACATAACGCATTCCTACTTTGTGCGACAAAATATTATATATAACGCCGCAAATTCTGCGGCAAAAATACGAAATTATTGTCGAATAGCCAAACAAATCTATAAATAATCGCATATTATGCGACGTTTTTGTCTCCAAAACGTCGAAAGCATTCTTGGAGATACAAAAAGAGGCTGCCCAAAAACAGACAGCCTCAAATATAAATCCAAAAATCAATGCTATTCTATTTCAACGAATCCTCAACGGCGGCCTGCGCAGCGGCAAGGCGTGCGATGGGAACACGGAAGGGAGAGCAGCTGGCGTAGTTCATACCCACGCGGGCGCAGAACTTAACCGAGTTGGGTTCGCCGCCGTGCTCGCCGCATATACCTGTGCGGAGGTTGGGACGTACCTTGCGGCCTTTCTCCACAGCCATTTCGATAAGTTGGCCTACTCCGTGCTGGTCGAGCACCTGGAACGGGTCTACCTTCAAAATCTTCTTCTCCAAGTATGCGGGGAGGAACGATGCGATGTCGTCGCGGCTGTATCCGAAGGTCATCTGTGTCAAGTCGTTGGTACCGAACGAGAAGTACTGAGCCTCGGTAGCGATGCGGTCGGCGGTGAGGGCTGCACGAGGAATCTCGATCATAGTACCGATTTCAAACTCGATAGTTACACCGTATTCTGCGAATACCTCCTTGGCTGTTTTCTCGATGATTTCCTTCTGCTGACGGAACTCGTAGAGAATACCGATAAGGGGAACCATGATTTCGGGCTTGGGATTCTTGCCCTCTTTCTTGAGCTCGCAAGCTGCCGAAAGAATAGCGCGGGTCTGCATAGCTGTGATTTCGGGGAATGTGATTCCGAGACGGCAGCCACGGTGTCCGAGCATCGGGTTGTTTTCGGCGAGCGAGTTTACACGACGCTTGATGTCGTCGATGCTTACGCCCATCTGGTCGGCCATAATCTGCTGACCTTTGGCATCGTGAGGAACAAACTCGTGCAAGGGCGGGTCGAGCAGACGGATGTTGACTGGCAAGCCGTCCATAGCCTCGAGAATACCCTTGAAGTCGGCTTTCTGGTAAGGAAGAAGTTTTGCAAGCGCTTTCTCGCGACCCTCAACGGTGTCGGCAAGAATCATCTCGCGCATTGCGATAATCTTCTGATCCTCAAAGAACATATGCTCAGTACGGGTCAAGCCGATACCTTTAGCTCCGAACTCACGTGCGATTTTTGCATCGTGGGGAGTGTCGGCGTTGGTGCGAACCTGAAGCACTGTATATTTGTCGCAGAGGTCCATCAGGGCTTTGAAGTCGCCGCTGAGTTCGGCAGCCTTGGTGGGAATCTGTCCGGCGTAAACCTGACCTGTAGAACCGTTCAACGAGATGTAGTCACCCTCTTTGTAGGTAACGCCTTCAATTTCAACGGTTTTGTTTTTGTAATTTACATTGATAGCTCCTGCACCCGAAACGCAGCATTTACCCATACCACGGGCAACAACTGCGGCGTGCGATGTCATACCGCCACGGGCTGTAAGGATACCTTCTGCAGCCGACATACCGGCGAGGTCTTCGGGAGAGGTTTCGATACGAACCATAACTACCTTCTTGCCGTCCTTACGCCATTCCTGAGCGTCGTCGGCGTGAAATACGATTTGACCGCAGGCAGCACCGGGACTTGCGGGCAAGCCACGTGTGATAACTTTTGCCTTTTTGAGAGCGTCCTTGTCGAACACAGGGTGGAGAAGCTCGTCGAGTTTCTGAGGTTCGCAGCGCATGATGGCTGTTTTTTCGTCGATAAGTCCCTCGCGAACAAGGTCCATAGCGATTTTAACCATGGCAGTACCTGTGCGTTTGCCGTTACGAGTCTGCAAGAACCAGAGTTTGCCTTCCTGAACGGTGAACTCCATATCCTGCATATCGCGGTAGTGGTTTTCGAGTTTGGTCTGTATTTCGTCGAGTTCTTTGTAAATTTCGGGCATAGCCTCTTCCATAGAGGGATATTTAGATTTGCGCTCCTCTTCAGAGATGCCTTGGAGTTGAGCCCAACGTTTAGAACCTTCGATAGTAATCTGCTGAGGTGTGCGGATACCAGCCACAACGTCCTCACCTTGAGCGTTTACAAGGTATTCGCCGTTGAAAAGGTTCTCACCGGTGGCAGCGTCGCGGCTGAAGCATACGCCAGTGGCAGATGTTTCGCCCATGTTGCCGAATACCATTGCCATTACCGAAACGGCCGTACCCCACTCGTCGGGAATACCTTCCATTTTGCGGTAAAGGATAGCGCGTTCGTTCATCCAGCTGCGGAACACAGCACAGATAGCGCCCCAGAGCTGCTCCATAGGATCATCGGGGAAGTCGCTGCCAGTCTGTTTCTTGATGGCTGATTTAAAACGTTTTACAAGGTCTTTGAGTTCGTCAACCGACAAGTCTTTGTCGAGTTTGACTCCACGTATTTTCTTAACTTCTTCTATAATAGCCTCAAATGGGTCGATATCCTCTTTGTTGACGGGCTTCATACCAAGCACCACGTCGCCGTACATCTGTACGAAACGGCGGTACGAGTCGTATACGAAGTGGGGATTGTTGGTCTTTTTAACCATACCCTCAGCAACAGTATCGTTGAGACCGAGGTTGAGGATGGTATCCATCATACCGGGCATGCTGGCGCGGGCACCAGAACGTACCGAAACGAGGCATGGGTTAGAAGCGTCGCCGAATTTTGTCTTTGTGAGGGCTTCAATGTGGTTAACGGCTTTTTCTACATCGTCTTTGATAAGACTTACAACCTGGTCTTTGCCCTTTTCGTAATATTCGGTGCAAACTTCGGTTGTGATAGTGAATCCCGGAGGAACGGGAACACCAATAAGGTTCATTTCTGCAAGGTTGGCGCCTTTACCGCCAAGCAATTCTCTCATATCTGCACGGCCTTCTGCTTTTTTGTCGCCGAACAGATAAACGCGCTTTTTATCGCTCATAAATGATTATAATTATTTTGGTTAAAATTTATTTGTTCTGTTTTGCAAATATAAAGTTAATTTTAATTCTGCGTATACTTTTGCGAAATTTTTTAACAAAAAAAAAGAGAGCGGCTTTTAATGCCGCTCTCTTAAATGGTTTTGCTTAAGATTTTTTCTTTATCTTCTTGCCCTTGCTAGTCTTTTGTTTGGTAGCAGACTGCGAAGTGTTGCTGTTGGAAGAGTTTTTCGAAGAGTTTCCAGAGTTAGTTACTGTAGCTCCGTTGTTGCTTCTGTTGTCGGTTTGAGTGGTGCCTTGCTTTTTACCCTTGCTAGTAGACGACTGTGCCATTGTGAACGAAGCCGTAAACAGCGAAAGAGCGAGCATTAACAATACTTTTTTCATAGTTCAATGTCCTTTTAAGATTAATAAATGTATTACTACAATATAGTTGCGCGAAGGTTTTGAAACTGAAAAACCTCCTCCGACAACTTACGAAGCCTTGATACCGCTGAGAATAGTAACGCAGCCACGTTTAGGCTCGGCGTTATCTTTAGAAACAGCAGGCACTTTGATAAAGATTTTAATTCTCTGAGTTTTGTCGCAATCGTAATCCCAAACGCTCTTGAGGTCGTTGTTTTTGTTGTTGTAGATTTTCTCGCCGTCCCAGTCTTCGATAGAATATTCTATTTCAGGAGGCAATTCGCTGTCGCCCTTAACAATAAAACGGTAAGAGATGCCCTTGCTCAGAGTTTTGAATATAAGGATTTCCTCGCCTTCGTAAAGCTTAACGGCGCTGTACCTTCCGCTGATAACATAATCTTCGAGCAGAGGCAGCACTTCGTTTTCGGTAAATTCCTTGCATTGAGCCTTTCCCTGCGTGGGGATGAAAGCAGACAATGTCAATAAAGCAAAAATAAGTGCAAACTTTTTCATATTCAGGTTGTTTATTTTATTGGATATACTCGTTTCTAATTTCGGTAATTTTATCAGTAAGCTGGTTGTAAACCTTACGGTCTACTTTGTTGGTGCCCACTTTGTCGTAGATGGTTTTGAGCTGCTGCATCTGGTCGAAGAGCTTTTTGATGCCCTCGTTGTTAGAGAAAAGTTTCAGCAAGCCCAACATATCGTCAAGTGTAAATTTCTGGTTTTTCACTATATCGTCGATATTGTTGTCTTCCGGAGGAAGAGTTTCAAGCATTTTAAGTGAAAGGTACAAACCTTCAACCCAACCGCCAACAAGAACTGTGGAGGCAATTTCGTCGCGCTCGTTATCTTCGAGGAAATGGGTAGAACGTGTGTAACAGTCTGATACTATGGATACAATCTTGTTTTTATTATTCATATTGTCCTGTATCTTCTGAATGGTGCTGTCGTTGAAGAATCCTATAATGCCGAGCTGCTCAGAAAGTTTTTTTACAGCGGCAAGATAGTCGATTGCGGCCTGGTTTTGCTCGTAAAGTGCGCAGAAACTGAGGTCGGCAGAGTAGATACCAAGATTGAGCGCCTGAGCAGTCTGAGTGTTGTAACGGCTAACGTTTGATGCAGGGCTAAGGTACTCATCGTTGTACTTGATACCGAGTTGCTCAAGTATTAAAGCTGTTTCTACCGGTGACGGAAGCGAGTAGAAAATATACTTTGCCTCGTCGTAGGCTGTTGTGTTAATAGAGTCGTTGGTGTCGGTGTTGTCGGTATTGGCAGAATTTTCACCACCACCTGAACACGATCCACTTAAAACCGCCGTCATAATTGCGGCTGTAAACAGCAGTGCTGTTCTCTTAATGTTGTTCATTTTTAGGTAAAATTATTAAATTTAGTTAGAATCCTTTGTCACGATTTAAGATGCTAAAAATCGATGTTAAAGATAAGCAATATTTTTTAATTGTCAAGATGTTTTTGCTATTTTTTTACAGGAAGTTTCAATAAAACTATGTACCCTTTTAATTCGTGGAAGCTGTGGTCGCGCAAAACATAATTTGCCTTGTACACATAAACTCCTGTGGGACAAGGACGTCCGTTGCGTGTACCGTCCCAACCCTCGTCGATATCGGTGCCGCTGTACATTATCTGTCCCTGCCTGTTGAGGATAACGATTTTGTAGCTGGCTATGTCGCCATGTACGGGCTTGAATATGTCGTTGATACCGTCGTTGTTGGGGGTAAATGCGTTAGGAAATACCACTATCGGGTTTTCTATCACGGTTACGGCGTTCTTTACCACTGCAGTGTCGGTGCAGGAGTTTGATGTGGTGACTACCAGCGATATCGGGAACGTTCCTCCAAATTCGTATTGGTGGATAGGACTTCGGTCTTCTGACTTTTGTCCGTCGCCAAAATCCCAAAGATAATAGTCATCTTCTGACGAAAGGCTTGAGACAACAAGATATTGACCTTCGTACAGAGTGTCGGCGTTTTGTTCAAATCCTGCCGTGGGCTTGGGGAACACGTGAATGGTTTTGGTGGACGTGGATGCCGCGCCGCAATCGCCGTATGCTGTTAACGATACCTGATAGTCGCCAGCGCCTTCAAACTTATGTGTGGGCTTGGGAGCCTTGCTTGTGGTGCCGTCGCCAAAATCCCATACGCACGAATCACTGTTCGACGACTCATTGGTAAAATGAACCGTAATGGGTTGGCATCCCTGGGTGATGTCGGCCTTCATAAGGGCACGCACGGGGCGTCCTTCTATCACAAATGGCATAGAAACAGTGTCGTAACACTGACCGTTGCTCTGGATAAGCACAATGTTGTAGTTGCCGCAATAATCGTAGGTGTGGCTGTTTTCATTTATCACGCTTGAACTTGTACCGTCGCCGAAATCCCAAGTTGCCGAGGTGATATTCTGGCTCATATTGGCAAAATACACTGTGGTTTCGGGATATTCAGCACTACTGTTGGTAAGGCGGACATCAGACAATGGCTGTGAAAACACCGTAAGCTGCACCGACGCAGTATCGGTACAACCAACACCTCCGGCCTGCATCATTGATGCCTTGATGGTATAGGTCTGATTGTGTCCAGATGTATTTGTAAACGTGTATTTTGTGGGACCTGTACAATCGTAGAGCTTTGTGCCGTCGGAAATGGCATAAGTGGTAAGACCTCCACTATTATCCTGAGTCATAGTTACTTGCAACGGCGAGCAACCATCATATTTATCAAGAGTAAAACCTGCAATGTTTGGCGGACGTGTAAGTGTTATGCCTTCGAGTTTGACCTGACAACCGCGAGCATCTTGAACTATAACAGAGTAGACACTATCGGTAAGGTTTGAGAATACTCCTGCATTGGGTTTCCAAACGTTTCCATCGAGAGAAAACTTGTAAGGCTTAGTACCGCCCGAAGCCGAAGACAATATTTTACCGGTGTTGCCAGTGTTGCATATAACGTCGTACTTTTCGTAGTCGGCCTCCAACTGCGGCGGATCTATTATTTCAAAATTGTATACGTAGTCATCGGTACAACCTTTTGAATCTTTGGCTTTTACAATATAAACGCCAGGGTCTACATTGTTGAAATTAATAATAGAACCATCGGTGTAGGGATATGTGTTGCCATTGTCTATCGTATACCAATATGGCTCAGTACCTCCCGAAGCGGTGATTTGGAAAGATGCGCCACCTTCGCCATGGCAGTTGATATCATGGGTTTTCTTGGCTGAATACTTAATCTTAGTGGGCTGAGAGATTACCGTAACTGTATCAACAAAGCATTTGTGAGTGTCTTGAACATAAAATTCGTACCCAGATGCCGGCATGTCGGCAAATACTCCGGTAGTGTTTTCTGAAGAATAATTGTAACCTTCGGCTTTATAAGTATACGGACCCGTGCCACCCTTCACAGCGATAGTAGCCGAACCAGTGCGGTCGCCATGGCAGGTTGTAATGTCAAAGACATCAAGCTGAGTAACCTCAACCGGGTCTGGCTCTTTAATTGTAAAAGTGCCATTGACCGTACAGCCGTAATCATCTTTTATATAAAAGGTGTAATCGCCCGCGTTGAGGTCTTTGAACACACCGTTATAGTTGTTGATTACAGAAAGATTGTTAAGATAAAAATAGTAAGGATAATCATGCTGAACAGGTTGACCGCCCTTAGCCGTAACCGTTGCAAAACCATTATAATCGTTGTAACAGATAGCGTCGGTAACTTGGATATCATCGATTTCGAACAGGTCGGGTTCTGTAATATCTACTTCGGCTGCAGGCTGAATGCAATTTCGCGAATCTTTTACCATAGGTTTGTAGTGTCCTGCTGGTAAATTGTTGAACACGATAGAGCCAGTATTAGATTGTACAAAATTAACGCCATCCTTGCTAAACCAAAGTTGACCGAAACCACCCTGGGCAGCAAACTTAATCTGACCTGTGGCATCGCCCTTGCAGCCCTTAACCGATTCGGCATGAAAATCTTCAATAGTAAGCTGGTTGGGACCTCCTACATAAATACCGCGTATATATTCGCCTCCACAACCATGGCTGTCGTCAACCCTAATATCATAATGACCCTTGCCAAGGTTTGTAAATGTATAAGTGTTGCTATTGCCTTGGATATAATCACCGTTGCCCAAAGCAAACTTGTACGGCGCAGTACCGCCGGATACCGACACCTCTATTTTACCGTCTCGGTCGTTGTAGCATGATACCACATCGTAAGGAGTGTCAACAACTTCAAGCTTGTCGGGTTCGTTGAGAGTAACTTGCTCTTGGAGCGATTCGCACTGGTTGGCGTCTCTGATTTTCAAATCGTAAGTTCCTGCAAACAAGTTGAGTGTGGCATTTGGAGAAGTAGAGAATCCACCCACAGAAGTGCGTTTGTATGCGTAGGTATATGGTTCCTTACCACCAGAGCCTTTCAAAACTACAGAAGCGTTTTGAGCGTTTTTGCATGTGGCATCAGACTGCGATATTACGCTAATGGAGACTGGCGATGGTTGTGTAATAGTTACCGACGACGTTTGCGACTTACACCCCTTGATATCTTCTATCTGCACGGAGTATGTTGTTGCATAGAGGTTGTTGAGAGTTTGAAGTGTAGAAGCTGCAACATTAACAGCCACAGTGGTATTATCCAAGAGGATAGAATAAGGACCAGTACCTCCGTTCACACGCAACAAAATCTTGCCAGTAGGCTGTCCATTACACTTGATAGTATTGTCTGGCGCATCGATATAATTGATTTCTACAGGCGTAGGCTGCGAGATGGATACCTGCTGCCATTCTGCTTTGCATCCTTTTGTGTCAACAACCTTAGGATAATATATACCCTCACCTACATTAAAATGGGAGGTGGAGAGATACGGATTAGGATTAGCCTCAATTGAATATTTCAGTTGTCCAGTGCCACCAGAGGCTACAATATCGATAGTACCGTCGGTAGCACCATAACAAGTGGCAACATTCTTGAATTTAACATCTGATATCACAACTTTTGTGGGCTGCGAAAGCACAACATTTTCTATTGGAGTCTTGCAATTTTTTGAATCTTTTACAGAAAGACGGTAGGTATAATTAGCAACGAGGTATTCAAACAACGGGGTAGGTTCATAATTCACGCCGTCGATAGAATACATATAACCAGGTGTTCCACCAACAGGTGTATTAAACTCAATTGAGCCAGTTTGGTCACCGAAACAGCCATCCACATCAACAGTAGAAACACCTTTGTATTCTAATTTAGTCGGTTGCGTTATCTCAACAAGTTGCGGATAATCTAAATTACATCCAACTCCGTCGTGAACAGAAATACTATATTTGCCAGCTGGCAAGTTGTACGACTCGCCCATGGTATTAACCGGATACGAAGGTCCGTTTTCTAATGTCACATAATACTTTATAGGTTTTCGTTTAGCCTCGGCGGTTATTTTTATTTCGCCTGTTTCGTCGCCAAAACAGGTTGTGATATGAGTAGGCTCAACGTTCTTAATTAAGAACATTGCGTCGTTTCCTATATCTATATGGCTGGATTGCGACTTGCATCCTGCAGCATCGGTTGTCTTTATCATCACATCATACCCTCCGCTCGAAAGGTTGCTGAATACGTTGGAACTCTGAAAAGAGACGCCGTTGTCTTTTGAATATACAAAATCGCTAATATTTGTATTTCCAAGAGGGAAAACTGTAATAGATCCGTTAGCGTCATTATAGCAAGTAACATCTACAGGAGAGGTGCCAAATCCTATAATATCGTGCGAAGATAAAACCGCAACAGAATTATCAGGTTCGATCACGCATCCACTTTTAATATCCTTAACTGCAATGCTATAGTCGGCGTTAGTGAGGTTTGTAAATGTATAACTGCTGGTATTTGCAGGAGCCGTCTCCCAGTCAGCGCCATCACCCCTGCCTGTTTTTGAAAACGCATAATCAGGACCAGCACCGTCTACCGATACATCGATACTACCATCTGTATATCCGAAACATGAAACGGGATGCTGTTCTATACTATTGATTTTGAATCCTTTGATATTAAAATTTCTGATAGCTATATAATATCCTGCTCCAGAAACGGATTCCACCTCAATGTTTAATTGTACATGTTTGTAGGCAAGAGATTTGTCGCAAATAGACACATATTCCCAACCATCGCTCACATTATTAAACCAAGATTTCAACGTCCGTTTGGTATAACTGTCTGAACCATAAGTAACAGACAACATAGGAGGGTCGGTATTGGCCAAAGATTCGTCAAAATAATAATAAAGCTCAAATGAGATAACGGGCATCGCCACGCTTGTAAAGTCGAAATTTTCAGATATCGAATAAAGACGTCCATCATGAGATGTAGGAAGGCCATTGTAGTTCACGTCGTGATCGCTGATGTAGAAATACGTACCTGTTGTAGGCATATTGCTGTATGGTGTAGCGGAAGGAATATGTCCCTCCTGCCATACTGTATTATATACGTTGGTATTTGTAATACGCCATGAATCAATATCCGAAAGAGTATACGGCAGAGTTTGCTGCGCAACACCCCTTACGCAACAAAATAAAAACAATATAATATATAAGGTGTGTCTCATTTTTATTTTATGCACAAAAAACCAAAAGGACACTATTATCCTTTTACAATAAGACGTTGTTTTAGTCTGTTTTGTTGCCTCGTCCCAGCAAATAAATCATTAAATAATATCATGGGCAAGTCTGAGACCGAGAGTCTTGCTGTGATATGATGTGGGGTAAGAGTAACGGGTAGAAACGCGGCACGAGTCGGCGATATCTTCCCAAGAGCCACCTCGGCACACATGGCGGATGCCGTATTTAGGACCTCGGGGGTCGGTTTGAATGTCGGCTTCGTAATCGCTGAAAAAATCGTGACACCATTCCCAAACATTGCCACTCATATCGTAAATGCCCAGTTCGTTGGGCTCTTTGAGACCTACCTGATGCGTTGAGCCGTCTTCTTCGCCAAACCAAGCCACATCTTTCACATATCTGCTGCCCGAAAACTTCGACTTGCCGTTTTTTTCGCCCCCACGTGCGGCGTATTCCCATTCTGCCTCGTAGGGCAGACGGTATTTTTTGCCGGTAAGTTCGTTGAGTTTGTCGAGAAAAAGATAGCAGTCTTCCCACGAAACACTCTCTACAGGATTGGCAGAGGAGTCGCGGCGTTTTTTGAAACACGACGGGTTGGTGCCCATCACGGTTTTCCATTGCAACTGAGTTACAGGGTATTGCGCAATAAAAAAGTCGGATACAGTAACGCGGTGTATGGGTCGTTCGTTGGTGCGCGATTCGTTGTCGTCGCTGCCCATATTAAACGTGCCGCCTTTTACATAGATCATGCTAAGGTCGAGGTTGGCTATTTTTTCTACGTAACTTTCAGTTAGTTTCGGTCTCATATACCAATTTTTACTATAATTATAACAGACGCTTTGTTTACTACGTGTATAATTTATGCAAAAATTGTTCCTTATTTTCGTTAAAAATCGAAATATATGAACGGCTGGACGGTCTCGTTTTTAAACTGTATCACCAATTGACACACTATCAGCAATATAATTATTTTAAGAATAAACGGAGATTTTACAAAAATATCGCGAGTTTTTATAGAGAAGCTTTCGGGCACTGCGTGGAATGCAAATCCAAGCACCACCATTATCACCCAAATGTAGCGGGCATCCCAAAAATGGACGAAATATCCCAAATCAAAGTTGCCAAATATCTGACTTAACATCAAAAATGGCACTTGAAACGAACCTATCACGGTGGTGGAGGTAGTGCCGTCGTCTAATACGTTCTCGATGGTGATGTCGTTGGCGCGGAAAAACATCCACAAAAACACCACTAACGCAAAGGTAAAGAACCACATAACTGTATTAGTGACACGGTTTTGCGGAAGAACCTTTTTGATAAGTTTGTCGATGCCGAGAGCCACGCCGTGAACGCCTCCCCAAAATACAAACTTCCACGATGCTCCGTGCCAAAGTCCGCCGATGAGCATTGTGAGCAGAAGGTTGATGTCGGTTTGAATCTGTCGCACTGCCGATGGAACTGCCAACGCAATGAGCCACAGCGCTATACCAACTATCAGCATAATAGCCGCCACTATGCAGGTATTGAACCAAAGCACGCTCATCACCGTTGCCGCCAAAAGTGTAAGGCAAACAAACACGTTGCGACCTGTGTAATAAGCCGTAATGCCCAACGCACTGATACCAATGGCAATTAAAATATTAATAGGTGTGCCGTTTTCGATAGCCACGGCAAGCAAAAGAATCACAGGTATAGAATAGAGCGAAAATGCTGAAAATGTGCGGTTTCCACCAAGCGGAATATAAAGGTACTCTTTGAGCCAAGTGGAGAGCGAGATGTGCCAACGTTTCCAAAACTCTGTTACAGAGGTACTTTTGTAAGGCGAATTAAAGTTGATACCAAGGTCGTAGCCCATTACACGGCCTATACCGATAGCCATATCGCTGTAACCCGAAAAATCGCAGAAAATCTGCAATGCGTAGCCAAACACCGCCATAAGGTTTTCAAAGCCGTTGTAATTTTGCGGAGCGGCAAAAATAAGGTCGTTGTATTGTGCTATGTAGTCGGCAATTACGCCTTTTTTCACAAGTCCGATAATAATCATCCAAAGACCCTGATACACAGATTCGGAAGTGATGTTTCGCTCCTGTTTCAACTGCGGCAAAAAATGGTTTGCCTTAACGATAGGACCTGCCACCAACTGCGGAAAAAACACGAGGTAGAATGCAAAATCGAGAATATTGTCGGCGGGGTCAACCTTGCGGCGGTAAAGGTCGATCATGTAACTGATACTCTGAAAGGTATAGAACGAAATACCCACCGGCAAAGCAATTTCGAGAATAGGGAAATTGGCCTCGATAATTTGGTTGAGGTTAGTGATAAAAAATTTTGTATACTTGAAATAAGCCAACGCGCCAAGTCCGGGTACGATACCCAATGCGAGGCACATTTTTCTGAGCGATTCGTTTTCGGTTTTTGAAAGAAGATAGCCAAAAAAATAAGTAAGTAAAGTAGTGGCTACCAACAAGATAACGTGCAATCCACTGCTCTTATAATAGAAAAACAGACTGAACGCCACCACAAAAACCGACGTGAGCACTTTGCGCTCTTTGATTCCAGCGTAGATGATTATAAACGCCAAAAACAGCACCAAAAACGACCCGCTACTAAATATCAACGGTTCGTCGGGGTTGTAAACAAACAGCGACGCCAAATTTTCAAGAAAATCCATTAAAAAAAGTGTTTTTAAAATAATCGGCTAATGTAAAAAAAAATAGTCTAAAACAAATGTTTTTTTGAAATTTTATAATTTTTTTTTACCAAAGAGCCACCCTTCCCATATTACCCATATCAAGTGTCAAAGGAATACCCATTGCCTTAAACACTCGCGAAATACTTGAAAGAGAGATGCTACGGCCGCGTTCCAACCTTGAAATCTGCGATTTCTGAACGCCGATTTTTTCTCCGAGTTGCTCTTGGGTGAGGTTTTGCGAAATTCTTGCGTGCTTGATGGCTTCGCCCAATTTGTATGCCTGCACCGATTCGTCAACTCCGCGCTCAAACTCGTCGCGTTCGGGTGTACCTTCGGGGCCAAAATCTTCTTCGAGTATCTCCTCAAAGTTATATAGTTTCAAATCACCTAATTGTTTCATAGTCAATGGTTTTTATTATCAAAATATTGTTTCCTTATACTTTCTGCCTTGGCAATCTCCTTAGCAGGCGTTTTTTGAGTTTTCTTAACTATACCGTGAGTGGCTACCACCAATGTATTGCTTTCGGTATCCCAAAATGCAAACAGCCGGTAGGCTACCTTATTATAAAGGGTACGGAACTCCCAAATGTCGGAGTTTTCAAGTTTTTTAAAAATCTCAATATTGCGTTCTCCTTTTTGGATTCGGCGGATATTACTACCAATTTTGCTGCGAACATCCTTGGATAGAGATTTCAAAAAATCGCGTGCCTCTTGGGTCAATAACAGTTCAAAAACAGGTTTTTCTTTCATCAATTTTAAATAATTGGCAATGCAAAGATAAGCAAAGTTTCTAAAATACGCAACTTTTTGTATAAAAAAAACAGGGACAAAAAGCCCTGTTTTTTAAATCATAAATATGATAACTTGTCAACTTATGCGATATTGCATTTGCGAAAAATATTATCCATCAAATCGTCGGACGGTGTTAAAAGTACGCTGTCGAGCATCTCATTGATTTTTTTCTCTTCGCGGAGCAAGTCCGACGGGTTTATCAGCGAAACCCTGTTGTTATCGATGGAAAGTAACAGTGTGTAATTTTTTTCCATAGGCAATTTATTTTTTAGTTGTCCGGGGCTCATTAGGCCGCCGATGTTGTTTATTATTAAAACGGCGTGGTTTGTAAAATATTGCAATAAATTGTAATTTGTGCAAATTTTGTTTCACCGTTTTAAATATAGACAAGGTAACGCGGCGGATGGTTGCAGGGTGAATGAAATATTTTAGCAACCCATAGTCAAAAAAAGCGAATCTCAAAAAAAAATTATCGTTTTACGATAAAAAAGTTGCAAAAAAATTTGGAGAACAAAAAACCTTGACTTATTTTTGCACCGAAAAAATTTATCGTTTAACAATAATAATTTCTCAATTATGAATAAAAAGATTAAAATTTACAGTTTGATACTTTTATTAGTTATAATAGTAT
>JAGCYI010000127.1 GCA_017960885.1 Bacteroidales bacterium
AAGTATATTAGACAAACTTCCGCCTATTGAATTTGCCGTTGTGGGCGAGCCTACCTGTATGGAAATATCTGTGGCAGAGAAAGGTATATTGGTTCTCGACTGTCTGGCTCACGGCAAAACGGGACACGCCGCACGCAACACCGGCATCAACGCTATCTACAAGGCTATGGACGACATCGCGTGGTTTAAAAACTACAAATTTGAAAAGTCGTCGCCGTGGCTTGGCGATGTAAAATGCACAGTAACAGGCGTTAACGCAGGCACATTGCACAATGTTATCCCTTCGGAATGTTCGTTTATGGTAGACGTGCGCATCACCGAAAAATACACTCACCAAGAGGTTTTAGACATTATCCGTCGCGAAATTCCCAACAAAGACACCGAGGTAAAGCCCCGTTCGTTTAAGTTGAAATCGTCGCATATAGATGAAAATCACCCGTTTATACAGTTGGCAGCAAAACGCGGATTTAAGTTGTTTGGTTCGCCCACCACATCCGACCGCGCCGTTATGCCTTACGCAAGCCTCAAAATGGGTCCTGGCGACAGCAACCGCTCGCACACCGCCGACGAGTACATTCTGTTAAGCGAAATTACCGACGGAATAGAAAAAACAATCGGTCTATTTGAAGAGTTTTTTAAAATTTAACAAAAAATTTCCAAAACATCGCACCGATTAAGGATAATTTATTAAATTTGCCACGTTAGAAATTAACGTGAAAAACAGTTTAAAAACAAACAAACAAATAGATAGTTTTATGATTTACACAAACGAAGTGCAGCACATGTGCTGTGTTGCAAAAGGCGCAAATCACGCCAATGCTCCTATTCCTGAGGAAGGCAAATGGGTGCATGCAAAAGAGATTAAGGACATTTCGGGCCTTACACACGGTATTGGATGGTGCGCTCCCCAGCAGGGCACTTGCAAACTCACCCTCAACGTTAAAGAAGGCATCATCGAAGAGGCTCTCGTAGAAACAATCGGATGCTCGGGTATGACTCACTCGGCAGCAATGGCATCAGAGATTCTTCCTGGCAAGACCCTTTTGGAAGCCCTCAACACCGACCTCGTATGCGACGCTATCAACACCGCTATGCGCGAACTCTTCTTGCAGATTGTTTACGGACGTACACAGTCGGCTTTCTCAGAAGGCGGACTTCCCGTTGGCGGATCGCTCGAAGACCTCGGCAAAAACCTCCGCAGCCAAGTTGGAACAATGTACGGCACAAGAGCAAAAGGCAGCCGCTACCTTGAAATGACCGAAGGCTACTGCACAAAGATGGCTCTCGACGCCAACAACGAAGTTATCGGTTACGAATTTGTAAACCTCGGCAAACTTATGGACGCTCTCAAAGGCGGCGCAACAGGTCCTGAGGCTATCGAAAAGGCAAAAGGCACATACGGCCGTTTCAAAGACGCAGTTAAATATATTGATCCACGTAAAGAATAATAAACACTATGGCATTATTTGAAAGTTACGAGCGCCGCATCAACCAGATCAACGCCGCTCTCAATAAATACGGTATCAAAGATATCGACGAAGCAAAGGCTATCTGCACTGCCAAAGGTCTCGACCCCTACAAAATGTGCGAAGACACTCAGAAAATCTGTTTTGAGAATGCAAAATGGGCTTACGTTGTAGGCGCTGCTATCGCCATCAAAAAAGGCGTTAAAACCGCTGCCGACGCTGCTGAGGCTATCGGCGAAGGCTTGCAGGCTTTCTGTATTCCCGGCTCTGTTGCCGACGACCGCAAAGTAGGTCTCGGACACGGCAACCTTGCAGCACGTCTGCTCCGCGAAGAAACCGCTTGTTTCGCTTTCCTCGCTGGTCACGAATCTTACGCTGCTGCCGAAGGTGCTATCAAAATCGCCGAAATGGCAAACAAAGTTCGCAAAAAACCCTTGCGCGTAATCCTCAACGGCCTTGGTAAAGACGCCGCTAAAATCATTTCGCGTATCAACGGTTTCACATACGTTCAAACCGAATTTGACTACTACACTGGCGAAGTAAAAGTTATCAACGAAACCAAATATTCCGACGGTGTTCGCGGCGGTGTACGTTGCTACGGTGCCGACGACGTTCGCGAAGGCGTTGCCATCATGCACAAAGAGGGCGTTGACGTATCTATCACAGGTAACTCTACCAACCCCACCCGTTTCCAGCACCCCGTTGCCGGCACATACAAGAAAGAATGTGTTGAACAGGGCAAGAAATACTTCTCAGTAGCATCGGGCGGTGGTACAGGTCGTACACTTCACCCCGACAACATGGCTGCTGGTCCCGCATCTTACGGTATGACCGACACTATGGGTCGTATGCACTCCGACGCACAGTTTGCAGGTTCTTCATCAGTTCCCGCACACGTAGAAATGATGGGATTCCTCGGCATGGGCAACAACCCAATGGTAGGTGCTACTGTTGCAGTTGCCGTTGCTGTGGCTCAGGCTATGTAATTGATTAAATTACAGTAAACTATAATACCGATTGTCGTTGGCAGTCGGTATTTTTTTTATTAAAAATATGGGGAATTATTAAAAAAAATGTATATTTGCATAACAAAAAAAATGGAAACAAGATGAGCACAGACCTCCAACCGCTACCCAAATATACCAAAGAAGAACTTCTTGCCCGCGCCGAGGCTGGCAGACTCGGTATTGCCAATGGAGAATACATTGAGTTTGATGACATGATGCGCGAACTTGAAGAAGATATGTAAACTTCTGTGCTCACAACCCAATATCGGAATAGTAGAACCGCTCCTCTCCGAATCTCCAATTATGTATCGCAGCATTTTGGTACAGCGAATCAACAAAATAATATATTGGATCAACAACGATGCAATAGAAATTGTTGACCTATGGGACTGCCGCCGCGAACCAATTGCACAAGCAAAGGGAGTAAAATAGTGAGTTCAGAAGATTGAACATAAATTAGTTATAGAAGACCATTCTCCAAGGCGGATGGTCTTTTTTTTATAAAACAATGAAAATGATTTTACACCTTATATATATTTTTGTAATTTAATCGAAAAAAGCATATCTTTGTAACAAGAAACAACGTATACCAATTTGTGAGTCTAACAAACCAATTCTTGTATACTATGAACGAGGAAAACGTAAAGACATTTTACATACTGCCTGCCCTTCAAAAGAGCGGTTGGAACAATCCGGAGGTATTGCACGCAGAGTACAAAATCACCGACGGACGCGTGGTGGCTACATCGGGCGCAAAACCTTTCCGCGAAAAACCAAAATACGCTGACTATGCGCTTTTTTACAAAGGTCAACCAATCGCCATAGTGGAGGCTAAAAAAAGCGACGTGCCGCAATCAACAGGCATTCAGCAGGCATTGGTGTATGCCGATATGCTCGATGTGCCGTTTGCATATTGCTGCAATGGCTCATCTTTTTATGAGCACGACCGTTTGACGCATACCGAAAAGGAAATACCAATCGACCAGTTTCCAACTTCCGAACAACTTGTGGAGCGTATGCACGATTTTTACAACTACACTCCGGAGCAACTCAATGTAATCGAACAACCATATTATTGGGATGAAGGTTTTAACGAGCCGCGATACTACCAGCGACGTGCCATCAACGAAACTGTCAAACGCATAGCCAAGGGCGAAAACAGGCTTTTGCTCGTGATGGCTACCGGCACAGGCAAAACCTACACCGCGTTTCAAATCATATACCGGCTCAAACAGGCGGGGCTCAAAAAACGTATTCTCTATCTCGCCGACCGAAACATACTTATCGACCAGACTATCAAACAGGATTTCCGCCCGTTTGCCAAGTATATGACCAAGATCACCAACCATTTTATGTCGTCATCGGCTGAGGTTTATTTGGCTCTATACCATCAGTTTTACGATTCAAGAATCAACAACGACAACGAACAGCCGTACACCCAGTACGCCAAAGACTTCTTCGACTTTATCATCATCGACGAATGTCACCGAGGCAGCCGCAAAGCCGACAGCGAATGGCACAAGATTTTGGAATATTTCTCCACTGCCACACAACTCGGTCTCACAGCCACACCGCGCCAAGACAAAAACGTTGAAGACGACAACATAGCCTACTTTGGTGAGCCGGTGTTTACATATTCGCTCAAAGACGGTATTGCTGACGGTTTCCTTGCCCCTTATATGACCACAAAAATCAATATCAGCGTAGACGAAACAGGCTACAAGCCCGAAAAGGACGAAACCGACCTCAACAATGTTGCCTTTGAATCCGAAGAACCGTTTCAGCGTCCGCAGTTTGGCAAGCAAATCGAAATCAAAGACCGCGACATACTTGTGGCAAAATACATCACTGCCAAACTCCACCAAATTGGCAGAATGACCAAGACGATTGTTTTTTGCAACTCCGACGACGAGGCTGACAAAATACGCCATTATCTCATAAACCTCAATTCAGATATGGTGGCGATAGACAACCGATACGTAACGCGAATCACAGGCACCGACCAGTACGGCAAGAAACAGTTAGATAATTTTATCAACGTCAACGAAGCATTCCCCGTGATTGCCACTACCGTGGATTTGCTCTCAACAGGCGTTGACTGCAAAACCTGCGGACTTATAGCCATCAACCAGTCGATTTCGAGTATGGCAAGGTTCAAGCAGATTGTAGGACGAGGCACACGACTAAGGGAAGACAAAGGCAAAATGGCTTTCTACATTCTCGACTTCGCCAACGCAACAGAAAAGTTTTTCGACCCTGAGTTTGACGAACCAACTACATATGAACCGCCTACCGACTTAGGCGGCGCAGGTACAGGCGGCAACGGAAACGGCGGCTCTACTTCCGGCGGTTCTACTACCGGTGGCTCTACTTCCGGTGGTTCTACCTCCGGTGGTTCTACTTCCGGCGGCAATGGAGGCAGCGGCAGTGGTAGCGGTGGCAGTGGAAATGGTGGCAGTGGAAATGGTGGCAGTGGAAATGGCGGCAATACAGGTGGTGGCTCAGGCTCAGGTGGAAACACGGGCGGCGCCCCAAAAACTATCAAATACGTTGTCAAAGGTCGCAACGTACAGGTCAACGGCGAACAGGTTTATTATCTCGGCGAAGACGGCAAACCCGTTACAGAACAGTACACCGTGTATGCAAGACGCAATATACTCGGCACTTACGCCACTCTCGACGACTTTATCAGCAAGTGGAACGCCGCCGAGCGCAAGACCGCTGTTGCCGACATCCTTGAAAATAACGGCGTTATGATTGACATT
>JAGCYI010000017.1 GCA_017960885.1 Bacteroidales bacterium
AACTTTACGTAATCGTTGGTGAATTTTTCGAGTTCTTCGTCTGAAAGGTCGTGCGAAACTATTTCACCGATTATTGAGAGCATCCACGCGCAGTTGGCGTGTAGAAAAAAGTTTGAAACATCGGTATTTATTTCGGGATATTTCATTTTCATTTTACCCAAAAACCATAGAATATGAGCAGTGGTGCGGTCGGTGTAATCGTCGCGAAAATTGTTCATTGAAGACCCTTCCGAACGGAAAAGTATCAGGCGGATAATGTCGCGATGTTTTTTTACCAATGCAATAAGATCCCGTGCCAATTCGCGCTGTGTATCAGGATTCAACATATGATCAATATCGGTATCGGCAGTGTGATGCTCAATGGTCATAGTGTTGGCAGCATTCACAAACGGTAGGCAAACCTCGGTCATAAGTTCGTCTTTGTTTTTGTAGTAAGTGTATATGGTACTGACACTTATACCTACTTTTGTGGCAATTGTGCGCATCGATGCGTCAGAGAATCCTTTTTCTAAGAATTCCTTTTTTGCCTCGTCTAAAATCGACTTTCTTATGTTATCTTTCAAGATTTGCATACCGTTTTATTTTTTACAAAGATAACTATTTTTTTTATAAAAACTACTTTTTGCCCGCACCAAAAAATCATCATTTTTAGGTATTCCATTTCACAAAGCACGCCTGTAACTTTGTTGGTGAAAATTTAAAACTAAATAACAATGTTCAACAATATCTCAAAAACAGGTGTATTTTTCCTTGGTGCGTTGGCAGGTATAGCCGTTATCGCCCTTATGAAAACCAAAACAGTGCAGCGTGGCTGCGCAAAGATTATTGCCGCCGGTCAACAACTCAAAGACGAGGCTCAGGCTTTTGTGGAAACCGTAAAAGAGGACGCCGAAGATTTGGTGGAAGAGGCAAAACAAGAATCTAAAAAAGCGTAATGGACTTTAAAATAGCACATTCGCTGCCGGGACGGGTGAGAATCCGTTACGACAGACACTCGCTTTCGCCCGTTCAGGCGGGGTTGGTAAAGTCGCTCGTGGAAACACAGATGGGTATCTCGTCTGTTGAAATCAATCCCATATCGGGCAGTGTGTTAATACATTACGTGGGTGTCAGCGAGGAGACAGTGTTGGCGTATTTCCGACTGTTAGACCACAGATACCTTGAAAATCAAGAACTTTTAGACAGCGTTAACCCGCTCGATATTCCTCAGCCTTCTTTATTTTCGATACTTTCGGAAATGGTGGCGCGTCATTTTCTCAAAAAACTGCTGCCATTTCCGATTCGCAAAATTTTGCAACTAATCAACATTGCCCCAAGACTTTACAACGGACTCAAATGCGCAGTCGACGGCAAGTTTTTTTCTGCCGACACGTTAGACGCCACCGCCTTGGGATTCTCGTATTTCAGCGGCGACATCAAAACTGCCGGCTCGGTATCGTTCTTGCTGAGCATCGGCGAGGTGTTGGAAGATTACATCAAGCGAAAATCTTACGACAATCTTGCCCACTCGCTACTCAATACCGAAGAAACTGTTAACATACTCACCGACAGCGGACAAGAGGTTCAAATTCAAACCAAAAATCTTAAACCTTTGGATAAGGTGATATGCCGGGCGGGAAGCGTTATCCCTGCCGACGGAACAGTTGTAAAAGGTTATGCCACTGTAAACCAAGCGTCTATGACAGGCGAAAGTCTCGCCGTAGAAAAGAAAGAGGGTTCGGGCGTGTTTGCGTCTACAATTGTGGAAGACGGCGAAATAATAATAAGTGTAAAATCGGCAGGAAAAGAGACCCGCATCAACCAAATTGTGTCGCTCATTGATAGTTCGCAAGCGTTGAAAGCGGCGTCGCAAGTTAATGCCGAACGTATTGCAAATCATTTGGTTAAATACAACTTTATGCTTGCCGCCGCCACATATTTTGCCACAGGAAACTTCAACAAGGCGATGTCTACGTTACTTGTTGATTATTCGTGCGCTATGAAACTTTCGGCGCCCATCTGCGTGCTTTCGGCTATGCGCGACAGTGCTCAAAAAGGGATAATTGTAAAAGGTGGAAAATTCTTAGAACTTATATCCGAGGTCGACACTTTTGTTTTTGACAAAACGGGAACGCTCACCGAGGCAACTCCCAAAGTTTCGCGCGTGATAGCACTCGGCAACCGCACCGAAAACGACGTGCTACGAATGGCGGCGTGCTTAGAAGAGCATTTTCCGCACTCGTTGGCCCGTGCCGTGGTGATGGAAGCCCAAAACCGAGGACTTGTGCACGAGGAGGAGCATACCAAGGTGGAATACGTTTTGGCTCACGGAGTTGCATCGTCGATCGACGGCAAAAAACTCCGCATTGGTTCGGCTCATTTTATTTTCGACGACGAAAAAATTCCTCTCACCAACGAGGCAAAAACATATATCGACCAACTTGGCGAAACAGGCGACTCTGTTCTATATTTTTCTGAGGGCGAGGAACTTGCGGGACTTATTGCCATCAAAGACTTTATCCGAAAAGATTCGGTTGAGGCAATTAAAATGTTGAAATCGGCAGGCATCAAACACATTGTGATGATTACCGGCGACGGCGAAAAAACCGCTCCGGCAGTGGCTCGCGAGGCAGGTATCACCGAATTTTATGCGCAGACACTCCCCGACCAAAAGGTGGCTCACATTCAGAAAATGAAGGCAGAAGGCCGCGTGGTTGCGATGGTGGGCGACGGCATCAACGACGCCCCTGCACTATCCACCGCCGACATTGGCATTGCTATGGGTCAAGCGTCGTCGATAGCGGGAGAAACCGCCGACATAATGCTTCCCGACAACGGCTTATCGTCACTGCCACAGTTGATTACCATTGGCAAAAACCTCAAACACCGTATCAAAGGCAACAACAACGCCATCATCGGTGTCAACTCGCTCCTGATACTCGGCGGACTTGCCAACTTCATCTCCCCCTCACTCGCCGCCCTCCTCCACAACGCCTCCACCGTGGCAATAAGTATGAGCGCAATGAGGAAAATGGCGTAGGGGCGTACCTCGTGTACGCCCCCACGCATTCCCCCCGAAAAAGTGTAAAATTTCAATATAAATACCTGTAATACAGCGTATTAAAAATATTCAAATATAATCAACGAATTAAACGGAAAGTATTTCCCGTTTAATTCGTTGAAACTAAAACAACTACCCCGCCGTCACAGCCTTTCCATCCTTAATCGTGATAATCTTGTTTGCGCCTTGGACGGTGCGCATACGGTGGGCGATAACGAGGACGGTTTTGCCTTTGATTAGTTTTGAAAGCGATTGTTGGATAAGTGTCTCGTTTTCAACGTCTAATGAGGCGGATGCTTCATCGAGAAGAATTATTGGAGCGTTTTTGAGAAATGCACGGGCAATGGAAATTCGCTGACGTTCGCCGCCGGAGAGTTTTTTGCCGTTCTCACCAATAATTGTGTTCCACTTATCAGGCAGATTTTCAACAAATTCGGTACAGTTGGCAAGTTCGGCTGCGGCTTTTACCTGTTCGTCGGTGGCGTTTTTGTCGCCAATGCGGATGTTTTCCAAAACGGTGTTGTTAAACAATGTAACATCTTGAAAAACAATTGAGTAAAGACTCATAAGAGTTTCGGTGTCTACTTTTGAAATATCCTGACCTCCAACTGTGATTTTGCCCGAATCAATATCCCAAAACCTTGCAGCAAGTCGCGAAACAGTGGTTTTGCCGCTACCCGAAGGACCAATTAATGCCGTAACTTCGCCCTGTTTTGCAGTGAACGAAACGCCGTCGAGAATCTTTTTGCCATCTTGATACGAGAACTTAACATCCTCAAACACAATGTCTCCGCCATTTACTTTAAGTTCCTCTGTGCCAGTTTGCTCTTTATGTTGAAGAATGTCGTTGAGACGTTCGCAGTTGACATCAAGCGCAATAATGGCAGCAAAATGTTCGAGCGAAGTGGTGAGCGGATTGTAAAGTCGCGATGCAATAATCAAGAACAAGAAAAATTCCAAAACTCCCAATTCGCCTGATTTTAAGAGCATTGCACCTACAAGCGCAGTGGTGGCGATTCCAAATTTCAGAATCATTTCGGCATTGGTAACAAAAATACCTGTGCCAAGTTCGCTCCAAATTTTGCGTTTTTCAACGTTTTTGATTTTAGATTCAACTTCTTGATAATAACTATCTTGCGCATTGTTTTGACGAAGGTCTCGGACAGATTCCAAACATTCTTGAATTTTCTCGGTCATTTCAACGGTTGCGCCACTTGTTTTTTTACCCAAACGGTATTGAACTTTTCGCGAAAAAGCCACAATTGTAAGGCAGACAGGAAGCACCCAAACCGCCGCCAAAGCCATTTTCCAATTAACAAAAAACAGACAGATAGCCAACACGCAAGTGCTTGCTATTGAGCCAATAAACTGCGGAATAAAGTGCGACGAAGCCTGTTCAATCTGTGCCGCGTCGTCCATAATTGTGGAGGTAAGATCTGCGCTGTCTTTTTTTGCAAAAAACGACAACGGCAACCGACGGAGTTTTTCTGCCAACGAGATACGCCTTACGCCGCTCTCTTTGTAGGTAGAAAAATACGAGGTGTTGTACTGAATAACAGTGGTAACAGCCATCAGCACAATCCAAATGCAAATACCTGAGATATAGAATGTTGCTCTACCTTCAATAGTTCCGTTCATAATGTCCTGAACCAAAAAATAGAGCAACAAAACCAGTGAAAAAAGTATCAAATTGTAAAAAATATTTGCAACAGATGCAATCACCATCGACCGTGCACCCTCGTCTGAAAGGGCATATTTTTGTTTAAAGTTTTTCATAATAATAACGAATTCTGAATTATGAATTATGCATTATGAATTATGCATTAATTTTCAATTTTCCATTCCACCGATTTCTGATAATCGCCAAACATCTTTGAATACATTCCGTTTTGCGATATAAGTTGCTGATGTGTACCATTTTCTATGATTTTGCCTTCGTTTAGGACGAAAATTTGATTGCAGTCAACAACAGTAGAAAGACGGTGTGCAATTTTGATAACTGTCTTATCCTTAGATATTTCATCAAAAGCCTTCAACACTTTTTCCTCGTTTTCAGGGTCGGCAAACGCAGTAGCCTCGTCGAGAATAAGAATTGGAGTATTGCGTAGCATAACTCGCGCTATAGCAATGCGTTGCTGTTCGCCACCGCTTAGATATGTACCTTTGCTGCCGATAATTGTGTTGATTCCGTCAGGTAATTTTGCAATAATGTCGGCACATTGAGCACGGTTTAAAACATCCATTACCTCTTGCTCTGTGGCATCAGGTTTTGCCATTCTTACATTGTCTAAAATGCTTGTTTTCAATAGTTTGCTATCCTGAAAAACAAAAGAGACAATTTCGGAAAGTTTTGCTTGCGGAATATCTTTTACATCAACTCCTCCTATTAAGATTTTGCCATCAGTAACATCCCAAAACCTTGATACAAGACTTGCTGAGGTGGTTTTTCCGCCTCCCGATGGTCCAACAAATGCAACTTGCGAACCGGCAGGTATTTTCATAGAAATTCCGTCAACAGCATTTTTGGTTGAATCTTGGTAACGGAATGTTACATT
>JAGCYI010000128.1 GCA_017960885.1 Bacteroidales bacterium
ATCCAGGCAAATGTTACTAGTGCAAAGGTCATTAGCATCTGAAATAATTCTTTTAGAGATGGGAAGAAACGGTCTTGGGCTACTGTGTCGAGATTTTTACGGTTGGTTTTGCGGAGTAGGAGGGGAAGGAAGTATAGTGCGTTGAGTAGTCCCCAGAAAATGAACGTCCATCTTGCACCGTGCCAGAATCCGCTGACAAGGAATATAATAAAGGTGTTGCGTATAACTTTTGCGAGCGTGGTGCGGCTGCCTCCGAGCGGAATGTAGATATAGTCGCGAAACCAAGTGGTTAGCGAGATGTGCCATCTGCGCCAAAACTCCGCCACATCGCGGCTGAAATATGGGAAGTTGAAGTTGCGCATAAGACTGAACCCAAACAGTTTGGCTGTGCCGATGGCTATGTCGGAATATCCAGAGAAGTCGCAATATATTTGAAAAGCAAACAATACAGAGCAGATAATCAAATCGCATCCTGGATAGTTGGCGTAGTCGGCAAAGAACGGGTTGACACATTTGGCGCAGCTGTCGGCTATTACCATCTTTTTAAATAGTCCGTAGAGAATCTGCTTCATTCCGTCAACACCTTTGGCGTATTCGAATGTGCGCTCTTTGTAGAATTGCGGCAACAGGTTTGTAGCCCTCTCGATAGGTCCGGCGACCAATTGCGGGAAGAAACTAACGTATGCGAGAAACGCCACAAAATCGTTGCAAGGTTCAAGTTTCTTGCGGTAAATATCGATAGTATAGCTTAGTGTCTGGAAAGTATAGAACGAAATACCCACTGGCAGTACTATCTCTAAGGTTGGTATAGAAAACTCTGTTCCGAATAGCGAGAACGCCCTGGCGAAGTTGGATGCAAAAAAGTTGAAATACTTGAAGAATCCAAGCATTCCGAGGTTTACGCCAAGACTTACAAACAGCAGCCGACGGCGTTTCGTGGTGTCGTCGGATTTGCCTATGGCGCGACCTACAAAAAAGTCCACAATTGTGGAGAGAAAAATCAGTGCGAGAAACCTCGGATCCCACCAGCCGTAGAAAACGTAGCTGGCTATTACAAGGAATCCGTTTTGAAGTTTTCTGCTTTTGCCGAATGCAAACCAGTATATGGCGAATACAATGGGCAGAAAGATGGCGAAGTCGATTGAATTGAAAAGCATTGCTTGTTCTATTTAAAAATTATATAGTTGTTTGAAGTATGGTACGAAATAATCTCTAGTGAATTTTTCTGCACCATGTTTGTTAACATGCTCTATATTGAAAAAGTTAGTGGTGTCAGAGTTGAATGTTGTATCTGTTGAAAAATCTTTAAATGGTATTCCTTTGTTATGGGCGTATTCTTTAAAAAAACCTACTATTTCATCCTTGTTGTTGTAGAATAATTTGTAATCTGTATGTTCTGGAACGTATATGAAGTTGAGTTTTATGAAGTTTTTTTCGCATAATGAAACGAATCTGTCCAAAAATTCTATTTTAGTACTATCTAATTGAAAAGATGAGTTGTTATTGTTGCGAGCGCCAAGTTGTGAATATCCCCATTCAGCATCAGCAGGAAAGAACCCTTTGTGGAGCTTGTTGTTTGGAATAGCCCCTTTAAGCATGGTTCCTATGTAACCGGAATACCTCCATAATGGTATCCATACTTGTTTTGAGTCGAACCCATTGTATTTGTGGATATAATTAAAATATGACGGATTCAAAAATATTAAAGGATATAATTGATAATGGTGATCAAATATTGTATCGTTATTTAGTGTAAGATACCCAACTTCTAATGTAATATATTTAGGAGTTTGGTTAACATGTTGTAGTAAGTATTCAAGACAGAGACAAGAAATGTCTATTTTTGCATTGGAAATACCATAATTGTAGCAACTTTTCCCTAATGATTTTTCAACGATGTCAGAGTCAAAGTACAATAGACACCTTGATGACCCGAAAAAAGCCACTTCACAGTTAGTATTGTTGTGATAGATTTCGTACCAAACCGAATTGTTTTCTTGACGTTGCAAAAGTAATGGCGAAAATCCTAAGTCAACGACAAATAATATAGAAGGTAGGATAATGCAAAAAAATAAAGAGTGTATGATGAATCGTTTCATATTATTTTAAAAAATCCATTCAGATAGCTTATTCTTAAATTTCTCTGGATCAATGTAATAACTATTGTTGACCATGTCTCCGCCAACAAAGCAGTCGTAATTAATTTTCATTTTTGCGCAGAATAACGCATAGTGCCAGTATAGCTTTGCATTTGAATTGTGTATTTCAAGCACTTTAAGATTTGGATTGTTGGTAAATAGAAGGTTTGTCAGTCCCGCTCCATGGTATGAGACGAAGTAATCTGCGCCTCGTATTATTGCAATTTGTTCATCTAATGTATGGTTTTCAAAATAGATGGTTTCAAAACCGAAACTTTTCATTATGTTTTCTATCTCATCCGCATTGGAGGCTACTCTTGCCACGTTCTTGCGTCCGATGAAGATTTTTTTCTTGTTGCTAAGCGACTCGGTGGTAATCTGTTTGAATATGTTTATATGGTTTTCGGAAACAATTGTGCTGTTGCAAATATAGAATTCGTTGCAATGCACAATGCTCCTGTCGTAGTCGATGTAGTTCAGTTGTTTTAAGAGCGGATATTTGTCGGCGAACTGTTTAAAAAAACTTTTCTCTCTTATAGATTTGGGCATAAGCATTGGTAGCGACAGGTCAATTCCATGGTCTTGCAGCATTAAAAGTTGCCCTATCAAATGCACAAGAAAGTGGTAGTAGTTGTTTGAAAAACCGTAAAAATCGTCAACCACTAGAATCTTGTCGAAATAGAGATGTCTTTTTAATCTGAATTTGAGGTTGAATGCGCTCGGAAGTGGATGCATAGGCCAGTAGCCCTTCCATTGCCAGTCGTTGTTAGGAACAGATGCCGGTATTATTTCGCCATTTTCGGTGAGGCCGCATAACCATTCTGGTTCGAAAAATGCTTTCTTAGTGTAATGGAATAGGTATGTTGGGTTTAAGTCGGTTGTTAAATGACTGAATATTGCCTTGGCAGTTTCGGATAGTGACGAAAGGTCGTTACATATCGGGTTCGTTGGAATATCTGCAAAAAAGATTTTTTCAGTTTCTGAATCTAAGAAACTGAAAGAATGCCGCTTGTCGTACTTGTTTTTTATATTGTTGTATATTTGTTTCAGCATTTTTGGGTTGTTACTTTTATTAATTCAGTGTTGTGGAGCAAGGCTGCAACCTCATCGAACGAACTAAATGCAGAGCCTATGATTTTGTCGGCGTTGGAAAGGATAATCATTTCAGCAAGCGCTTCTTTTATGCCTTTATGAGAGTCGCGAGATAAGGCGTTGTCTTTGATAATAATTCTTTCGCTGCCAAATACTATTCTAAGCAAAGTTTTAACATCGTAAGAATCGGTGGCAAGGTAGAATATGACGTCGGGGTTGATATTAATCTCATGGTTGATTATGTCGATGAATCCCTCGATGCGTGAATTTTCCATCGAAGCCACATTGTCACCCCGGCGGATATGGATGCCGATATATTTGGATGGAAGCTGTATTTGGGTCTGTATGGTTGTGATTTCTTCTTTTGGCTTGAATACAGAGTAGTCTTGTGTGGCTGTAACGCAAAAACATGTTGTTAAAAAAACTCTCTTATGCTTACAGAAGATGTTTTGCATAAAGTCATTGTCGCTCAATTGTTTTTCAAATTTTAATCCATGACTATAAAAAACATAATCGTAACCGTGTATTAATCCGTGTAGTTTGGAATAAGCCTTTTTAAGTAGACCGCTTTGTATTGTATCATAATATACAGGTTCTTTTGCAATGTTTTTTATCTCGATTCCGTCTATGGGTTCGAAAAGTTCTTCGAAATTGCAATTGAGAGCCCAGTTTTTTAACCATAACACTTCTACTTTGACTCCTTGTTTTGCTAAATGAGCAACGCTGGCTATTACCCTCATACGATTGGCTAGTCCGTCTCGTAGAAGTAGGGTGAGTTTTTGTAGTTTCATTATTCTGCTATTGTTCTCTATTGTGTTCGACATAGATGAGCCTTAATTATATTCCAGTATTTCCTGATTCCGCTGCTTTGTTTGCGGTATTCATTGAGTTCGTCGAGCCAGCTGGCGTTCCAGAGGTGTACGGCTGCACTGTTGTTGGTGAGGTGTGGCTTGTAATTAAAGTTTCCTTCAACTGTGGCTTCTATTGGTAAAGGATAGAATACGTCGGGTGGATATATCTTTGGACGTTGACTAGGTTCCATTTCATTTATTATTTTGGTGAGGTTCTGTGGAATAGATAGCTTTTGAAGATTGTTAATGTCAAATACCAAAGAATCGTATAGTTCCATGGCTTTTTTTATGAAACAACTACCAGCGTCTATTCCAATTATACCGGCTGAAATGGTTGTTTCGTTTTCTCTGCCAATGAATTCAGTGTCTAAATACTTGTCAAAGTTTTTTAGCACTAACATATCTGTATCCATGTAGACACCACCATATTGGTTTAATGCCCAAATCCTCACATAGTCAGATGCAAAGGCATATTTTTTTGTTTCGATGGCGGCTTTTACAAACGGAACGTCAATAGGAGAGTTTTGCTCGTTCCAAAACATCAATTTGTAATCCGGAAGGTGTTTCTTCCACGACTGGATACATTTCTTGTCGGTTTTAGACATCTGTTTCGGACCGAACCAACAATAGTGGATTATCTTGGGTATCATTGATTTTTATCTTTATTTTAATATGTACTCTTGTTTATAGAGTCATTGTTGGAGCGTGTTTTGAGATTCCAGTTGTCGGTATAAATTAGGTCTATTCCTTTGCCAAGATGTTCTTTGAAAAATGGTTCTGAGTTGCTACTGTATAATGCTATTTTGCATTTGAGAAGGCGTTTTAATGTTCTGAGACTCTTTATGTTGCTCTCTGAGCCAACGCAAACCCAATCTATCTTGGTTCTTGTCTTCCTTTGTTGTGTAAATATCCAACGTATACTCTTATAATTGAAATGCGATATTGACATCATAGGAGTGTATCCGGCTTCTTTCAACTGCAAATAATCGGACAAACTGAAAGCCTCTACCATTACATTGTTTCTATTATCAAGAAAATAACGGTTGAGTATGTCGGGATTGGATATTTTGTCGGTTACTATTACAAATGGATGTTCTTTTTGAATCGATATTACATCGTTTAATGTCAAAGGTGTGAGTTTGCCTAGTATTTTTTGTTGTTGAAATTCTTGTAGCGACATCGGTTCGTTGTCAATGTCGATGGATGCGAGAGTTTTGAAGTGTTGCCAATCGTGAAGACAAACTACTGCGCTGTCGGATGTGAGTGCTAAATCTACTTCAATATATTTGTATCCGTTTTTGAGTGACTGTAATAATCCTTCTTTGCAATTCAAGTACTTTTGCCCATCAATTGATCCGCCGGCGTGGGCTATGAAATAGTCGGGTGATGATAATATGTCGTCCATTTTATATTAATTATTCATTAACAAACGCCTTTCCCCTGTCAGTTTGCTGCAAATTTTATAATTTTGCCCGAAGTAATTGATTATTATAAAATACAATAAATTATGGCAAAAAAAGCACTCCTTATGATTCTCGACGGTTGGGGAATCGGAAACAAGGGCAAGGGCGACGTTATCTACCAGACCCCTACACCCTATATGGATTATCTTAACAACACTTATCCGCATTCGCAACTTCTCGCAAGCGGCGAAAACGTTGGCTTGCCCGACGGTCAAATGGGCAATTCCGAGGTAGGTCACCTCAATATCGGTGGCGGACGTATTGTTTACCAAGACCTTGTGAAAATCAACCGCGCTTGCAAAGACAACAGCATTCTTGAAAATCCCGAAATCAAGTCGGCTTACGGCTACGCCAAACAAAACGGCAAGAGTGTTCACCTTATGGGCTTGACCTCTACTGGCGGCGTTCACTCTTCGCTCGACCACCTTTTCAAACTCGTTGACATCGCCAAAGAGTACGGTATCAAAAATACTTTCGTTCACTGCTTTATGGACGGTCGCGACACCGACCCCAAGAGCGGCAAAGGCTTTATCGCCGACCTTCAGAAACATATCGACACTATCGGCAACGGATATATCGCCTCTATTATCGGACGTTTCTACGCTATGGACCGCGACAAACGTTGGGACCGTATCAAAGTGGCTTACGACCAGCTTATCGAAGGCAAGGGTCGCAAGGTTGCGAATATGGTAGACGGCGTTCAGAGCTGCTACGATTCGCACACCGAGGAGCACAAAAACACCGACGAATTTATGGAGCCGCTCGTTAACTCTAACGTTGACGGCACTATCAAAGAGGGCGACGTGGTTATCTTCTTCAACTACCGCAACGACCGCGCTAAGGAACTTACCATCGTGCTCACCCAGCAGGATATGCCTGAGCAGGGTATGAAGACCATCCCCGGTTTGCAATATTACTGTATGACTCCCTACGACGCTTCGTTTACAGGTGTTCATATTCTTTTCCCCAAGGAGAATGTTACCAACACTCTCGGCGAATATATTTCGAGCAAGGGCCTCAAACAGCTTCATACTGCCGAGACTGAGAAGTACGCTCACGTTACTTTCTTCTTCAACGGTGGTCGCGAAGCCCCCTACGAAGGCGAGGATCGTATCCTCGTAGCATCTCCCAAAGTTGCCACCTACGACCTTAAACCCGAGATGTCGGCTTTTGAGGTTAAGGACAAACTCGTGGAGGCTATCAAAAAGAATTATTATGACTGGATTGTTGTCAACTTTGCCAATGGTGATATGGTTGGTCACACCGGAGTTTACAGCGCTATCGAAAAAGCCGTTAAGGCCATCGACCAGTGCGTTAACGAGGTGGTTGAGGCTGCTAAAGCTACCGATTATGAAACCATTATCATTGCCGACCACGGCAACGCTGATAATGCGATTAACCCCGACGGAACTCCCAACACAGCCCATTCGCTCAATCCTGTTCCGTTTATCTATGTTACCGAAAACAAGAACGCCAAGGTAAAAGATGGTATTCTTGCCGACGTAGCACCCTCTATTCTCCACATTATGGGTCTTGAACAACCCAAGGAGATGACTGGTAAGAACTTGATTGAGGACTAACATTTATTGTTACTTATAATATAAGGCGTGCCTAATGGTGCGCCTTTATTATTTTATCTTAAACAGCGATTCTTTGTAAAATAATGAGATTCTGACAACCTTAGATTATTTGCCTTTTATAATTTGTACTATTTTTCTCAAGGTGTATCTGTGAAATAAAAATCTTGGGTTACACCATAAAAATCTTACAAGAGTTCGGAAATCCGACTCGTTGGGATATCCTATTTTGTATCCTATAAAAAAATCATTTTTCTTGTCGTAAGGAAACTCCTTCTGTTTTAATGCCCATTTAAATAGTGAGTATCCTAGTTCTACTTGCAACTTGTTGCGTAGGTCATCGCATTTGATAACACTGTTGGTTGTATGAATATGGTAGAATGCAATGGGTTTGTTATTTTGATTGCTCACCAACTTACATTTAGCTGCCATACGTATCCACATGTGAGTGTCTTGCATCACCACGAATTGTTCGTCAAAAAGACCTGTCTTGGTGAAGATTGATTTTCTAACAGTGAGTGTGTTTGTCTGAAAAAATCCATGCCCACCCAATAGCAGTTTTTTATATAGGAGTTCGGGCTGAGTTTCTGTATCTATCTTAATGATGTTGCTGTCGAAGCGTTTTTCAAATTCTGTTTTTGATTGTGGTGTTTCAAATTTGGTTTCTACAATTCCATATATGCCGTCGATGCTGTTGTCGTTTTCAAACATTTTTTTTTCGTTTTCAAACCTGCATTCCGTGTATTCATCGTCGCTGTCGAGAAAAGCAACAAAGTCAAACTTCGCATTACGTATCCCCAGATTCCTGCTTGCCGAGCGTCCGTGGTTCTTTTTGTCAGGGTGTTGAAGCAGTACTATTTTTGAATGTGATTTTTGAATATTATCAACAATGGAATAGGAGTTGTCAGAACTGCCGTCATCAATGCATATTATTTCTCCAACTTCTGACAATCTCAAACATGATTGTATTGCTCTTGAAATGAATCTTTCGGAATTGAAGAATGGTATGATAACCGACACTTTAAACTTCATTGGTAATAAACTTTAATAGAATTATTTAGAAACAATAGCCTTTATTTTGCCGACAATTATATCTAACAATTTGAAGTATTCTGTATTGAAATCTATAGATTCAAAAATATGATTATATGTTTCAATGCATTTGTTGAGACGATCAAGATAATCTTCTTCTGTTAAAGAAGATATATAATCGAATAATTCTTCAAAATTAGCATAATTATTTGTGTCAATAAAGCTATTTCTAGGAAAATACTTATATATGCAGTCGTTTCCATAATAAATGGGTAGAACGCTTTGAGAAATTGGATCCCATATTTTTTCTGTTATATAATTGTCAATCAGAGTATTTTCTATAGCGATGTTGTATTTGTAATCCTTTATAAAATTGAGTTTCGAACTATGCCAGTCCTTATTATTTCTGTCGTCAAGAGTAACTATCACATCTTTTGGCCAGTTGGGTCCACAAATGTTTTTCTGTAACCGTGAAGTGATAATTGTTGTCTAAATTCTGTAAGATCGATATTCTTATTGTTGATTATCAATGGTTCGTGTCGGAATGAACCTAAAGAACATACATTTTTTTTATGAGTCTCAAAGTGTTCTTTTGTCGCTAATCCCACTTTATGGGTGATAGACCATGAACCGTAAATACACCATGGGCTAAAAAGAACATCACCTGTATAACAATTCATAATATGAATGTCGGGTATGTAAAATTTGGAAGGAAAGTGTTTTTGCAGCATAGTGTTATATCGAGGTTCATGTGTCCAAACCAGGATAGGTATGAATCTTCGTTTAATTCGCCATAAAAGCATTTCCTTTTTTGACTTTACAGGGAAAAATCTTGATAAATAAATGTCTGCAGATTTTTCATCATTTGTTAACTCTATCCCTTTGCTATTGAAATAATCTAAAGAATCCTTTCTCACAAATGGGGTATGAGACATTTCATCTAATTTGTATGCTTTAATAGACATATTATTTTAGTATCATTTGAATTATCTTGTGATATATGGCTGGGCAAAAGAATAAAATCGGATGCTTGGCTAATATCTTCGTTAGAAAACGTGATTCAGAATAGACTTTGGGATATATTTTACAATTATGATTTATGGCTAATAACAACTCGTTTTTGTTGTTGTAAGCTATACGAGGAGAAAAAAGTATTTTCCTTAACAGTTTGTTGAAAATATATTTGTACGACTCTTCGTAGAGATGAGCGTTAGTATTCTTAGTATTATTGTCGTGAAGATCAACAATGCAAAGGGCATTATTGATACTCCCAGAGAGAATTTTAGCGTATGCAGATAATCTGAGCCACAGATCAGTATCTTCGGCAACTTTAAGTTTTGGGTCAAAGTATCCAACGGTTTTGAATACATCTTTTCTTATGGTGATGGTAGGAGTACAGAATAGACCCTTGTCTTGCCAAAGCAACGCTTTAAATAGTTTTTCTGGTTCTATAATTTGTTTTATAGTATAAAGAGTGTTATCATTAGTAGTAGTGTTGTGATAATTGGCCGCTCCGTAAACTCCGTCAAATATGCCAATGTCTTCAGACAACTTGATTTCGAAATCAAACCGATTTGGCAAGTAGTAGTCGTCGGAGTCGAGAAATGCGATATATGCAGATTTGGCGCTTGCTATTCCTAAGTTTCTAGATGCCGACACTCCTTTGTTTTTGTGTCCTGCATGTGATAATACTCTTATTTTGGGATAAATTGAGGATAGATGCTGACAAATACTGAAACTGGAATCTGTTGATCCATCGTCGATTACGATAATCTCCTTTACGCATTCTAATGTAACAGCCGACATAATAGCGCGTTCGATAAATTTTTCGCGATTGAAAACAGGTATTATCACCGAAACCTCGAATGCCATTGTTATTATGCTTTTTGTTTGACGATAAGTCGCTTGACCCAACCTAAGAAATATCTTGGATATTTAATGGAATTGGATAAAAATTCATAAAGATGGTAAAGTTTAGGAGAGTGTTCTTTATAATACATCGATTTGAAATACTTATGTTTGATACACTCGTCCTCTTTGTTTTTTAGGTCATTATTGAGACAGCTGATCCCATCTCTATGAAATTTAGATATAATTATGTCTGTTTTCTTGAAAGAACAACCTATTTGAAAAACTTTTGAAAAGAATTCCCTGTCGGCAGCAATTATCATTTTTTCGTTGAACATATATTGCTGTTGAACAGACGTTTTGACAAAACATGACGCATGTGTTAATCGGTAATAGTAATAAAGATCGTATGCGGTGATTTCTGGGGTTGTTGTTATGATTTGATTTTCGTTTTTATAGATATGGCAAGAATCTCCGTACACAATATCAAAGTCTAATCCTTTATGAAATACATTTTTCAAAACATTGTTGTCATAAAACGCGTCGCCGCCGTTCATAAAGTTGATGTACTCGCCATTTGCCAGTCTTATTCCCTTGTTCATGGCATTGTATATGCCTTTGTCGGGCTCGGAGATGAGGATGTCGATTCTTGAGGAGTATTCTTTCAGAATGTCGAGAGTGCCGTCGGTAGAAGCACCGTCTACCACAATCCACTGGAAATCTTGGAATGTCTGGTTTATAATGCTCTCACATGTGCGCCTGATGGTGGAGGCAATGTTGAGGCAGACGGTGATAATGGTGAATGCGGGCATTGGGTTAATTGAAAAGGCTTTTTATCTTTTTTTTGAACCATCCGGCTATGTATCTCGGATGTGTAATTGCCATTTTATAAAAGTCGCGCTTAGCGTCGAGTTGGTGGAAGAGGTTTATTTGTTTTTCGTGTTCCTCTTTTTGCTGGTTAATTTGG
>JAGCYI010000129.1 GCA_017960885.1 Bacteroidales bacterium
TACACGCCACTCTTCTTCGCGTTCTTTTTTATAATCTGTCATTTTGTTTTCAATTTTAGTAGTTATTAATGTAAAAATCGCCGTCAATTACAAAAAACTCTTTTTTACCATAACGCTCTGAAACTAAGACGTTTTTTGGTTTTAGATCCTGCATTAAGAATTTGTCGGTCTTATACGAATTTCCACCCAAAACTGAATCATCTTTTACCGCTCCAAATCGTTGGTTTACAAACTGTTCAATTTCTTCTTTTGTAGCAAAATTTCCGTTAACATTGTTTTGCTCCAAAACTGCGGTAAACTCGCCGAAACTTCTGCCCAAGGCAACAATTTTCAACGATGTTTCGGGGAAAAGTATGTTGTGAATCTTAATCGACACAAGTGCCTGAATTACTGACTCATACCCAATAAAACTTCTCGTTTTAACTACCAAATCTTTGCTTTTTCGGTACACGTACGATTCGCTTCCGTGGGCAAAATACTTTCCGTATAATTGTTCCAAATACTCGTCGGCATTTTCTATCCAAACGCCACGGCTCTTTGCGAAATATTCAAGAGTTTCCTCGTCTTTACGGTTTCGGTCGTCTCCTGTTTCCTCAAACTGTACTCCTTCTCGCGAAGTTTCTCGCGCAACACCATCTCCTCCAATGATTCGAATGAGTGTGTCTGCAAGTATTTCGCCATTAGTTCGCGGTTGTTCGAGTTCAAAATTTCGACAACTTCTTCGATTTTCGCTTTCATTACAATGCATTTTTATATTTTTCAAACGCCTCTTTTTCCTGTTCTTTGTAGCAGCCCATACGTTGAAGCATCTCGTTGAAATCTACCTTGTGGGCATCGAACTCGGGACCGTCAACGCATACAAAACGGGTTTTGCCGTCTACTTTTACGCGGCAAGCACCACACATTCCCGTGCCGTCTACCATAATGGTGTTGAGACTTACTACTGTGGGAATCTGATATTTAAGGGTTGTGAGCGAACAGAATTTCATCATAATGGCAGGACCAATAGCAATCGCCAAGTCAACCTTTTCGCGTGCGATAACTTCCTCCATACCAACGGTTACCACGCCTTTTTTGCCGTAACTTCCGTCGTCGGTCATAATAATTACCTCGTCGCTGTATTTGCGAATTTCGTCTTCGAGGATAATGAGGTCTTTGTTGCGTGCTGCAAGAACCGAAACCACGCGGTTGCCAGCCTCTTTAAACGCCTTTACGATAGGCAACAAAGGTGCAACTCCCACGCCGCCGCCACAAGCAAGCACTGTACCGGCTTTGTAGATGTGTGTGGGGTGTCCAAGCGGACCTACAACGTCGTGGATATAGTCGCCAACATTCATTGCGGCGAGTTTGTACGACGAAACGCCAATACGCTGAACCACAAGCGTTATTGTACCTTTGTCGGTGTCGGCGGTAGATATTGTGAGAGGAATACGCTCGCCTTTATCGTCGAGCCTGACAATCACAAAGTTGCCGGGTTTGCGGCTAAGGGCAATTTCGGGCGCCTCTACCACAATTTTAACAACGTTTTCGGAGAAGAACTCCTTTTCTACGATTTTGTTCATTTTTGATATGTCTGTTTAATTATTTTCGTAAATATCTGTAAGTGATTATCTTATCTGTGCACCGAGGTTCTTTTCAAATGCAGCGCGGAGGTTTTCCATAATTTTGTCGATCTGCTTGTCGGTGAATGTAGCCTCGGGATTTTGGAATGTGAACGACACTGCGTAACTCTTTTTGCCTGCGCCGAGTTTCTCATTCTGATAAACGTCGAATATCGAAACCTCTTTAAGATATTGTTTTTCAGTTTTTTGTGCAAGACGTTTAATCTCCTCAAAACGTACTTTGGTATCCAAAAGCAATGCAAAATCGCGTTTTACTTCGGGATATTTGCTTACAGGTTTGTATTTAATCTCTTTTGGTATGAATTTCAATACGTTAGCCCAATTTATCTCGGCGTAGAATACCTCTTTGTCGATGTCGAACTGTTTGCGGAGTTTGTAACTTACACTACCAAAATCGGCGATTAACTCTTTGCCCATCAAATATTTAAGTCCGTAAGCAAATACATCGGTCTTGTCGGTTTCTTCGGTGCGGAAACTGTCAACGTTGTAGCCAAGACTCTCTAAGATGTTGTTAACGTACGATTTAAGGTAATAGAATGTGGATTTTTGCTCCTTGGCAGCCCAGTTTGCTGTTTGAACATTGCCGCTGAGCACGAGCATAATGTGAGTTTCGTCGTAATAGTTGGCGAGATTACCCTTGTTATCGCTCATTTTCAAGCCCTTAGTCCAAACATTGCCAAATTCGTAAAGACGGATGTCCTCGTTCTTTTGGTTGAGGTTGAATGCCACAGATTCCAACGCGCCAAAGAGTAAGGTCTGACGCATACAGTTCATAGCGGTGCTTAACGGATTGAGCACAAGTACAAGATTTTCAGGCTTGTACGATGTCATATCCTTGTAATAATCGCTCTGACTGAGGCTGTTGCACATTGCCTCGCAAAAACCGTTGGCACTGAGGTAATCCGACACCTTATTAGTAAGTTTGGTTTTGTCGGGACGCGGCATATACGAGAGCACCGAGTGAACCTCAGTAGGAATCTCCACATTATCATAA
>JAGCYI010000130.1 GCA_017960885.1 Bacteroidales bacterium
AAGTCCTCCGTATTTTGGTCAGTTGGTGGGAATGGCATCTATCGACACACCCGAATCGTATTTTCAAGAGGTTAGAGAAGAATATGTTAAACGTCGCAACTGCCTTATCAACGGCCTCAACAAGATTCCAGGCGTAAGCAGTCCGATGCCCAAAGGAGCATTCTACACCATAGCACGTTTGCCAATCGACGACAGCGAAATATTCTGCCGTTGGATGTTAGAGACATTCCGTTATGAGAATCAGACTGTTATGATGGCTCCCGCAGCTGGATTCTACGCCACTCCGGGACTTGGCAAAAACGAAGTGCGCCTTGCATACGTAATAAACACCGACGACCTCAAAAAGGCACTCAAATGTCTGGAAGAGGGTTTGAAAGCATATCCTGGCAACACATACAACAAATAGCAAGACACTATCTTACACAAAAAATCCACTGACAAACATTGCGTCAGTGGATTTTTTTTATAATAAAAATTCTTAAACCTAATTCAAAAGACCATGCAAAGCAAGAATCGCTAACAGCACAAATGTTACAAGGTTGCCGAAAAGCGAACAGAAAAAGAATCTAGTTTTCGACACCTTATTGGGACGATCACGGAAAAACGCCACATCTATCATCCACTCAAACACTACCGCAATAGCAAACGCAATGGCATACCAAGCGTAAAAGCCAAAACCAAGTTCGCCATTTCCTGCAGGGATGAATAAACAGAAAAGCGCTGTAATCACATTTCCTACCAAAACGGCAAAGAAGCCACGCAGGATATTAAGTTTGCGTTTCGCCACAAGTATCAGAAACACAACAAATTCTATCAAAACTGCTCCAGCAAATATATAGAGCGAGTTGAAACTTAACGGAAGTATATTGTTCATATCAACTATTATTTTTAATGCAACAAATATACACAATAATTTAATTTATTACAAAAATAATAAAAAAAATAATAACAACTACTACTTTTTTCGTGAAAATTTTTGTTTCAACCTCTTAACTCCCTCTACACCAAGTATGGTGATGCCCGAATATTGAAAAGTTTTGGCAAGTCCGAAAAACACAACCCACAAAACTGTCTTTGCCGATGGACTAAGACAATCCAAACCCATCTGGGCAAAAGAGATTATATAAAACGGAACGCATAATAACAGCACTATCACCCCTGTACGAAACGAAAGTGTCTTTAGTTTTTCCTTAATTGGTGAAATAATTTTACTAAATATACTCATAGCTAAATAACAATATATTTCTGCAAAAGTAATGTTTTCAATCTAATACAAAGATAGTTTAATATTAAATAGTGTTCGATTTTATAAATAGCTGTATCGAAAATAGCAAATATGTATCGCATACGATAGAAATAAACGGAAAACAAAAAAGCGGAAATTGAAAAAACAATTTCCGCCTAATTATTATAATGTTTAATCTCAATTAGTTGCGGCGCGACAAAAGGGCAATCAATCGGAGTATCTCAACATAGATCCAAACAATAGTAACCATAAGGCCAAAAGCGCAGTACCATTCCATATAACGGGGCGACTGCATCTCCACACCGTTGTCAATTTGATTGAAGTCTAAAACCAAGTTGAGGGCTGCCACACCCACAATCACCAACTGCAATACTATTCCAAACCAGCCAAGGTTGAAAACCGAAAGCTCAATTCCGGCGAAGCGGAGCAGAATGCTCACCAAGTAGAAAGCACCTATGCCCAAAGTGGCGAAAACCAACACTTTGGTAAATTTTGGAGTAGCTTTGAGAATACCTGCACGATAGCAGCCGAAAACCACAGCAACCACACAAACAGTAGCCAAAACTGCCTGCATCACAATACCTTCGTAAGTGGCATTGAATATAGCCGAAATAAAACCGAGGAACAATCCCTCGCAAAGAGCGTAGATAGGGGCAAGTATGTGCGACTTATCGGGCTTGAAACTCAGAACAATAGCGAGAATAAATCCGCAGATAGCACCGCCGATAGCGAGAGGCGTAGCCAAAGTGTTGCCCACCATAGTAAGTTTCCAAGTGGCGATTCCGCTCAAAAGAACGAGCAGGAATAGAATGATACTTTTGTTAAGAGTGCCGTTGTAGGTCATAACACCACCTTCGGCATTGTTGGTCAACGACTTTTCGAAAATCTTTTCCGAAAATGTCGGATTCGAAGATTTAGATAAATTCATAATCGTAGGGTATTTATTAGTTTAATTTTACTTTATATGAATGCTCAAACTTACCTTTTGAAATATTGGCAAGTTTGTTTTTAATAAGTTTGCGGCGCAAAAGTCCTATTTTGTCGGTAAAGAGCACACCTTCGAGATGGTCGTACTCGTGTTGGAAAACTCTGGCGGTAGGTCCTGTGAGAGTCTCCTCGTGAAGGTAGAAATCCTCGTCGTAGTATTTCACTTTAACACCGTCGGGACGTGTAACATCCTCGTGCAAGCCGGGAACACTCAGGCATCCCTCGTTGTATCCCACCTTGTTGCCAAAATATTCCACAATCTCAGGATTGATGCAGGCGTGAATAAAGTTTTTGGTGAAAGTGTCATTTTCATCGTCGGTCATGGGCGAAGCATCCACAACAAAAAGACGGAGCGAAAGTCCCACCTGAGGAGCGGCTAAACCCACACCTTCCGACTTGCGCATAGTTTCAAACATATTTTCGACAAGTTCCTTCAAATTAGGATAGTCTTTTGAAACGGGGTCGGCTTTTTTCCTTAAAACCGCGTTTCCGATAATTGTAATTGGTAATATCATTTTAAAAACTTTTTAGCAAAAATAATAATTAAAATGGATTCTCATCCATCCAACCTTGTAAAATAAAAGCCGCGGCCATTTTGTCGGTGTTCCCCTTCTTCTGACGGTATTTGCGTTTGAAACCGCCTGACACCATAGCCGAAGCAGCCATTTTAGAAGTGTACTGCTCGTCGTAAAAATCAACTGGCAGATCAGGGAAGAGTTTTTTCAGATTGTCGGTAAACTGAATAATGCTCTGTACTATAGGATTTTCGCCCCCCTGTGGATTCACTGGATAGCCCACAATCACACGCTCAACCTTCTCCTTAACGATATACTCCTTTATATAAGGTGTAAGTTCGGCGGTTGGCACAGTCGTGAGTGGCGAGACAATAATTCTCGACGGGTCGGTAACTGCCAGTCCCGTGCGCACTTTGCCATAATCGATAGCCAAAAAACGTCCCATTTTTTCTAAATTAGCAGTTACAAAGTTAAATCATGCAAACGACAAAAACAATTTTTTTGCTAAAAAAACAAAAAAATATATCCGTGTAAAACATTATTTCATATATTTGCAATGAAAAAAACCGGGTAGTCCGGAATTTTTATATAACAGACAATTAAATTTATACATAACACAATTATGGAAAAAATTACAGTTATAGGCGCCGGAAACGTAGGCGCAACATGCGCGGACGCAATTGCCCGCAGAGACTTAGCCAATCAAGTAGTATTGCTCGACATCAAACCTAACCTCGCAGAAGGCAAGGCTTTGGATATCTGGCAGACCTCTGCATTAGCAGGATTCAACCATCAGATTACAGGCGTAACCAACGACTATTCTAAAACAGCCGGATCGGGCGTTATCGTAATCACCTCTGGTATTCCCCGCAAGCCCGGAATGAGCCGCGAAGACCTTATCGGCACCAACGCCGGCATCGTTAAGGACGTTACCAAAAAAGCAATCGAGGCTTCGCCCGACGCTATCATCATCATTGTTTCCAACCCCTTGGACGCTATGACTTACGTAGCATACAAAACCGCTAAAACACTCTCTAACAAAGTGTTCGGTATGGCTGGAACTCTCGACACAGCACGTTACAAAGCATTCCTCGCTCAGGAAATCGGCGTAACGCCTCTCGACATCCAGGGACTCTTGCTCGGCGGTCACGGTGACACAATGGTTCCCCTGCCACGCTACACCACTGTAGGCGGTATTCCTGTTACCGACCTCGTAGCAAAAGACAAACTCGAGGCTATCATCGAACGCACAAAGAAAGGCGGCGGCGAACTCACCAACCTCCTCGGCACTTCGGCTTGGTACGCTCCCGGCACATCGGCTGCTTACATGGTTGAAGCAATCGTTCGCAACCAAAAACGTGTAGTTCCTGTATGCGCTTACCTCAATGGCGAATACGGCTACAAAGATATGTACCTCGGTGTTCCAGTAGTACTCGGTGCCAACGGTGTTGAAAAAGTTATCGAACTCAACCTCAACAGCGAGGAGAAAGCTCTTCTCGATGCTTCGGCTGCTGCTGTTAAGAAAACTCTCGATGACCTCAAATCCATCGTAACTTTCGACTAATAATATTTCGTATATATTAAACACCTCCTTTTTTTAAGGGTATCGGCGGCTGTTGCGATAACATCCGCCGATTTTTATATAAATAAAAAGCGTCTTTGAGCGTTTTACTAAAAACAAAACGACAATAAAAAATGAAACTCAAACTACTCCTTATTATATCTGCGGCAATTATCTGCGCAAAAACCAACGCACAGACAATCAGACTTTTGCCCAAAACCGAAACTACCGAGATACAGCAGACGTCAACAAGCGCATACGTAAGTTTCCGTTTGCCATACATAGATATAGCCCGAGAAAAATCAGCCGAGGGCACATTCAACCTTATCTCCTCCCCCATCCTAACCCGCACATTCGGCAACGGCGAACCCATGCTGCCACGCTATAATAAAATATTAGAATTCTCAAAATCAGGTGAATACACATTTGTAATCACCAAAAAAGATTCCACCATAATAGACCTAAACAAAACATCAAACGGATACAAAATATCACCAGCGCAAAAGCCAACTGCAAACAGCGCAAAAACAACCTCAAAACAACTGATAATCAACGATAACGCATACGCAATAGATGAATTAAAAAGAGAGCTTCAAATAAGCCTCACCCCCATTGGCACCATGCGCAACAACTATCTTGTGCGCCTTGACATCATACCTTTCGACTATAATCCCACCAAAAACATACTTGTAATATACAACTCAATTGATATAAAAGTATATAACAAAAAATCTCTTACAAAATCATCGCAAGGTGAGGTAATCAAAAGCAAATCAAACACTTACCTAATAATTTCACATCCGCAATTTGAAACAAGCATATCCAAGTTCGCTGCTTGGAAAACCATGCAAGGCTACAATGTTAAAATTGCGTACGCGAATCAGGATTTCACCAACACCAACAATGATATAAAAAACTATATACAAAACTTCTACGAAAATCCGCCCGAAGGATACGCCGCACCGCAGTATGTGCTCTTTGCCGCTGACGAAACAATAATTCCATCATGGGAAGGCAGGCAAGTTTTTCAAGACATAGTGATGGAAAAATCCCAACAGACAGACCTTTACTATTGTGAATTTACTGGCGACATACTCCCTGAAATAATGTACGGACGTTTTAGCGCCACCGACAACACCACGATGGGAAACATTGTTGACAAGATAATTAAATATGAAAAAACAGATTACACAAATTTCGATTTCCTAAACCGAATGGCGTTTATTTCAGGCGTTGACATTGACAACGCACCATATTTCAGCAACACCGCACTTAAATATATTTACAACAACTACGCAAATCCTATAGGAAACACCTCGCTCCTATATCCATACAACGAAACGTATGGTATTATGCCCTGCGAAAATTCTGGCGCGGCACAATCAATTATAAATCAATTAAATACAGGCGTAGGATTGGTATATTATCACGGACACGGCAATCCCTCTAGTTGGGACAATCCATTTATCACCTACGACGATATCAACAATCTTACTGAAAACACCTTTGCAGGATTTTGGATTGCAAACTGCTGTTTAACAAGCAAATACCATGCGTCCAACAATTTTGCTGAGGCTGTCCTTCGCAAAAAAGACGGCGGTGCGGCCGGATATATCGGCGCAGCAAACGAAACTATTTGGGAATACGACTTTATGTGGCTGATTGGCAACTCGGCTGTCAACAATATCAGTAATAATTACGCAGATTCTAAAAGCGGTGTAGCCGACGCGCTCTATCACACTCTAACAAACGAGCAAGATATTGACAACCAATATTTTACCGCAGGACAAATACTCAATAGAGGAAACTTGGCTGTTACAGAAAGCGGTTGTATCAGTTACAAATACTATTGGGAGGTGTTCAACCTCATGGGCGACCCGTCTATGGTGGTACATTACAAGACACCAACACCAAACAATGTGGAATATTATCCACAGAACCTCGTGATTGGCAACAAGATGCTAACAATAGAAACTGCGCCCTTCGCACTCTGCGCACTATCGCAAAACGGAAAACTTATCGCATCAGAATATGCCGACAAAGACGGCACAGCTATGCTCAATTTCAACGCGGCTAGCTTAACCGAAGGAGAAGCCACACTTGTGATAACCGCCCAAAACAAAATCACTTACATTGAGCAAATCCCTGTTTCAAATGCCGATAACGCTATAGTAGGACTCTCTGCATGCAGGTTCAGCAGCTATCCAAAATTCAATGATGCCACATACATTTCGTTAGATATCAAAAACTTAGCACAAACCATCGCAGAAGAAAACAACGCCACAAACATCGACATTGAAATAACCACAGACAATCCTTCAATCACCATCAAAAAAGAGATGCAACCGTGCGCTCTGCTTGCACCCCAACAAACTACCACTTTAGAAAATGCTTTCAAATTGATTTTTGCAAAGGATTATCCTCAAGGTCAAAACGCAAAATTCAAAGTAACAATCACTTACAACAACGACAAAGAACAAAGATTCATTATTGGCAACATAGATGTGCTAACGCCTATGCTTGAGTGCAAATACAAGAGTATCAACGACAAAGGCAACGCACTTACAATCAATTCATCAACCTCAGACACCATAACACTATCATTCGACCAATTATTTCAGTACACAGTAACCACAACTCCCGCAGCCAATATCAACAACATTTTAGAGGCTGGAGAACAAGCTGAACTAACTTATACAATCACAAACACTGGCAAAATTACCATCGACTCGATAGCCGCGATATTGAAATGCAGTCATCAAGGCATAAATATCAGTAACAAAACTATTTATATTAAACATTTAGGTGCAAATGTTTCTGCAGACATCACATTCAAAATATCTCTAAACATAAAAAACATAAAGGCTGAAAATATCAACTTTGCACTTACACTCAATTACGACAACTACTCCACAGAATATACCCACCAAATTACAGCCAACGCACAAATCGAAGATTTTGAACACAACGGCGAAACACCTAATAAATTGAGCGTTAACTCTCGCCGTCCATGGGTTATCTCAACCGATAATCCATATTCGGGCAACTATTGTTTTGAAAGTGCGTCAATCCCCGACCAAACTAACACATATTTTAAAATTGAAATCAACAATCCCAAAAACGACACAATAACTTTCTATGTGAGAACATCTTGCGAGGAATACAACGCTTCTACCGACACGTATTACGACCATCTTGAATTTTCGGTCGACGGTGACATCAAACAAAACTGGGCTGGTGTAACCCCATGGACCGAAGCCAAAATTCCTATTCCGGCAGGCAACCACACTCTCAAATGGCTCTATTGGAAAGATGGATTAGGAAGCGAAAACGACGACAAGGTGTGGGTTGATAAGATTGTATTTCCTCCGTGCAACTATACCGATCAAAATAGCATTCCAACTATCACAGCAGAACTTCCTGCATGGCTATTCATTACCGACAAAGGCGACGGAACTGCCACAATATCAGGTTATTCGCCTAACAACAACGCAGCCAACGACGTAATAATAACCGCAAACCATAAAAACCAAACTACCCAGCAAAAATTATACATCATCACAGGAAAAGACCCCAACAACAACGAAAGCGATTTTGTGCGTATTTATCCAACGCCAGCTACAGATTTTATCAACATCGATATCAAAGGCAAGCTATCGTACAATAAAATACGGGTTTTCGACACCAAAGGTCAAAAAGTATTTGAGCAAGATTTAAAATCAACCAAAACACAGATGTATTTAACAGACTTTAAATCAGGAATTTATATTTTAGAACTCAAAGGCGATAGCGGCAAGATGCGAAGGAAAATCGCTGTAATAAAATAACTACTCATACAACACGAACTCCACTCTGCGGTTGAGCGCACGTCCCTCCGAAGTGGTGTTAGGCGCAACAGGGGTGGTTTTACCAAAAGCACGGTAAGTCAACCTTTTTGGGTCAATACCAACCATTACAAGATAGTTGTAAACAGTGCGGCAACGTTTTTCGCTGAGAACCATATTAAACTCGTTGTTGCCAACCGCGTCGGTATGTCCGCCAAGTTCAATCTTATACTGAGGATATTCAGCAAAGAAGAGAGCCAGCTGCCTAAGCACAGCCTCGCTCGAGGGTGAAAGTTTAGCGGAATTAAACTCGAAATTCACATTCTCCAAAACCACAGGAATGCCTGTTTGAATCTTGTCGATGCGGATATCCTTGTAAGTAGGCGGAACGTACTCCACAGAATCGGGCGTTATCACCTGCATGTTGTAAAAAAAGCCTTTCTTCTTGATAGTGAGAAGATACTCCTCGTCGTCGTTAACCTGGGTTGAAACTGCATACTCGCCATTCTTTTTGGTTTCGTCGTGAGCGGTTTCAAAAGTTTTCAGACCAGTAAGGTCAATGCTCACGTTAGGCACAGGTTCGCCTTTCTCATTGGTAATCTTGCCTTTGATAAGTAGCACTTGGTTTGGACTTGCCTCAGGAGGAAGGTCGGAACAATAGATGTCCCAGCCGCCTTTGCCGCTAAGCATTTTCGACGAGAAATATATTCTCTTGCCGTCGGCACTCACCACGTATGCCACCTCGTCGCCCTCGGTATTTATCGGGAAACCTATATTCTTAGGTTTTGAAAAACGAGACATGTCGTCAAGACGGCTTACAAAAATATCAAAACCGCCCAGACCTCCATGTCCATTGGATGCAAAGTAAAGGGTCTTGTTGTCGGAATGGATAAAAGGCGTTTTCTCATCGAACTCGGTGTTTATTTTAGGACCAAGATTTATAGGCGAACTCCACAGAGAGTCAGTAGCATGACGGACAATCTTATAAATATCATAGCCGCCATAGCCTCCGGGACGGTTGCTCGAAAAATAAATAGTGTTTCCTGTAGCGTCAACAGTGGGCTGACCGTCGAACAAATCGGTGTTAACAGTGTTGGGAAGCTTAATCAAAGGCTGCCACACACCGTTTTCATTGGCAGAATAATAAATATCGCAATCCTCATGATCACAAATAGTTACATACAAAATGCGATTGTCGACTGTAAAACACGCGCCTCCCTGCAACTTACCTTGGTTAAACGGAGCAGGAAGGGGATCGCCAACAGTGTATAACTCAGCCACAGTATCGTTGCCATGTATCTTGGTGCTGAGCACGATCTGTTCAGAAAAATCACCATTGCGCTTTACATGACGACGGGTAAAGAGGAACAATTCGCCATCGGGAGAAATCATAGGCAGGTATTCATCGTCGGAGGTGCATATATTCTGCAACTCTCGAGGATTAAACTTAACTGGGTGACTTATAATGTCGTAATACTCCTTGATCATATCCAACCGCTTTTGAGCCTTGGCACGGCACGACGGCGCAGAATAGTCGTTGTCTAAAAAGTTGTTGAAAAGGCGTTCTGCCTGGTCGAACTTCCTATCAAGATAATAGCACTCACCAAGATAGAACGACGCACGGCAGCTATCGTATGTAGGGCAGAACTCAAACGACAAAGAGAGATGGTGCTGAGCAAGCTTAGAAAACTGCAAAGCCATATCGGTTTGAAATCTAAGTTGGGCATCAATCTGTTTTTTAAGGTAATACTCACCCAAAATCAGTGTGGCGGGATAATACTTAGGATAATCGATAGTAATATCGGTAAGGTACTTTATACCAATATCCTGATTGTTTCTTAAAAGGTAAACAGCATCGTCATATTTTTGTTCGAGACCCTTAACTTTGGGCAATGAACACGGTTTCTGCGCCAGACACGCAGAGGAAACCAGTGCGGCAAATATGATGGTGTATATGCGTTTCATAAATAAAAAGGCATTTTTGTTATTCTACGTATATAACGCAAAAAATGAAACAAAAATGCCTTAAAAAAAATTATTTAATGCTTTCCGCCTTAGCCATAGCCTCCTTGTTGATTTTGTCGGCTTGTTGTTCGGCGGTATTAACTATTTTGTCGCCTTGAGACTTGGCAGTGCTAACCACTTTGTCGGCTTTGGCATAAGCTTCATTTAGAGTTTTGTCGGCTTGAGCCTGAGCCTTCTTGATAGCCTCGTCGGCAGCACGTTTTGCAGCGGCTTTGGCTACAGGATTTGTGGCTTTGGCAATAAGTTCGTCGGCCTGCTTGGTGGCTTCGGCAACAGCCTTGTCGGAAGCAGCTTTCGCCTCTGCTTTTAGTTTGTCGCAAGTTTTCTGTGCGGTAGCAATCAGTGTGTCGCGAGTGTGTTTAGCAACGGCTATCACCTCGTCGGCCTTCTTCTTGGCATCGGCTATGTATTTCTTTGCGTTCTCAGACAGTTCTGCCTTAACCTCTTGAATTTTTTCCTTAACCACCTCTTTAATCACATCGGTAGCTGAGGTATGGAATCCAGTAATTTTGGGATTTGTAACAGTACCGCCGATAGTTGCGATTACCTTAATCATACCGCTTCGGTCACCACCGGCAACTTTGCCAAGAAGTTCGTTAGCCATAGACTCCACAAGAGTAAGACCGAAATCAAAATTGAGCGACTGGTCGAGACCAAGTTTGCCGCCAAATGTAGCGTCTTGATCATTCATCTTAAAGGCTGTGGTGTCGATAATTACATTACCATCAACAATTGTAAAACCTACATTGATATTTTTCAAAGCAGGATTAATAAGCTTGTCGTTTTTGGTGACTGTACCAATCATCTTGAAAATCTCGGCATCTTTGATAGCAACCTGCTGAGTAACAAGACGTCCGTCACCGTTGATGGTTTTCAAATCGGGATTCAAGAAACGGTCGGTAAAACCGTTGAAGTTAACCTTCGCAGTAACCTTGCCTTGACATTTAGTAGCTATGGGCGCAAGATGCTCAATTGTATTAAATGTTGTAGCTGTGGTTTGTATATCTACCTGACTTAAATCGAGTTGCAAGTCCAAACCAGGACGGTTGATATCAGAAGCATCGTAAACACCAGACGCAAACACTTTTCCACCTAAGGTATTGAGTTTTAAATCATTGAGGAAAGCAGCACCGTTGCGCAATCCGATTGTACCAGTTAAAGAGTTGATAACCAGACTGTCGTAAAGTATCTTGCCGATATTAGAATTAAGAGTGAAATTGATATTAGAAGGAATCTCAGGAGCCTCAATAGCTGAAGTATCTGTAACTCCGTCGGATGCAACCACCGAATGGTCGTAAGAATAGATATCGTTAACATCGATCAAGTTGCTCTTGAAATTGAAATCGGCCTTCAATGTACTATCGGCAAAAACATAATGGAAAATGTTGTCAATCTTACCGTTGAGGTTGAAATCGCTCTTGCCCATTGTCATATTCAGATATTCAAGATCGGCTTTCTTGGGAGAAATTATCAGGTGCGCCTTGCTGATATCAATAGGCGGAAGGTCGGTCAAAACAGTGCGGAAGTTGTTTAAATTAATATCTCCCTTAGCGTTAAACTTGTCGTAAGCGCCGTCGTCGAGATAAGACAGCTTGCCGTCGAAACTGAGAATAGCCTTAACCAAACCCTTGAGAGTCATATCCTCCAAAGGAACAACGTCGGCAACAGATTCAAGTTGCAACGATGCGTTAACATCGCCAGCCAAATCGATATCCTTAGCAGAAGTCTGCACCAAGAAACGTGCGTCGATGGGATTGTCGGCAATATTCAAATGAACCTTCTTAGCGTCGATATTAATGCTGTCTAAGTTGCCAGGACATTTAACTTTTACATCTATATTGATGTTTTCTACCGACTTAGGCAAGTCAGGATACTGGAAACGAGCATTATCAACCAAAAGGTTTACCCAAAATTCAGGGAAAGAAACAGCGTTGAAATCACCTTTGGCACCACCGTCGAACGAGAAATTACCAGAGGTTTTAACGCCCTCCAAATCTTTGGCATAATCGGCGGGAATCATACTCAAAACGCTTCTAAAATCAGTGTTGTCGGCGCCGAACTTCAAATCCATTGATACATTAGTGTCGGGAACTTCTATCCAGCCATCGAGTTTAAGTGCAAGCTCGTTAATCTTAAACACATTCTCCTTAAAAGCGAACTTCATCTTCTCCATATCTGCATCGAGATTGCTCTTAACGTCAACCACAGCATCGTTGATGTAGATAATGGGACCCATCCTCACATTGAGTTTGGCAATGTCCATAAGCATGGAAAGAACAGACTCTTTGTCGCTTAAGTCGCCTGTGAGTTTAAAGTTGAGAGTGTCGATAAGTGCGTGAACATCAGTAATACTGTCGGTATAAACCACACGCATATTATTGATTTCCAACTTTTTAAGAGCAAGTTTAAAAGAAGAAGCTGAAAGTGTGTCAATCTCCTCCTCCTCGATTTCAGTTGTGTCGGTTTTGGCAATGTCGTAGTTGGGCTTGCCATTTTTTAGCACAATGATATTAAACTTAGGATTGTCTAACACCACAGATTTCACCTTAATTTTTGCGCCGAAAAGCGACATAAGGTTTACCGTGGTTTCAAGCTTGTCGAACTGTGCAAGAGTATCGTTTTGAAACTCCTCCACACCTTTTAAATATACATCATCAATGCGGATAGTGGCGTCGGGAAAATGCTTGAACAAATTGAGGTTCAAATCCTTAACATACAACTCTGCGTTGATGTAATCTTTGGCCAACTGGCATCCATAATTCAAAAGCTTATCCGAAAAAAACATCGGAATAACAATCATAAGTGCCAATACCACAACCAATAAGATAACGAATATCTTTGCGATGGTTTTGAAAATTTTTTTCATTATAATTCCTCCTAAATAATTTTTTACAACCACAAAACTAACAATAATAATTGATATTGAACAAACAAAAATGCGCATATATTCATTTATTTATTATAAATTTGCAACAACAAAAGTAAAATTATGGCGGAAATTCTTTTAAGTACAGCATATTTACCTAATATACAATACGTTAGAGCATTATCACAAAACAAAACTGTTGTTGTAGAACAATACGAAAACTTTATAAAACAGAGTTTCCGAAATCGCTGTACAATACTTGCGTCGAACGGAACGATGGATTTGAGCATTCCCATCGAAAAAGGATGCTCAAAACACCTTATCCGCGACACAAAAATAAGCTACAGCCAGCATTGGCAGTCGCAGCACTGGCACGCTATTGTGTCGGCGTACAACTCTTCGCCATATTTCGAATACTTCAGAGACGAGTTAGAACCGTTTTTCCACAAAAAATATGAGTTTCTTTGGGACTTCAACACAGAGATTAACGCACAGATTTTCAAAAACTTAAATTTAAAGACGAAAATCTCGCTCACCGAAGATTACATTCGCGAAGGAAACGCCTCATATACCGACCTCCGCAACGAAATCCACCCCAAAAAAACTCAGAAGCCCAAACAGAATTATTACGACGAAACTCCTTATCCTCAGGTGTTTGACTCTGTTTTCGGTTTTACACCAAACCTAAGCGTTATAGATATGCTATTTAATATCGGCTCAGATGCCGAAGAACTTTTAAAATTAGTGTAAAATGCAGAAACTAAAGAACTTAGAATTTTACATTCCACTCATAATCGGTGTATATCTGCTTTTTGCATTCAGGTTCAACATATACGTTATGCCATTGTCGTATAGCGAAACAGAATTTCTCAGCCAAATGATATTCTCAAACGACAACAGCCGGCTGGAACTTTTCGCCAACAATGTACCCAATATTCCCGCATTGGTTTATTATCTGATTTACAGTATTTTTGGAGAAAACATAATTGCTATACGAATTACAGCAACCCTATTTGCAATTCTGGGCATATTTGTGGTGTTTAAATTTGGAAACTTCTTTTTCGGCAAACAAGCCGGCATTTTTGCAGCCACAATGCTGATAGTGCAAAATATTTTTCTGGCTCAGTTTGCCACCGTCCAGCCCGAAATAATAAACACAATATTGCTTATAAGTGCGCTCTACTGCTTTTTGCGCGAAAAATACCGAACTATGTGTATTTGGTTGGTTTTAGCTGTAAATATCAATATATCAGGAATTTTAGCAATACTTTTCCTACTGGGCGCATTCCTTCTAAAAAGAAACATTGAAAACAAATCACAATCACTCGTCTTCTTTTTAATTCCAATTGCGGTAGCTGCCACGGTAGAAGCTATCAACATGGTGATACTTGGCGAACTTTCGGTTCTGAAGAATTTTTCAATCACATCGTATGCAGAGGATATTACTGATAGACTGAATTTTACATTTGTATTACAGCAACGTTTGACATTAACACTGATATTCATAATTTCGATTATAACAGCGGCAATTCAGCGGCAAATTGAGGGTTTTGAAGTTAAAAACTATATCTATATCGCTGTGTTTATGCTTCTTATTGTAGCCACAGAAACAACCACCCACAGTGATTATTGCACATTGCTGGTATCGGTTGCGCTTTTGGCTGTGATCACTGGTGCGTCGTTCTCGTCGATAAATATTTTTTATGCTTATAAATATATAATAATCAGTGCATTAATCTTGTTGTTCGCCGTATTTGCAGCTCGCAGCAAAAACACATCGTGCGAGTACATATCGCACACTCATCAAACCGAAACCGACATCAAAGCAATAAAATATCTCAACGAAACTGTTTCTCCCACCGACAGCATAATGTGCAGCAATACTTTTTACAAATTACTCACCAACAAGTATTTAGGATACATTTCAGAACCATATACCAATATCGACACCATCTACTCCCCCACCAAATACAAATTTTTGATAAAAGGTAAAGACGCAAACTGCAAAAACCTCAACGCCACGCTCTTAGAAGAAATCTGCACACTCGAAAAAACCTTTACAAAAAAAGAGGCAGAAACCGACATCTATAGCGTAAAGCAATAAAAAAGCCTCTCATAAAGAGAGGCCAAACATTAACCATCTAAATAACCTAAAATATTATCGTTTAATCACTTCGTCGTAAGCGTCGAAATAGTTCTGAGCAAGGTTTGTCCAGTCGAAGTGAGTAGAATTTTCCTCTACATTGTTGCGCATGCTGATACGTTCGCGGCGGCTGAGTTTTACAAATCGGAGCATAAGGTTTGCCATCTGTTCAGCACTGTCGTTGTAGCTGACATTCTTGCGGTTAACCACATAAAGACCCATTTTTTCGCAATCGTCGAATTTGGCTTTGATGTAAGAGCCGAAGCCTGCAAGGTCGCTGGTAATTGATGGAATACCGCTTGCCATACATTCCAACGGAGTATATCCCCAAGGTTCGTAATACGACGGGAAAACACCCAAGTGGCATCCTCGAATAAACTGACCATACTCCATATGGAAAAGCGGGTTTGCCGAATTGATAAAGTCGGGATGGTAAACCACCTTAACTTTGTCGTCGCGGTTGTTGATAAGATTCGACATACGGAGGAAGTTGAGCACAGGGTCGTTCTCGTTTTTAAGATTGTGGGTAACTATAAGGGGAAGATTGTTGGATTTCCAAGTCTTAACGTTGCGGCGGAGTTTCAATTCCTGATGCTCCTCTATCATATCGTTAAGATTTGGCAATTTGTACGAACCATTGTTTTGAGTAACTGAATAGAAAAGTTTTTTGCCAAGGTCGCGCTCAATCTCTTCGGTATTGCGCTTAATTTCTTCCATAAGTGCCTTAGAATGAAGTACCTGCGCATTAAACGAATAGGTAGGCTGACGAGTAATCAAGAAGAAGACTACAGTAGAGTCGATATTCTCTTGTTTCATCTTATAATTGAGTCGGGCGAGCGCCTCCAAAGTAAGGTCGAATCCCTTGTTCTGATACTCAAAACGTCCCGAAGAGAAGAAATACATTGTCTTATCCAAATTGAACGAGTAGCTCTGGAAGAAGTGACCCATCACAAACTCGTTGATCTGTTCCTTGTAGTCGAGGTGGAGGTTTTGGAACTCGTGCATAGCCTCAAAACGCTCGATATTCAAACCGTTGGGCAGGATAAAGTCGGGAGTTCTGCCAAGAAGGTGAGTACATTCCGAAGCGGTAATTTCGCTCACTGTAGTAAACACGTGACTGCCATGGGCGGCTGCCCGTTCCAACTGCACAATGGGGAAAATGTTGAAGTGCTTAGCCTCGTCTTCCCAATTGTAGAACGGCAGGTTGTTGTAGAAACTATGGTCGTTCATAGCCAGATAGCGGCCGAGCATTGTGGCGTGCGTGGTGAAAACAGTCTTGATAGGCATGTTCTCCTTGCGGATATCCATGATAGGCACACCAGCCATCCATTCGTGGAAATGAGCGATGATATTGGTTTGCTGCAAATCGCTGTTAACCAGTATTCTGAAAAATTCTGTAACCTGATAGCCGAACGAGAGCACCTTGTTGGTAAGGTCGTCGTCGTAGTCGATAGAGATATAATGGTCTGCCCAGATTTTATACTTTATGTCGCCAAGACGGTTGAAAATAGTGTACGGATTAAAAAGTATCACTTTTGGTCTACCAGTTACGAGCCAATGGCCATAATGAACCTCGAAACCACTCTCACGCATCGTGTGTACAGCAAATCCAACGGGGTCGGAAAGGTCCTCAATAGGATCAAACGCAGGCGACGCCTGATCTTCGAAATAAGGTCCGAGGAGTATGTAGTTTTCTCTATTCCATTTGCTTACGATGGCTGGAATCTTTGAGCGGATAACAGTATAAATGCCGCCCACTTGGTTGCAGACCTCCCAAGCGCATTCAAAAAGCATTGTCTGCTGAAAAAGTTCTTTATTTTCCTTTTCTTTAACCATTTTTGTACAAATTAATAGTTCGGAAAGTATTATGAAATAATAATACTCTGTATATCAATATGTTAATTTATAAAATAAATATATATTTTCTAATATTCAAATTTACAAGTTTTTGTAATCAATGTCAAGTTTTTTTTAAAGAAAAATTATCAATTATAAAACTTTTTTTTAACATCTTTTATAACATTGATTTTCAGCTATATAGATAGTAATATTTTTTTCAATATTGCTATCAGATATAAAAACCGTTACACTATGTAACAAAAACGGTGCAAATTTCTTAAAAATCTGCACCGTTTTCATAAAAAAGTGTAATAATATTACAATGTACCTTGCTTCAGTTTTTCGATGTACGCATCAATATCATAAAGTTTTTGAGGAATATTGATATTCTGCGGACAGTGCGCCTTACATTCGCCACAGCCAATGCAGTGATTTGCCTGTCGTTTGGGTTCTACTACACGGTCGTAGCCGATAAGGAACCGTTTGCGAGCCTCCACAAAGTTGGCGTCCTGCCTTGATACCGAAATATCACCCTCGTTGACACACTTATTATAATGTGTAAAAGTTGTTGGAATATCCACACCGTAGGGACACGGCATACAGTACTGACAAGCGGTACACGGCACGAGCGGGAATTTAACAAACTCATCTGCAACACGTTGCATAAATGCAAACTCCTCTTCGGTACAAGGTTCGAGAGGACACAGTGTAGAAAGATTGTCTTGAAGATGTTCCATATAGGTCATTCCCGAAAGGATTGTAAGCACATTGGGATGCGAGGCAAGCCAACGGAATGCCCACGACGCAATACTGCTTTCAGGACGACGCTCGCGCATCATATCCTGAATGTGAGTGGGAAGTTTGGCAAGTCTGCCACCGAGTATGGGCTCCATCACAAATACAGGTATATTCTTTTCCGTGAGGCGATTGTACAAGTATTCGGCGTCGGTGTTCATCGGGTTCAGCTGTTTTGCGTACTTCCAATCCACGTAATTCATCTGAATCATCGAAAAGTCCCAATGGTATTTTTCGTGGTTGTCGACACAGAAGTTGAATGCATCGATGTCGCCATGATACGAGAAGCCGAGGTTTTTGATACGACCAGCCTCTCGCTCTTTCATAAGATAGTCGATAAGTCCGTTGTCAAAGAAACGCATTTTGCACGAATCCAATCCCGACATCTGGTTGAGCGACATGCCTACAAAATGAAGGTGCAGATAGTCGATGTAATCCACTTGAAGTTGTTTCATAGAGTTGTGATACATCTCTTTAGCGCCTTCAAGGGACCACGCCTGCGGTGCAAAGTTCGACAATTTTGTAGAAACAAAATACTTGTTTCGCGGATGACGGCTGAGGGCAATACCAGTGGCACGTTCCGAAAGACCCTTGCAGTACGGCGGCGCAGTGTCAAAAAGATTCAAACCATGTTCGATAGCATAGTCTACAAGCTGGTTTACAGTTTCTTGGTCTATTTCGTCGCCGCTTTCACGTGCGCTCTGATTGCTTATGGTGGGGAGACGCATCATTCCGTAACCCAGGACTGAAATTTTATCTCCGGTCTTGGGATTAATGCGGTAGGTCATTTTGTCGGTGGGAATATTCTTCGAAACCGAGGTAGTGGTATCGTCAAGACCTTTTGATTCAACCACATTGCCGCATCCCGAAGCAGCCACTGCAGTAACTGCCGCCGATGCTCCGGCAATTTTTAGAAATTCGCGGCGTGATATATTGTTGTCTGACATTGTTCTAAACAATTACGAATTAATAATTACTAATTTTGAATTATGCATTATGAATTATGCATTAAAAATCGCCATGCACAAGGTTGCCTTCCACATAGATAGCCGAGAACGGACGCACAGGACAGAGGTTTTCGCAAGCGCCACAGCCCAGACAGCGTTCTGAATCAACAGAAGGAATCTTAACATCAGGATTTCCATCAAGAGGTACCATTGTGATAGCACCAGAAGGACAGTGTCTTGCGCAATTGCCGCACGAAACACCATCGGTAACGGGCAGACAGTTTTGCTTAACCCATACGGCATGACCCGCACGGATGGCAGTTTTTTCCTCACGAGTGATTTTTTCAATTGCTCCAGTAGGACAAACCTCTGAACAACGTGTACACTCGGGACGGCAATAGCCGCGTTCAAAACTCATTTCGGGCTGCATTAAGCTATCCAAACGGGTGGATGGCCTCAAAACTCCATTCGGACATTGCGAAACGCACAATTGACAACCTGTACAATGGTTTGAAAAATGCTTATAACTTCTTGAACCTGCAGGTTTTACTGGAATTTCTCGGTTTGGAATTTTCTTATCCTCGATTATGGCAAGACCGCCGTCAACTGTTTTTTCCTGAGCTTTAACTACAGATGAAACAGCCAATAAAGCTGTAGTAGCCAAGGTTTTGCGCAGCGAATCATCAACTTCGGGCGTTTCCTTTGACTCTGCTTTTTCTGCTTTGCAACGGCTGAAAACAATTGCCGATTTTTTGCAGACGTCGATACAGTTCATACAAGCCACACAGCGCGAATAATCAATCTTATGCGACTTATAATCAAGAGCCTGAGCCTTGCAGGTCTTTTCACAAAGTCCGCAATTTACACATTTGTCGGCTTTGATGTTAACCTTGAAAAGCGATTTGGTAGAAATCAAACCGAGGACAGTGCCCACAGGACAAACGGTGTTGCAATATCCGCGTCCAGCCTTCCAACTCCAAACTGTAACTACAACGAATGTTACAATAGGAACAACAATTGCCCATCCGGCCTTGAACCAAACATCAAGGCTATACATAGCATACGAATCGTAATGCTCCGCTATGCTTGCCCCGATATTATGAATCCATTGATAGATTGGTTGCAAAAGCAAACCAGCCATGCGCCCGTATGCGCTGTAAGGAGCAACCAAATCGGCAATTGGTGGGAAAAATATCAACGTAAGCACAAATACGCCAAGTATATAAAGGCGCAAAGAACGTTTTTCTTTCTTAAAGGAGAATCTACGCTTTTTAAAACGTCCTGCTATTCTGCTGATAAAATCTTGGAATACGCCCATAGGACAAATTACTGAGCAATAGACCCTTCCAAAAAGAAAGGTGAGAGCGAGAACCAACAATATCACACCTATGTTAAGCGACAATATTGCAGGCAAAAACTGCAATTTGGCCATCCAACCAAGGTAAAGATGCAAACCTTTGGTTATGTCCAAAAACAGCAAAGTAATACTTACCCAAAACACGAGGGCAAGCCAAAAACGGATTTTTTTCAACATAAAAGAGCCTTAATTAGTGATTTATTGAATGTTTGTTTAAAATGTGCCTACTTTGTAAAACTCATAAGAGTTGTAATTTCGTAGCCTTCGTCGTCGATTTCGGTTGTTGTCACTTCCATCTTACTGTTGGATAGTGACAAAATGGTGATATCCTCCGAAGGACGGCCGCTCAAAAGCGTAGAAATAATCGAATCGCCTTTTAAAGACCAAGTACCAGAAACACTGTCGTTTGGACTTGAGAGCGTGAACGTTTTGTTACTACGAAGGTCAAAAAAGAAATTGCCAATAAGCTGATTCATATTTTCAGAGATGTCGGCCTTAATTGTATCGGTAACAAACTGCAACTTTTGAGATTCCACGAGGTCTCTCTGCTGTTTAAGAACCGGTTTGTGCACTTCGTCAGAAGTTTCAAGCTCCATTTCAATCTGCTTCAACTTTTTATCCAACTCTTCGGTAGAAAGACGGCTCTGATATTCGCAAAAGCTATCGAAATCCACTATTTCAGCCTTCACAAGAGTCCATCTGCCCACAACCATCTGCTCGTAACTCTCTGAGCAGGCATAAAGGCATACAACTGCCAGAAATGCAAATATATATAATATCTTTTTCATTTTCAATTAGTTAGAAACTTTTTTAAAAGTCATTTTTGTAATAATATCAAGATTTTCAACCTTTTCAGAAACTACAATAACCATAGTTCTATCGTTGAGTTCTTGCAATTGCACTTGGTCAAACTGTGTATCGCCCTCAGGCTGAAGTTTAAGATAATGTGTACTTGGGTCGTATTCCCAATAGCCACGCTCAGGAGTTTCAGAAAAACCAGAACGCACAAAATGGCGGTCGGAGGTAAACTGCAGAGAAGCCACACTAACAAGCTGTTCTACAGCACGCTGATGGTCGATACTATCTTGTTTTCTGGCTCTAAACTGGTTGTCGACATAGCTCTCCATACGCCATAAGCCAATAAGCGGATCTTCTGAGGTACGGATGTTTGAGTTGATGTTGACTGAGCTGAGACTCTTATTCTGAGCACCTGGGTCGCTAGCATTTGGGCGGAACATAATTATTGCCAATAATATAACAACCAATGCCCCAAGCATATAGCAGATATTCTTATAAAAAGTTTCTTTGGAACCGTCGCCAGTGGATTTTTTAGCATTTGAAGATTTTGAAACCTGAGAGGCCCTGCGTTGTTTCTTGCTTTCCCTCTCCTGTTTTAAACGTTTGCGGTCGGCAAGGTCGCTATAGTTTTTGGAAAGGAGGTCCAAAAGGTCTTCAGAAGCGCTGGAAAACACGGTTTCAATATTGTCGATCCACACATGGTCGTTGAGGAAATAACGCTGTGTTGCAGTGTTTTCCATATTAGAGGTTACAAATGGCACAACAGTTACATCCTTTTCCTGACATGTATCTAACACATTGATAAATTGCGGATTAGTGTCAGCCTTGGGTGTAAAGACCGCAATTACCAACTCGGGCAAATCATCAGATAAAGATGAAGCTCCGGTGGTTACACCAAATTTTTTTTGCTTTAAAATCTGCGCTAATTTTTCAGCGGTAGACTTGCCATCGGGCGCGTATAAAATAAGTATCTTTTCCAATTTTAATTAACTTTTGTAAAAACTGTCTTTGTTACGATGTCGTCTGCCTGCGTTGTCAATATAAGGCAGTCAGAAGTGATTGATTCAATGGTCATTATAGATTTAGAACCAGACTCGTCGATAATGTGCAACTGTTTGCCGTCGGCAAGGATTGTCCAACGTCCTTTGGTGGTGATAGAGTTAACGGTGTTAACGCAAGTGAGGTCGCTATTAAAAATCGACTCAGAGTTTTTTGCCATCTCAACGTAAAATTCCTTAACGTCAGGATTTTCTGCTTCGGGACTATTGGTAGTGAGTTCGGTCATCTGCCATTTGCCAACAATAAGGTCTTCGGGTTTAGAGGCACACGAACATACACAAAACAAGGCAATTAAGATAATTACAGAGGTAAGAAGTTTATTTTTCATATGTGTAAAATTTAGTTTTTAATTTGAATAATTACAGCGCAAATATGCAAAAAAAAATGCAAAGAGATAAATAATTAACACAAAAAAAACTAAAAAAAATCTTCTACAAATCTCCGTCTTCAGGAAGGATATGCTTGCTGAAAATAGATGATATATTATATAAAAGTGTGGCAAGGTCTGCAAGGTCGTCGATAAGCTGCATGTGAATCTCGTGAGTGAGTTCCACGTTGGGATTCTCGTCCCACAAACGCTTGATATGCGACAGTCGGAGGCTTTCGGCGCGGTCGGCGGTTTGCTTAGTCTCTGCAGCAACCACGGCTATTTTCTGGGTGTCGCGAGAGGCAAGTGCGGCGATTATATCTTTAAAATGCTTAGAAATCTCGTTGTAATAATGCTCAATCTCTTCGTGACCCTCCTGCGAGAATGACTTGCCTAGGGTTATCAGTTTGTTGTAGAGAGGCTTGATGCCGCGATGGATTACGTCGCCCATACGCTCGGTCTGTTCCAAAATCGAAATCAGCGAAAATATTTGAGATGTTATGATATTGGTAGCCTTGCGTTTACCTACGGCAAAAAGATAGTTGCGAACCTGTTCCTCAATAAAATCAAGTTTATTCTCCTTGATATCAAGGTCGGCGATGGTAAGTTCTATCATCCGTTTCGACTCAGGATCGTTGGGGTTAAAATCCAAAAGCGGTTTCAACGACTTGTCAAACATTCTGCCAGTCAGCTTGATAAGAGTAGCAGTTTCGGAAATAGATAGCTCAATAGCCGACTGCGGCATCACCACCACATTGATATCGATATACCTAAGGTGCGGAATATTGTCTTCGGGAATGGTGCGGTCGGGAAGTATCTTTTCGATAAGTTTGGCAACCGACAGTGTAAAAGGAAGTATCACAAACGCTGACGCAAACATATATACTGTATGCACGTTGGCAATCTGACGTTCGGGTGTGATGTTCCAAATATCGCCGAGCCACTCTAAAAACATAACCAACAGCGGAATAAGCGGAACAAATATAAACGCAGGGACAATTTTTACAAAAAGATGGGCGATCATTGTGCGCTTGCAAGCCCTTGACGAACCCATAGAAGCCAAAACAACAAGAAGACTTGTGCCGATGCCGCTGCCTATTATCAGAGGGAAAGCCTCCTCCAAGCCCATCACGCCCTCTTTGGCAAACACCATCAAAATACCTGTGAACATACAGCTGCTCTGCATAATGGCTGTGGCAAGAGTTCCCACAAGCACTCCAATCAAAGGATTAGAGGCGGACGAAACCATTTCGAGAAACTGTGGCAACTCTTTAAGGTCGGAAACAGAAATGCTTAACAATTTCATTCCGTAAAAAACCAGACCAAAACCGAGAATGGCACTGCCGGCATCGCGAAGTTTGTCGTTGACACCAACTGTTTTGAGAATAAATCCAGCAATTACAGGAATAATGGCATAAGCCGTTATGTCAAAGGCTATTAACTGACTTGTAAAAGTACTACCGATATTAGCACCAAGTATTACAGGAACGGTTTGGAAAAACTGTATCAGATTGGTTTCCACAAAACTGAGCATCATAATTGTGGTGGCTCCGGTGCTTTGTGTTATCAGAGTAAGCAAAATGCCTGTAGCCATACTTGCAAAACGGTTTTTGTTGAGTTTTGTAAGTATTGTGCGGATATTGTTTCCAAGGCTGCTTTTGAGGCCGTTGCTCATCAGTTCCATACCCAGAAGGAAGAAAACCAAGCCGCCGAGCGTTCCAGTTACTACCGAAAACCAGTTAATATCAATGGAACCATCCATAATTGCAAATTACCTTATTACCGATGCTATTTTTTTAAGAAGTTCAATACGATCAATTGGTTTAGCTATATAATCTACACATCCAGTGTTTAGAATGCGTTCACGTTCATCGTCCATACTAAAAGCAGTTTGAGCCACAATAGGCATAGTGGAATCAATTGCAAGAATCTCGCGTGCAGCGGCATAACCATCTTTTACAGGCATTTGCATGTCCATAAGGATAACGCCGGTGTCGCGATTTTGCTCAAAAAGCGAAACGCACTCCTCGCCGTTCTGTGCCCAGAGTATCGTGGCGCCAGTTTTCGACAATATCTTTTCGAGCAGAATATAGTTGATGCGGGCGTCTTCGGCTATGAGGATTTTCTTTCCTGAAAAGACAAAATCTTGCGAAACCGAAACCGAGGCGGCAGGTGATGGTTGCGACACCCTCTTAAGTGGCAGACGGATAATAAATTCAGAACCCTCGCCTTCATGAGATTTCACCTCAATAGTGCCGTTCATAAGCTCTACAAGGTTCTTGGTAATGGCAAGTCCCAGACCTAATCCGCTGTTGCTCTTGATGGCTCCGATTTGAGTAAAACGGTCAAATATTTTGATAAGCATATTGTTAGGTATGCCGATGCCGGTATCTTTTACCACAAATTCCAAAGTATTTGCCGACAACTCATAACTAAAAGAAACAGAGCCTTTTTCGGTAAATTTAATGGCGTTGCTCAGCAGGTTTATCAATATCTGTTTAATACGCTGCGGATCACCTGTAATCATTCTTGAAGAGGGCACTTGTGGTTTTACGCACACAATATTCAAATCCTCCGTCTTGTTGCATTCCGAGCGAAAAATCAACGACCATTGCTTAAGTTCGTCAAACATTGATTCAATGTCGAACAAGCTCTCTTCTATCTGTATCTTGTTGTGTTTAAGTTTGTTAAAATCAGAAAAATCATCGAGCAGAAGCAAGAGCGACTTACAACTGTTGCGAATATAAGTAAGATATTGCGCACGGTCGGCTCCGCTCAAACTGTCGTCGTCTAAGATATTGCTGAACCCGATAATTGCATTCAACGGACTGCGCAGCTCGTGTGCCACATTTGAATATACCTCGTCGCTATGGTTAAGAGCATCCAATTCTGCTTTGGAAACCTCGTGCACCATTGCGAAGACGCCATTTTTTTCAACAATCCTTACCAAGGTAAACTTGCAGCGCAAAGTTTTGGTGTTGCCATCGGGCATTATTATATTAAAATAAAAGTCTGCCTTTTCGCAAATATGCTTCAGAACTCCTATAAACTTACGCTTGATTTTATATAGGTCAGTCGGTGAGATAATATCTATCAGATTGCTTTCCAAATACTTATATGTACGCCCCGTCATACGTCGAATTTCGTTATTGACGTGCACGAGCTGTTTTTCGTAAAAGATAGCTATGCCTGTGTCGATAGATTGCACAATCTGATTGAGAATATAATAGTTTTCTATCAACTTATCTTTCACTGTTAAACCGTGGTTGGCGATAGATGTATACATATCCGTATTTCTTTAATAAAAATCGATTGTAAAAATAAAGAATTTTTTTGACAAATATCAAGGATTGACAATTTTAATCCAATTTTTTTTTAAAAGATACGTTAATAGGGTAACTAAAAACCAAAAAAGATGTTAAATTTTAAAGGAATAATAGCAGCAGCAATACTCTGTGTGTCAGCAGGTTTATGCACAGCACAAAGCAATATCAGCGCCGCGCTCACAGGATTAGGCGCAGATTTTGGCGACCGCGAAAATGCTCCAATCTACAAAATAAAAGCCGACGACGCCGGTAAAATTCTTTTGGAACCCGGATTGAGACTCGGCGGCGAAATATACGCTTCTGATATCACGAGTTTAAAGTTTGCACAAACCATCAAACTCGACTGCATGCAAAAAGCAGCTTTCAGCACACAAATAATGCTGAGATTCAGGTTGTTTAAAATTTACAAACACTCATTGTCGATTGGCATAGGTCCGTGCGGATTCTACCGTCAGACATGGGAAGACGAGGAAGGCTATATTGACGAAGGCGTATACCACAGCGGAAGTTTCCAAACAAAGATTTCATGGCTGAGCGGCGAATTGGAATACAACTATTATCTGTCGAAAAAGAACGACTTGTCGGTGGCTATAGTACACGGCTCGCCAGAAGGAATAGCACTTGCAATAGGCATCAAACATTGGATTTCGCGCAAAAGCAGCCACTGCAACACCTGCCCGAGTTTCAAGCACTAAGAGCACTATTTAAGCCATCCGTCGGTATTCTTGAGGTTTTTATAACTCTTTAATTCGCAACGGATTGCGGCAAACGGCATATCTATCTTTATCTTCAGCGGCACATAATTGCCGTCGTTGGTAAACCAGGCTTCAAGGTCGTCTTCTTTTTTAAATACCGACTTGTCGCTCAAAACTGGAACAAATTTCAAACACTCAATTTTACCGAAATCAGATTTTATGGTTTCGGTTTTTTTGTATTTAAGAGTCACCAGGTAGAGTTTTTCGTTGAACCAAGTGTGAAGAGGCATCGACTCGTTTTTCTGATATTTTTTGTCGAAGATGAACCTGCGGGAGTAAAAAAATGCCGAAATCAAATCAAAAGTGTGGGGAGGAACCTCGTGACGGCCGCTCTTCATGCTGTAAATCACCGAGCTGTCCTGACAAAAAATATCCTCGTTGTATCGCTTGTAGTTGTTTTCGGTGACATTGCGGATTGCCTTAAGGGGATAGCCGGTGGTAATATCGAACAGACTTTCGTATATATCGTAGATGTGCGCCACCTTGCTCACCACTCCTGTAGAATAGCACACGGCCTTAACATGAAAATAGTAATCGTAGCCCACAGGTTCGAGGCCAACGGTAATTTTGAGTTCGCCGCCTTTTACAATGCCGTATTTTAGGTCGTAAACAAGCACCTCGCCAGGTTGGAATGCGGTGTTAACCTTGTACTTGTCTTCCACAATGCTCACCGCCTTTGATGTCTCTTGGGCAAAAACAGCGCACGACGACACCAACAACAAAAAAATCAAACAAAGTTTTGTCATCTCTAAATCTTTTATTAACTGCAAATTTAGGGAAAAAGCTCAAAAAAAACATCATAACTGCATAAATTAAGAAAAATTAAAGGTTAAATTATTTGTTTTAAGAAAAATTCATATATTTGTGATTTGCAAAAAACACATAACTGATCAAAAAAAATTCAATAAATGCGCAACACAATAATTGCCGTCGTGGCATTGCTGATAACCTTGACAACAATCTCGTGCAACAGCATTGCCGAATTTGGCAAAATAAACGAAGGCAAAATAGTATATGCAATCGAATACCCGAAAGAAGAGGGACAGACAAGTCTGGTGTCGCTTCTTCCCGAAACGATGGAAATGAAATTCAAGGGTAACAACACTGTTATCAACATCACTGGATTTATGAAAGTATTCAACCTAATATACGTCAGCAACTTTAAAACTCGAACAAATTACTCATTGTTCAGAATCATGAACCAAAAAATGATGTACAAGGCTGATTTTTCGGAATATCCATTCGGCTATAAATCAATGCACAATATCAAGCTCACCTACACCGACGACACTCTCACTATTTGCGGATACAAATGCAAGAAGATTTTGGCTTACTGTCCCGAAGCAAGCGAGTTGCCTTACGAACTATACTATACCAACGACATAAGCATCAAATGTCCCAACACCAACACCCCCTACCACAATATCGACGGTGTGCTGCTGAGTTTTCAAGTAAGGCTCAACAATATAAGTATGAATATGAGGGCGGTAGAAGTGGTGAGCGAAGATGTTGACGATACCGAATTCTTCATTCCCGACGATTATCAATCAGTATCAAGGGAAGAATTGGAAGCGTTTGTTGACTCGTATATGAAAGGTCCTTCGTCGGCAAGCCGTTGAAAATCCCACTGCGACAATTCGTTTTTCAGCTCATAATCGGTATAATCCACTTTTACAGGACAGATTGAGATATAACCCTGAGAGAGAGCGTGTTCGTCGGTATCTTCGGCGTCGGGCTCGTGATTGATAAACTTTCCACAAAGCCAGTAATACATCTTGCGGTTGTTAGGATGGATGTTCTCCTCGTAATATTCGTCCCACATGGCTCGGCTCATACGGGTTATCTTCACACCGTTGATAGGCGATTCGGAGGGATTTGGAATGTTGACATTAAGGCAGATATTGTTCTCGCGTTTGTGTTCCAGCACCCTGGATGTAATCATATTTACATAAGATGCCACATCGCTAAAATCGGCATCAGAAGAAAAATTCAGAATAGAAAATCCCACAGAGGGAATATTGTGCAAAGCACCTTCGATAGCAGCGCCCATTGTGCCGGAGTAGAGTTGGTTGATACTTGAATTAGAACCATGGTTGATGCCGCTGAGAATGATGTCGGGTTTGCGCGAAAGTATCTTGTACAATGCTATTTTGATACAGTCGGCAGGCGAGCCGGTGCACTTAAACGCCAAAACGTCGGGACCAAAAATATTTGAACGCCTGTACCACAGAGGCAGGTCGAGCGTAATGCTGTGACCTTTGCCGCTCTGAGGCTTGTCGGGCGCTACCACCACCACCTCGCCCAAGGGCAAGACAGCCGTAACAAGTTCTTTCAAACCCCTTGCAAAAATGCCGTCGTCGTTGCAAACCAAAATCAATGGTCGTGAATTATTATCCATATCTTTATTATTTTAGTAAAATACTGATTGGTTGATAGTTACAACCACTGCTTGTGCCGCGAAATCTTGATACCTATAAAAGCCATCAATATTGAGAACACGAGTATCAAAGGCATAGCCCAAACCCAGGTTTCCATGCCGTTGGGAACGTTCATACCAAAGAAACTTGCTATCAATGTGGGTATCATCAAGATAATAGAAACCGAAGTCATCTGTTTCATCACCACGTTGAGGTTGTTGGAAATAACGCTTGCAAATGTATCCATCATGCCGCTTTGAATGTTGCTGTAAATCTGCGCCATCTCAATAGCCTGCTTGGTTTCAATCATAGCGTCTTCGATCAAGTCCTCGTTGATTTCGCTGAACATTGTCTTTTTAGAGTTCTTAAACTTGGCGAGAACCAGTTCGTTGCTTTTTAGCGAGGTGATGAAGAATACGAGGCATTTTTCCAACTTCAACAATTTGTTGAGCTCCTTGTTTCGGATAGATTTTTCTATCTCCTTTTCAATCAAAGAAGTATGCTGGTTTATCTGCCTCAGGTAGTACATAAACGAATTTGCACTGCGGATAAAGAGGTTTAGGGTAAAGTTGATGCGGTCGTATACAGGTTGCGAAGAATTCCGATAAACAGAAGGCTGGTCAACGGGCAACACATTGTTTGGTACGTTACAAATAGTAACTGTATAATCTTCGCCCATGAAGATACCAAGCGGGTAGGTGGTGTAGTTCATAGAGTCTCCGGTGGTTTCCACAGGGATACGGAGAATTATCATACTCCACTCGTCGTCAACTTCGTAACGAGGCCGCTCGTCGTTGTCGAGAATATCTTGTATAACGTCTTGCGGAACTTTGAATTTTTCCTGCAAGAGTTCTACCTCCTCGCTGTCGGGCTGTACACAATGCACCCAACATCCATTTTCAAGTTCACTGAACTTCTCTGCGCCCAGGAAACTTCTGTACATCTGAATCATTGTTAAACCTCCAAAATTAATTGCCCGAGCGGGCAGGAGGCTTCAAAAAAGAAACGTTCTTACCCCTCAGGGAAAAATTTACAGTTTTCTAAATTATAAGGGTCTTCGTCCATAGGATAAAAACTAATTGATTGTGGTGCAAAGATAAAAAAAAAACACACACCACGAACAAAAGGTGTGTGTTTTTTCTAAAATTTTATTAGCCGAGGGTGGCAACCATCACAGCCTTAATGGTATGCATACGGTTTTCTGCCTCGTCGAAAACTATCGATGCGGGCGATTCAAACACCTCGTCGGTAACTTCGATACAGTCGAGACCATATTGATCGTAAATCAGACGTCCCACCTTGGTGTCCAAATCGTGGAATGCGGGCAGACAGTGCATAAACTTAACGTCGGGATTGCCAGTAAGTTTGAGGCAGTTGCTGTCGACACGGTATTTCAAAAGCATATCAATGCGCTCTTTCCACACTTCCACAGGCTCGCCCATCGAAACCCAGACGTCGGTGTATATCACATCGCAACCCTTCACACCCTCTTCGATATTCTCGGTGATGGTGATTTTAGCGCCGGTGGTAAGGGCAATGGCTTTGCATTTTTCTACCAGTACATTGTCGGGGAAAAGTTTCTTCGGACCTACCAGACGGATGTCCATGCTCAATTTGGAGGCAATCACCAACAGCGAGTTGGAAGTGTTGCAGTGGAGGTCGCCCAGAAATGCGAACTTCATATCCTTAACGTCCTTGTTGATATGCTCCTTCATGGTAAGCAAGTCGGCAAGTACCTGAGTGGGGTGAAACTCGTTAGTAAGACCGTTCCAAACGGGAACGCCTGAAAATTCTGCCAGCTGCTCCACTATGTTTTGTCCAAAACCGCGGTACTCAATGGCGTCGAACATGCGTCCGAACACACGGGCAGAATCTTTGATAGACTCTTTGTGACCAATTTGGCTTGCCGACGGTGTAATATACACTGTATGAGCGCCTTGGTCGGCTGCGGCTACCTCAAACGCACAACGTGTGCGGGTGGAGGTTTTTTCAAATACCAATGCTATATTTTTTCCAGTAAGGTGCTTTACCTCTGTACCTTGCGATTTGGCTTGTTTCAAATCGGCTGCCAACTGCAATAGATAATTGATTTCATCAGGAGTGAAATCGAGCAATGTCAGCAGACTTCTGTTTTTCAAATTAATGTTGCTCATATTTTTATATTTTTGCAAAGGTAAATATAAAAAAGAAAAAATTAATTAAGAAAATCACATAATTACATTAATTACCTAAAAAAATGTATATATCATCAAAAAACTTTCTTAAATAATCATATTCAGCTACGCTAAACATTGTTTCGGTGATGTTGATATCTAAATGTAGTGCCGACGAGCTATTGGAATTGTCAACATAAATATGAGCCGAAAGTTTATTGTTGCATGAATTAAAAGATTGTTCGGGGAAAGATAACAAATCATTGGAATATATCACAAAACTATATTTGCGAGGGTAAATAAAATCCACTGGCACAGTGCGCACCAACTCGGGAAAAGGATTCTCACCTATAAGATTGCGCATTATGGATATTGCATCCGCATTAGTATGTGAGATATGGGCACTAAATTCAAAAACTCCATTTTCGTTGTTGCTATTCAAATGTCTAATTTCTGAATTATTAAAATCAAAACGACTTTTAACATATTGTTCCGGATTATGAGATTTTAGATAATCACTATTTTCAACAGCAAAAAGTCCGGTGGATTTTTCGGAAATAACCCAATCGTTGTTTTTCAATTCGGCTGAAACGATACGCACATTGTTTGAGGAAGGAGGATATACAAGAAAAGAATGAGTAGATTTATCTAAATCCATCACCAAATACATATTATTGATATTCTGAGCATTAAGTACATCAAAGTTACGTTCAGGACATGTAGCATCAATTAAAAAGGAATTCAACGAATCGTTTTGGGTAAATGTAACATAAGCAAGTATATTATTGAATTGTAATGTATTGGCATATGTAGAATCTACCATACCAAAATCCCTTGTGGCAGAAAAAACAGGTAAGGCGTTAAATCCAGCACGCCGCAAAAGAGAAACAAAAGTGCCGTTGATTTCTGCGCTACTGCCAGATCCTTTTTGTAAGACATCTTCAGGATAATGGGCTATATAGTTGGCAAAAGTACTATCCCACTTCACGTTAGATGTTACAAAGCCGTAAATTTGTTTTAACATAGTAAGCGAATCCAACCCATCAAAATCATCATACAAATTGGCAAGCTTGTCAGGGAGCAAAAATGATTTGAGAATAGGTTTCCAAAATACAGGACTCTGACGTTGACGTTTGTTAAAACGTTTCCAATTGCCGCTTTCAAAAGTAACATACGAGTCTACTGTCGGCATACTCCTCACTTCGTATTGCGATTTATATCTACAATCAGGATCAGCATACTTCCGAAGCATAGATATTAATCTACTCCAACCATCCATACCCGCAGTATACTCATCAGTAAACTTTTTCGGACGAAGATAAAGTTGTGCATCGTTATAATTTTTTTGAGGCATAAAATTATACATAGTATCCACTGGGAGCGTATTGTAAGCTGTACAAAAAGTCTTTTCGCCCGGCAATCTATACGACAATTGTTCTGTAGTTTTTGCCATATAAGTATAATAATAAGTTCGATCTACAGAATAGATAATTGTATGTGGCTTAACAATTTTATTAACAGGAATATTCTCTCCGGTAATAATCACGTCGTAAGAAATATTGTCTGGAAAAACAGTAACCACTTGCGACACAAGGCAAGGATACTCGTGATGGAAATCCCATTTAGCGGGATTTAAATAATCAAACGAAGCCACAGTATACTCTATATCAACAATATCTCCACGTTTGATATCGGGAAAAATGATTTCCATACGACTGAGAATACTGTCGCGGTTGATAATTTTGGTATTTTTAAATTTAATTTTCTTGGATACAACCTTGTTGTTGACACAAGAAAAAATCTCAGCTCTCACTTTAGGAAGAAATTCGTATTCATAACGTCCGCTGAAAGGGATAACGAACTTGTTTTCATCTAAAAAATTATCTTCCAAGGCTTTATAACGTATGTGATAGGTATTTACAAAACGTAAATCCCAATAAATGGCTGATGTTGAAGGATGAGTCGGTAGTTGGGAATGAAAAACATCAAAATATACCGAACGTTGATTCAGCAATATCACCGCCTTATATCCGCCCATTTTTTCTAATTCGGTGGGCACAAAATCTTCGGGCTTAACGTCACCAAATTTTTTGACGATGGTATCATTTTGAGCCGAAACACTCAAAAATGCAAATAGCAAAAACGAAATGATTAGATATCTTTTCATAGGAAATAGGTTTTTAATGAGATATGTTCATATTAAAGACAACAAAAAAGGTGCTCTCCCCTAAAAATGAAGAACACCTTTTTCAAAAAAACGTTTTAAAAACAACTATACATATTTAGACTCACGGAGAGCCTTGATTTTTTCATCTTCCATATAATCTTCAAAATCCATATATTTATCAATCAATCCGTTAGGAGTGATTTCAAGAATACGGTTGCAGACTGTGTGAATAAACTCATGGTCGTGCGAGGTCATAATAATGTTGCCGGGGTAGGTCTTCATATTATTGTTGAAGGCCTGAATCGACTCCATATCCAAATGGTTGGTAGGATGGTCGAGCATTATCAAATTGGGATTTTGAAGCATCATGCGGGCAATCATGCAGCGCATTTTCTCACCTCCCGAAAGCACAGTGCATTTTTTGTTGATGTCGTCGCCAGAGAAAAGCATCTTACCAAGATAGCCACGCAAAAATACCTCTGTGGTATCTTCCGAAAACTGACCGAGCCAATCTTTGATTGAGATGTCTTTTTTAAAAAACTCGCTATTGTCTAAGGGGAGATAAGCCGTGGTGATGGTTTGACCCCAAGCAAAAGTACCAGCAGTGGGTTGGATTTCGCCGTTGATAATGCGGAAAAATGCAGTGGTGGCGCGTTGGTCGTGCGAGAGAAGGGCTATTTTGTCGTTGCGCTCAATGTTGAAGGTGATATTTTTAAATAGAATTTCACCATTGAGTTCGTAGCAGAGATCTTTTACCTCAAGCACCTTGTCGCCGGCAGGACGCTCCGGTGTGAAAATAATACCGGGATAGCGGCGAGTAGAAGGTGCAATCTGCTCAATGTTGAGTTTTTCGAGCATCTTTTTGCGACTTGTGGTCTGCTTGCTCTTGGCAACGTTGGCGCTAAAACGCTGGATAAATTCCAAAAGTTCTTTCTTCTTCTCTTCAGCCTTCTTGTTTTGTGCAGCCTGCTGACGTTGAGCAAGTTGTGAACTTTCGTACCAGAATGAATAGTTGCCCGAGAACATGCGAATCTTGTTGAAGTCGATATCCACAATATCGGTGCAAACATTATCCAAGAAGTGACGGTCGTGCGAAACTACAATCACAGTATTCTGAAAATTAGAAAGATAGTTCTCTAACCAAAGTACAGTATCAAGGTCGAGGTCGTTGGTAGGCTCGTCGAGCAAAAGGTTGTCGGGATTACCAAAAAGAGCCTGAGCAAGAAGCACTTTCACACGTTCTTTACCGCTTATGTCTTTCATCAATTGGTCGTGAAGGTTTTCTTTGATACCAAGACCACTGAGAAGTGCTGCGGCGTTGCTTTCTGCGTTCCAACCGTCCATTTCGGCAAATTCGTCCTCAAGTTTACCGAGCACAATACCGTCCTCGTCGTTGAAATCGGCTTTGGCGTAAAGTTCGTTTTTCTTCTGCATATTGTCCCACAATTTGCGGTGTCCCATAAGTACAGTGTCTAAAACTGTAAAATCCTGAAACTCAAAGTGGTTTTGTTTCAAAACAGAGAGACGTTCGCCATGACCGAGTTCTACTGTACCACGAGTAGAATCGAGGTCACCCGATAGAATTTTCAAAAAAGTGGACTTTCCTGCGCCGTTTGCGCCGATAACACCATAGCAGTTGCCGGGTGTGAACTTTAAGTTAACATCCTCAAACAGAGGCTTTTTGTCGAATTGTATCGCTAAATTCTGTACTGTAATCATTTTTCTAAATTTATGGCGCAAAGTTAATAACAATTATTTGATTTACAATAAGGGCAAACATCTTACTCACTCTTTTTTTTGAGAAAAAATATATATTTTTTTGTACATTAAGTATATTTTATTATATTTGCGTACTCAAAAAAACAAACGTATATGAACAAAATATTTTGTTTAGAAACCGAATGGGACAAGTCGATTCAAGATTTAAAAAAGAAATCGGCGGCTAAATCGTTGCTCGAATTTATTGAAAATACGATGAATATTCCCTATGCGTTTCGCCAAGTGGCTACATCTCAGGACTTTGAATACTATATTAACCATCTAAATTATAGTTCGTACTCCGCATACGATATGGTTTATTTGTGCTTTCACGGTGCCAAAAGCGCAATAGAATTTGCCAACGGAGTTAATCTCAACCTTCGCACATTTGCCAACAAGCACGAAAATCTATTCCTAAACCGCAACGTGCATTTTGGATCGTGCAGTTCGCTGCGTATGAAAGAAGAAGAGATAAAGGCATTTAAACGTCACACAAATGCGCGTATGATTACAGGATATACACGTGATGTGGACTTTATGAATAGTTTTGTTTTTGAACTTTGGCTGCTGAGCACAATTGCCGCTCACCCAAACTACACAGCCAAAGGTGTAATGACACGCGCCGTGTTAGAAATGCCAAGCCATGTAAAAAAATTCGGTTTTGTGGCTTATTAATTCACCAATCGTTTGATTGATAATTAATTGTGATTAAAAACATACTCAATGATGTTGGCGCCCATTTGCAAAGCCTCCAAATGTTTTTGAGGTGTATCGTTGTGAACCTCAGGATCTTCCCAACCGTCGCCAAGGTCACATTCCCAAGTGTATAAAAACACAAGCCTATCTTCGATAAAAATACCATAAGCCACAGGAGCATGGTTGTCGTGCTCGTGAATTTTGGGCAAACCGTGGTTAAAATGGTATTTTTGATGAAAAATCAAATGCGAAGAAGGAATCTCAACCAATTGATTATCAGGAAAAACTCGTTTCATTTCGCGAAACACAAAATCTCTTGTGCCATAGTTGTCGTCGAAATGTAGAAAACCTCCCGACATAAGGTAAAGCCTAAGATTTTCGATATCCGAACCCGAAAATTCCACATTGCCGTGACCTGTGGCGTGCACATAAGGATAGTTGAAAATCTCGGCGCTGCCAGGCTCCACTGTGGGAATATCGTTAGAAATATTGGTTCTTAGATGTTGATTACAAAACTTTACAAGATTAGGCAGCGACGTAGGATTTGCATACCAATCGCCGCCGCCTGAATATTTTAATAAAGCAATTTTTAGCGTTTGGGCTTCAAGTGTAAACGTTGAAACCAACAAAAATATCGTTACTAAAAACTTCACCTTAAATGCCCGTATAATTAAACGGAGTAATCTTCATAAGTTCCTCTTTTACAGAGTCGTTTACATCTAAGGTTTGAATAAATCCGTGAATATCGTCGGCAGTAATCTGACGGTTTACACGGGTAAGTTCTTTGAGTTTTTCGTAAGCATTGGGTACACATTCGCGACGCAAAACTGTTTGGATAGCCTCGGCACATACAGCCCAATTGTTTTCGAGGTCGGCGTCGATAGACTCTTTGTGGAGAATCAATTTGTCGAGACCTTTGAGCAACGATTTCATAGCAATGATAGTGTGAGCGATAGGCACACCTACGTTGCGGAGAACTGTGCTGTCGGTAAGATCGCGCTGCAAACGCGAAACAGGAAGTTTCTGAGCCAAATGTGTGAATATAGCATTTGCGATGCCAAGGTTGCCTTCAGCGTTTTCAAAGTCGATGGGGTTAACCTTGTGAGGCATAGCCGACGAACCAACTTCACCCTCTTTGAGTTTCTGTTTAAAATAGTTCATCGAAATATACATCCAAATATCCCTACAAAGGTCGATAAGGATGGTGTTGATACGTTTCATTCCGTCGCAGAAAGCGGCGAAATTGTCGTAATGTTCTATTTGAGTGGTAACTTGGCTACGTTCCAAACCAAGTACATGATTTACAAACGAATTTGCAAACCTTGTCCAGTCAATATCGGGATAAGCCACATGGTGAGCGTTGAAATTGCCAGTAGCGCCGCCGAACTTAGCCGAAAAAGGCACAAGTTTCAACAATCCCATCTGAGTTTGCAAACGCTCTACATACACCTCAATCTCCTTGCCCAATCTGGTGGGACTTGCAGGCTGACCGTGAGTGCGGGCAAGCATCGAAACCTCCGCCCATTCGCCAGCACGGTGGTAAAGTTGAAGGGTAACTTTGTCTAACAAAGGAAGATAGACATTGTTGAAAGCAGCCTGCAACGAGTAAGGCACTGCGGTATTGTTGATATCCTGCGAAGTGAGTCCAAAATGGATAAACGACTTGTACTGAGGAATTTCCAAAGCATCGAATTTCTCACGCAAGAAATACTCCACAGCCTTAACATCGTGGTTGGTAGTTTTTTCTATCTCCTTAATTCTCAATGCGTCGGCAGTTTCAAACTTGCGATATACGGCACGCAACGGTTTAAAAAGTGCGCGGTCAAAATCTTTGAGTTGAGGAAGCGGAATTTCGCAGAGGGCGATAAAATATTCCACTTCTACCATAACCCTGTATTTAATAAGTCCGAATTCCGAAAAATATTCGGCTATCTCGTCAACTTTGCTTCTGTAACGGCCGTCTACCGGCGATATTGAGGTGAGTTCAGTCAGTTCCATGTTACCTTTTATTGATTCAGTATGCAAATGTATAAATTATTTCATTATTAAAACTAAAAAAAAACTCAAAAAAGTTAGTTATTTTATCATTTTTAGAATTTTTTTTGCGTCGGCGTCTCCATCGGCAGCGTCTTTCTTGATTTTTTTAAGCACATCGGCACCGTCTTTTGGATTAGAAACCGCCTGACGGAATAGTTCTGCCGCTTTTTCTTCATTGAGCGATACGCCTTTACCCTTTAAGTAGCATTTGCCAAGTTCGTATTGAGCCTCAGCATTGCCCTGAGTGGCTGCTTTTTGAAAATATTCGGCGGCTTTCACGAGGTTTTTTTCTGTTCCCTTGCCTTTTTTGTAGCAGCGACCAAGCTCGTACTGTGCCTTGTGATAATCTTGTGATGCCGATTTTTGATACCACTCAAACGCCTTTACATTGTCTTCGGAAACTCCCCTACCCTTGTCGTAGCAGCGTCCGAGATAGTATTGAGCCTTCTTGTTGCCCTGCTGGGCTGCGGAATTAAACTTGGCAACTGCCTCCGTGTATTTTTTGGCGTCGTACAAATCTTTGCCTTCCTTATATACGTCTTTCACGTCCTGAGCATAGCAAACCACTGATAACGCAATGCCAATCAGCAATATAAATAGTTTTTTCATCTGAAAAGATTAAATTAGTTACACCTTTATTATATAGTAACGCCCAAAAAGGCATTTTTCATCTCCTTATAAACAAAAACCGTGAAAAACTAAGACGGAAAAAAATCTTTTTTTTAAATTTGCAAACAAAAAAAATGTCGGAACAGATACACATATCGGCGGACCAAGAGGAGATGTTGCCCATCACCGACAGCGAGGGCAATGTGATAGGGAGTGCCTGGCGTAGCGAATGTCACAATGGTTCGCACCTGATACACCCTGTAATTCACGTACATATCTACAACAGCAAAGGCGAAATCTACCTTCAAAAGCGCTCTATGGCAAAAAAAATCCAGCCCGGAAAATGGGACACCGCAGTGGGAGGCCATATTGTTTACGGCGAAGAGGAAACTCTCGCCCTTAAACGCGAAGCATGGGAAGAAGCCGGCGTAGAAAACGGTGAATTTGAAAAAATTACCAAGTATCTCTGGCAGGGCAAAGTGGAAACCGAGGTAATAAACGTATACAAATGCCATTACGAAAATCCCAAGATAATATCTGTTGACGAAATAGACGACGGACGTTTCTGGACAAAACAAGAGATAGAGCAAAATATTGGCAAAGAGATATTTACACCCAACTTTGAATCAGAGTTCCAACGCATCAAAAACCTTTTGTAACTATGAACTTCGCGCAAATTAAAGAGCTGAAAGACAAAATATTCGACGGTTATGAAATTACGGAGCAAGAAGCCAAAGCACTTGCAAAAACCCGCAATATAGAAGCCCTCTATTACAGCGCAAACCAAATACGCGCCAAGTTCAAAGGCAGAAGTTTTGATTTATGCTCAGTGATAAGGGTAGAATCCACCAAATGCCGCTACAACTGCCAATGGTGCGCTTTCAGCCAAAAATCTACCACGCCTATCATCGAGTACAACATAATTGACGAAGAAAAGGCGCTCAAATATGCCGCAAATTATTTTCAAAAACACGTAAAACGACTTTCGCTGGCATCATCGTCGAACGATATCACCGACAACAAACTAACTCAGATAATAGAACTGAGCAACAAAATATACGACCAAACAAACATTAGGCTTTGCGCATCGCTCGGTCATCTTACCAAAGAGCAAATGCTCCGATTAAAAAAGGAGAGCCGCATTACAACATTACAATGCAACTTGCAAACGTCGCCAGAACTATATTCAAAGCTCTGTACCACTTGCAGTTACGACAAAAAAATTGAGACAATAAAAACAGCTCGGGAAATAGGTTTCGACATCTGCTGCGGACTTATAGTCGGTATGGGTGAAAGCATTGACGATAGAATTGCAATAGCCCTTAAAATCCGCGACTTAGGCATAAAATCAATTCCTATACATATACTTACGCCTCAGTATGGAATTGAAATGCCTCTAACCAAACCATTAGATAGTCAAGAAATACTCACAACAATAGCCATATTCCGATTTATAAACCCACGAGCCGACATAAGACTCGGCGGAGGCAGGTCGTTGATAAAAATAATTGAGGGAGAAGCACTTAGCGCCGGTATCAACGGTTGCAAAGTGGGCAACGAACTTGCTCCTGAAACCGAAATGACTATCGACGAAGATCTCGAACGATTTGAGCACGAAGGCTTTAGGGTTTAACCTATTGAGCCGTAAAAGTGAATTTCAAAGTAGAATAAGGATCAACCACACCTACTCGTTCCTTGCCGTAACCCTTGTTGTAGGTAATCAGAAGCAATCCTTTTGAATTTTTGCGCAAATACGGGAGGGCTATCTTCCAACCTTCGATCAAATCGTTGTCGCCATAAACTACACGCACAATATCCTTTTGCGCAAAAGTAACATTCTGCTGAAGGGCAATTCCTGTATAGGTCAAAGTGATTGTATCTTCTGGCGCATATTCCTCTGTACCAACAGCTTGTAATGCTAAAATAACGCCATCAAGTTCGTAAACTTTAATAGTGTCGGACTTGACAGATTTTTTGAAACTTTCAATCTGCAACTCCTCAGCTTCTTCGCGATGATCCATCTTGTTGCACGAAACAAATGCCAAAGCCAACACCAACAGCATTAAAGCACTTTTGCCGAATAGATTAATATTTTTCATAATTTATTTAAAATCAATCATTTCTATATCAAAAACCAAAGTTGAGAACGGCGGTATTCCCTTTGTACCTTCTGGACCGTAAGCCAGATTAGAAGGACACACCAGACGCGCTTTCTCTCCCTTTTTCATTGTGGCAATACCCTCTTCCCAACCTGGAATCACAAGATCCTCACCAAGCTTGAAAGTGAGCGGTTTGTTGCGTTTGTAACTATTGTCAAACTCAGTGCCCTCCACAAACATTCCTACATAATGCACAGTAACAGTCTTGTTTGCAGCCGTTTGCTTACCAGTACCAGGTTTCAGAACAATTTTGTACAAACCTGTAGGGGAAGGCACAGTGGCTATCTGTTCACGTTCGATATAATTGGAAATCAGCATTTTCTCGTTAGCCATCATCTTGCTGATATATTCTCCAAATTGCTGTTCGAGAGTGCTTTTAGGAACAACGCCATTACATCTTACATAAAAAGTAAGCAGGCTGCCACGCTTTATAAAGTCGGGCATTTCGATGCCGCGCGAAATAGCAAAAAACCTCTCAGCATCAACCTTTATTATCATACTGTCGCCACTGTGAATGAGATGAAGAGCCTCTTCAACACAACCGATCATACTATCAGCGGGACATTCCATTGTAAATTTGGATGTTACGCTGCGGCTGTCGAACAAAAGCGAATCGGTGTCGGAATAATATTGCACATCCAACACCCACGCGTCGCCGGCATTGGCAAATTCACCATCTTCGTTGCGTTCAACAAAAGCGTATTGAACACCCGACGGAAGAGTTTCAAAAACAACCTCAGGGTCGGCGCAACCAGCCAACAGACAAACTAATAATATATAATGCCAAAAACCTTTCATATTAATAAGATTCTTCAGAAGATGGGAAAGCTCCTGATTTTACGTCACTTATATATTCAGAAACCACATTCGACATATATTGCCCCAAATTTCCATATTTACGAACAAACTTAGGCAAAGCCATATCGGTAATACCCATCATATCTTGATATACAAGCACTTGACCATCGCATTCGCTGCCAGCACCAATGCCGATAGTGGGTATGGAAAGTGTTTTGGTAACTTCGGTAGCCAGATGAGCGGGAATTTTTTCTAATACTACAGAAAAACATCCGTAATCTTGAAGCAACTGAGCATTTTGGAACAATTGCTGAGCCTCCTCACTGCCCTTGGCACGAAGACCGTATCCACCAAACTTGTTGACACTCTGAGGAGTAAGTCCCAAATGACCCATAATAGGAATTCCAGCCGAGAGAATCGCCTTAAAAGAAGCTTCAATCTCTTGTCCGCCTTCGATTTTAACAGCCTGGCAACCAGTTTCTTTCATAATACGTACAGCGTTGCTGACAGCGAGTTTTGGGTCGCCTTGATATGAGCCGAATGGCATATCCACCACCACAAAAGCACGTTTAACAGCGCGAACCACACTTGCTGCGTAGGTAATCATATTGTCAACAGTAACGGGCAGGGTTGTGGGATAACCGAGCATAACGTTGCCGAGCGAATCGCCCACAAGAATTACATCGATACCGGCGGCATCAAAAATTTTAGCTGTGGAATAGTCGTAGCAGGTGAGCATCGAAATTTTTTCGCCGCTCTCTTTCATCTGCTGAAGAGTTTGGGTTGTAACCTTTTTAATAATGTTGTTTTCTGACATAATATTTGCAAATTTTTTCCGCACAAAAATACAAAAAAAACGAAACAAATAATCTGAATTGTCGTATTAATTAAGGTAAGTTAATCAAATTAGAGAATAGAAAAGGATTAACATTTTTTAACTAAAATTATTTGTGTAAATAAAATAGACAACTTATTTTTGCATCGTAATAGAAGAAAGGGATAAATTTTAAGTATGTTTTTTTCATAATATAAAGGTTTAGGTTAATAATTAGCTAAGGGGAACAATGTGAATTGTTCTCCTTTTTTTTTGTATCTATATCAACATCAATATTCTACAAAAAAAAGGGCGCACAAAATGTACGCCCTGATGAAGAAATTATACTGATAAAACTATTACACAGCTTTTAAACTCATATCCAGACTCTTAATCTGATGAGTGAGTGCGCCAACCGAAATAAAGTCGACACCGGCGAGAGCGTAGTCGCGCAGGTTGTCTAATGTGATACCGCCCGACGATTCGGTTTCAAAACGTCCGTTGATAAGTTCCACAGCCTTCTTGGTGTCTTCCACGTTGAAGTTGTCGAGCATGATACGGCGCACACCGCCAATTTCCAAAACCTGACGTATCTCGTCAAAGTTGCGGGTCTCGATTTCGATGTCGAGATTCTTGCCCTTGGCTTTGCAGTAGTTCTGAGCAGCGAGAATGGCGTTCTTGATACCGCCGGCAAAATCCACATGGTTGTCTTTGATAAGAATCATGTCGAAAAGTCCGATACGGTGGTTGCAGCCTCCGCCAATTTTCACAGCCTCTTTTTCGAGAAGGCGCATGCCCGGAGTGGTTTTGCGGGTGTCGAGCACCTTGGTCTTGAGGTCGGCGATTTTGGCAGCGTAGATGTGTGTCTGAGTAGCCACGCCGCTAAGACGCTGCATAAAGTTGAGCACAAGACGTTCTGCCTGCAATATTGATATTACGCGACCCGACACTGTGAAAGCGATGTCGCCTTTTTTAACCTCGGTGCCGTCTTTGAGAAAGAGTTCAACTTTCAAATCTTTGTCGATAATCTTGAAAATCTCCAAAGCCACGTCGATGCCGGCAAGGATACCGTCTTGTTTGATAATGAGTTTCGCCTTTCCCTGCGCATCGGCGGGAATAGTAGAGAGCGAAGTATGGTCGCCATCGCCAAGGTCTTCGGCAATAGCTATCTTTATAAGGTCGTCTACAAGTTGGTGCATTTTTATTTATTTTAAAGTTCGCGTGCAAAATTAACAAAAAATCTAATCGAACAACATTACTTTGAAACTTCTTCCTGCCACATTAACCACAAAAACGCCGCTCTTGCCAATGTTGATTTCGCAACGAGAGGATTGTGACTTCGACTGCTTTATAGTGCGGCCGCTGAGGTCAACGATTGAATAATCGGCTTCAATGGCATTCTCGATATAGATAACCCGCTGATAAGCCCAAACTTTAACGTCGTAAGATTTGTCGATAGAAGATACGGCAGTGATTTTGTCGAAAGAGCCTTCGATAACCACATCGTAATCGGGCATAGATGTTATCACTTGATCCCAACCTTTGAACTTATAACCATTTTTCACAGGGTCGGCACGCATGGTAACAGCATCTCCATACTGGTAATACTCCACATCACCATAGATTTGTCCATCAATAAGGAAGGTGAGCGAATATTCTACCACATTGCCCACTTTTACAGTAAATGTAGTTGTAAATTCGCCATACTTCACAGTGATAGTCTTGGTGCCTTCGGTATTGCTATCAAAACCAGAAAGAACGTATCCAGAGGTAAGAGGTTTGAAAGAACCATTGTCGTAATTTGCTTTAACAATCATTCCCGTGGGATCGAAACTATCGCCAATAACATACAGAGTTTTAGTAGGTTTCTGAACCGAAATAGAAACGAGATTGGGAACAACAACAATGCTTTCGCCGTTTTCAACAAAGTTCATATTCGAAATATTCACATATTGTTCGGTCAATGAAACAGTGCCGAAAGCCTTATCTTCGAAGAAAGCGTGCAATTGACCAGTGAATCCGCCGTCGGTGCGGTAAACGTATTTGCCGTCGGAACCCGAATAGGTATAATAATCGTCGCAACCCCATACTTGATAAACCATCCTCTTATTGGTGGCGTCGTAGTAGTAGTTGTAACGGTTGTCGTCGTTGCAGACATCAGCCGACAGTTTGATATAATAATTCTCACCGGGAACCACCTTCACAAGATTGTCGAACTTTAACTGTGTGAACGTCTTATGTCCTTGAATTTGCGAAGTGGTGATAGAAGTAGTCCAAAGAGTATTGAGCGAATTGTCAAGTAGAGAAACGTAGAGTTTACCAGGATCGCCCTCATAAAACATCATAATATCCAGTTGGCTGAGATATTCTACTGTGGGGACAAAGTCGCAAAGCACACCTTCCACTTTGGCACGGTAGCCATTGTCGCTGGGAGTAGGATTTGAATTATCCACAACTGGCTCAGGCGGAGTGGCGGCGGTGGTAACAACAGCCCCTGCAATCGGTTGATTATCCTTGTCTAAAACCGAACCCGAAATATCCACAAATGTAAAACCTGTTTGAACGATATTCTGTTCAGTAAGGTCTTCGGTAACATTTTCGAATTCAAGAGTATTGAAAACCATATCTTTGCTAAACGCAGAAAGTGTTAACGACGAATATTTATCTACTGAACAAGAATAGCTGCCGTCGGAACGAGAGTTGATAAAAGGTATATCAGACGAATAGATACGATAAGAAATATTATGCTCTTCATCGCACGAAGTATAATAAGTGTTCGTGCCAGACTCCCACTCTTCAGAAGCCAGTGCCACATAATAAGGATCAGAAGGGGCTACAAAGACAGTCTCATCAAAATCGATGTGCATCCATTGCCCTGTAACCACTTGGCTATAAGGTATCTGCTTTTTCCACACTTCTTTGTTGGTGTAGTCTAAAATGGCAACAATAAGGTCTCCTGGATTACCTTTCTTAGAATGAATTCTGATATCCATTCCAGCAAGGCAGTTAGCCGAGGATACAAAGGTATTTTTGCGCCAAGAGGGATACTTAGGTACAGAATAGTATTTGTTTGTAATCTCATATGTTTCTTCTTGCACAATTACGGGACAAGCGTCGTAATAAGTCACCATAGCTCCAGCCACAGGATTGTTGTCCAAGTCCAGAACTTTTCCTGAAATAGCAACATGGAAATCCAAGCCTTCTATCATCACCTCGCCCTGGTTGAGCTTATGCCAGAAATTGAGTTTGTAACCCTTTGTAAGTTTGATTTTTGCAGGATTGGTTGTAAACAGTCCGGTCCAAGAGAACGGACTTGTATCGTAGTCTAATTGAAGAGTAGAGGATGTATAAGGTGCTAATTTAGAACCATCAGCGTACTCGAAATAATACTCATAAGTACCAGCAGGAAGGTCAACAGGCTCTTTTTGGCAATACGACCACTTGTTAGAGCCGCTCTGTTTCATTTCTATTTTTTTGTTGAAATTGTTACCAACGCCTTTTACACACAAATATTTAGGGTTTGGTTTAAGATATGTAAAATCCTCAATATCAGGATGAGCTATGATAAAATTGTAATTATGGGCATATTTTGCAGGCACTGCGAACCAGCCATTGTCTTTGCCGCCCCAGCCGTATTCAAAATGGTAAAGCTCGCCATCGTAACCATCGATGATATATGAGTGTCCGCTGCCTTCGGAGGTCTGTCCGCCTACAATCACGGGCCAACCTTTTTTAATGGCATCGGCTATCACATTGTTGTAATTCAAATCCAATCCTGAGATAGTTTTATAATTGTAACTATCATAGTGGTAACCATAAAGATTTTCAATGGCGTTCATCTGCTTGTCGCGGAATGTGAGAGTAACGTCTAATCCAAAACCGGCTTGCTGCACAAAAGCTATAGCCAACAGATACTTAGACACTTCATAGGAATCGGAATTAATTTCTTCAAAGTCGGGAGTATACAATGAAGAGGAGTATTGTTTTGCAAAGTCATAATCGAAAGTAACGTAAATTTTATCATTCTTGTTTTCAGTTCTAACATTGCTGATAAAGGGAGAAACAAGATTTGGCGAAATGCCTTCGATAGTATTAGTGCCTTTCACCAGAAAAGGTTTGCAGTAGTGGAAGAAGTTCATCATCATACCAGACGACACAGATGTGCAACCAACCAAAGCGTGTTGCTTCACTCCGCTGCCGTCGGGGATTTCGGGAAAGAGGTCGTTGTAGGGCGAACGTTGAAACCATTTTGTTTTGATCAACGGTCCGTATTCTTCCGACAAAGTAGGAGCTGCCTTTGTTTTCGGACGTTTGGTGACAGGGGAAACAGGTTCAACGGCATAAAAGTCGATAAGATCCTTAAAAGCGGGAGGAATTGTCTCCATATCTAAGACACCATCGCCATAGCCTACAAGGTTGCCGCCGTGCATAATTTCCCAACCGTGAGAATACTGATACACAGCCACATTGCCATCTTTATAAATCGGAGTATTTTGAGCCAATACAACATTATTGCCCAAAAATAGGGACAACGCCGTTAAAACCAATATGATACGGCATTTTGTCAGGTCATTACAAATGTCTGCTTTCATAATTAGTATAATTAATGGTTAAAAAAAAATCAGTTAACTAAGAAGCTCTGCTACTACATAGTTGCTTCCACCAAGAAAAATGAAATCATCCATAGTGGAATCTTTTTTTGCAGCAGCGAAGCCCTCGGCAACCGAGGAATAGGCATTCCCGGAAAGACCATATCTCTGTGCCATGCAGCACAACTCGTTGGCTGGTAAAGCGCGGTGGTTATCTGCATTAACAAAATAGTATACTGCATTTTTGGGCAAAAGTTTCAAAATAGATGAAATATCTTTATCCTGAACAAAGCCAATAACCATGCGCAGCTGACGGCATGACTGAGAGTTTAACTGCTCGGCAACGTAGGTAATTCCGGCGGGATTATGACCTGTATCACAAACAACAAGAGGCTGATTGCCAATTACTTGCCAACGTCCATAGAAACCAGTGTTACTATTAACGTTTTCAAATCCTCTATAAATATTGTCGTCGGTGATATTTAATCCCAAACGTCGCAATTGCTCAACGGCAGCAATCGCAGTAACTATATTCTTTTGCTGGTATGCTCCAAGTTGTGCGCACTTGATGCCACGATACACTGGTTCGCCACACGAAAACACATTGAAAAGCTGTTTGCCTTCGGGCGTAATTTGTCCCGTAGATGCCGACAACTTATTGGATGCGAGTATGATAGGCGATTCCATCTGTTCCGCTTTGTCTAAAAAAACGGGGTTGATACGCGGGTCGCTCTCTCCTACCACCACAGGAACACCTCGTTTGATGATTCCGGCTTTTTCACCGGCGATTTCCCTGAGGGTAGAACCCAAAAACTGCGTGTGATCCAATGCAATATTGGTAATAACAGAGAGTATGGGTGTAATTATGTTGGTGCTATCGAGCCGTCCGCCCATTCCCACCTCAATAATGGCGATGTCCACTTTCTTAACACGAAAATATTCAAAAGCCATAGCGGAGGTGAGCTCAAAAAAAGTGGGACGTAGCGATGCGAACTGCTCACAATATCGATTTACAAAATCGGTTACGAAACCGGCTTCTATTTTTTCACCGTTAACACGTATACGTTCTTTAAAATCAACAATATGCGGTGATGTAAAAAGTCCAGTGCGGTATCCCGCCTCTTGTAAAACGGAGGCTAAGAAGTTTGACACAGAGCCCTTGCCATTTGTGCCGGCAATATGCACGGTCTTGTAACTGCGGTGAGGAAAACCGAAATCCGAGTCTATCGACTTGGCGGTATCCAACCCAGGTTTGTAAGCGCTACCCCCGGTTTTTTCAAACACGGGCAACTGTGTAAACAGGTAGTTTTCTGCCTCTTGATATGTAAGGTTCATATTTGCAACAATTTAATCTACAAAAGCTTCAAGTAGTTTAGCTCCAAGTTTTTCAAGAGGCTTGGAAGGAAGATTTGTCCATTTTTCCTTCTCCTGACCCTCTTCAAACATATTGTAGGTGATAGTCTGACGCTTATGTGTAAGATAATTTTCGCTAACTTTTTCAGCCTCGCCGCTGTAACGCGAATACGAGCCGTAATCCTTGCCAATCAAAAATATGTCGCCGTTTTGATAGCGGAAAACATAGTCTGTACTAGGCACTTCGCTACCGCCAGCCGAACAGAAAATGCCAATGCTGATACGTATCACACCTTTGGCGTTGACCGAGAGATCAATTTCGTGCATGCAGTTTTCGTTCTCCTCGTCGTCGCCGGGAATGGTGTTTTTATACTCTTTAAAACGTTTGAGCTTGCCTCCCTGCTGACCAAGATAGACCGCCATCACACGGGGATTAAAGTTGTACACATATCCGTCGTCGCGGGTACGCATGTGAGTGGGGTCTTTGGGTGTGGCAATAACGGCAAGGTCGTTGATGCCGTCTTTGTTGAAATCGCCTTCCGCAGTGGTGCAGGCAGATTCGACATTGAGCGACGACTCGCCTTCCCAAAATTCGGGAAAGAGATTTGCGGCAAAACCCTTCTGTGCGTTAGCAGTGGTTGAAAACATTGCAGCACAAACAGCTGCGGTTAAAATTTTTTTGAACATAGTTTTTTAGTCCGTTAATAATTAATGATTCAAAGTTAATAAATATAACGGAAAAGAAGCAAAAATCGCACCGATTATTTTCAACTTGCGTATTTTAACTTGGTCTCAATCTCGTCGTAGATGGCTTTCAACTGTTTGTCGGTCTGGAGCAGGTCGGCAACGGTTTTACAAGCGTGCAGCACTGTGGAGTGGTCGCGGTTGCCAATTTGCATACCTATTACCGACAACGAACTGTTGGTAAGATTTTTAGCAAAATACATAGCCAGCTGACGTGCCTGCACAATCTCGCGTTTGCGGCTCTTGGTGTTGAGCACGTCGGGGTTCATCTTAAAATGTCCGCATACCACCTTTAATATATATTCGAGCGTAAGGTCGTATTTAGGTTTGCGGATTATTTTTTCAAGAATATTGCGAGCCAGATCGAGAGTAATCTCCTTGTGGTTTAGCGTGCTCTGCGCAAGAATCGAAATAAGTGCGCCTTCGAGTTCGCGGACGTTTGAGATTACCATCTGGGCGATGTATTCGAGCACCTCTTCAGGAATTTCCATACCGTCGTTGTATGCCTTCTTGCGAAGGATGTTGAGACGGGTTGGGAAATCGGGAATGGTGATTTCGGCAACAAGTCCCCATTTGAAACGGCTGAGGAGACGCTTGGAAAGACCTTTAAGTTCCGACGGGTCTTTGTCGCAAGTGAGAATAATCTGTTTGCCGTTTTGCTGCAGCTGGTTGAAAATGTGGAAGAAAGTATCCTGAGTGCTCTGCTTACCGGCGAACTCCTGAACGTCGTCGATGATAAGCACGTCGAGCATCTGGTAAAAATGGATAAAATCGTTCCTATTGTTGCTTCTTACAGCGTCGCAATACTGGGTTTGAAACTTGTTGGCTGATACATAGAGCACCAATTTGTCGGGGTAAGCATTTTTAATGCTGTTACCAATAGCCTGGGCAAGATGAGTTTTGCCGAGACCGCTATCTCCGTGTATAAGCAGCGGATTATAAGGTGTTTTGCTAAGCCTTGCCACAATTGCCTCTCCGGCACTACGCCCAAGACGGTTGCAATCGCCTTCTACAAAATTGTCGATAGTGTAGTTGGGATTCAACTGGGGGTTGATGTTGATTTTTTTGATACCCGGAATAATGTAGGGACCAAGTTGAGGTTGTTGCTGAGGAGAGTAGTTAGATTGTTGCTGGGGCTGCTGCTGAGGTGCCGAATACGGTTGCTGAGCATTGCCAGGGAAAGTGTAAGTGCCCGGAACACGGCCAGGGACAGGACGCGAGGGGGTCTTTTTTCCGCTGTCGACCAAGATACGGTACTCCAACTTGGCGTCGGGACCAAGAGTACGTTTAAGCACCGCGCTGAGAATGTCGATGTATTGTTCCTCAATGTATTCGTAAAAAAACGGAGATGGAACCTGAATTGTCAATAAATTTTTATCAACTTTCAGGGGGATAATGGGCATAAACCAAGTTTTGTAGCTGAGAGCAGGTACATTATCCTTGATAAATTCCAAGCATTTATTCCATATTTCCTTTGCAGAGAGATCCATTGTAAAAAATATTTGTTTTTTCCTTGTACGCTTTGTTTTGAATTTTGCTGTAAAGTTTCATAAAATTTTCGAGAAAAAAAAATCTATTTTGACACCTTTTTTTTTGTTTTGTTTTATCGGTGTAATTATCAACGGTTTAGTTTTGAAAATTTTTTTAATTTTTTTTAAACTACTGATAATCAGTACCAAATGTGCTAAATAATTGTTAATAACTTGTTTACAACCTCGATTTTGCCCTCGAAAAAAATGTAAAGTATTGTGTATGTTAATAAGTTGTTAATTATGCTTTATAAATTTGTGTAGTGGCGATATTCGGTAAAAAATGCCAAAAAACATTTTTCAAACTTGATTAGAAATTTTGTTTGCTACGATTTACAAAGTGATAATAAATTATCATTTTTGGGTGTTTTTAGCCGCTCAACGGGGCAATTCGCATATCTCTAGTCCGGATACTTCGCCTTTGTCGATATTAAAACGTAACGCTGTACGCATCGAATGGAAGCCCTGGATACCTGCGGCGCCTGGATTCATTACAAGCATCCCGTATTTTTTGTCATATATGACTCGAAGAATGTGACTGTGACCGCATACGAATATCTTGGGTGGATCGCATTTTAAGACGTCTTTCACCAGTGTGGAGTAGTGCGCCGGGAATCCTCCGATATGGGTCATAAACACATCGGCTCCATCGGCATAAAAACGCTGGCTCATAGGATAAACGAGCCTTGTAGATTGATCGTCGATATTTCCGCTGACTGCAATAAGGGGTTTAAATGCCGCTATCTTGTCGGCAAGAGCCAACGACCCGATGTCGCCTGCGTGCCATATCTGCTGGCAAGGCTCTAAAAAGTTGAAAAACTTGTCGTCGAGATGTCCGTGCGTGTCGGAGATTAATCCAATAGTGGTCATTAATGATTGTCGGTATGGGTTACGGTAGATTCGGCAGTGCCATTGTAAAATACAGTAGTAATGGTGTCGCCGGTAGATAGTTTCGATGCGTTGAGCACAGGCTTTCCGTTGTGCATGGTGTATGAATATCCCTTGCGCAGAATGTTTGAAGGATTGTTTAGCTCAATCTGCGCATTTAAGGCATCCACCTGCATTTGACACTCGCTAACTTTGTTTCGCATTTTCATAGCCATAGTGCGGACGGTATTGTCCAAACGGTTGTGGTTGCGTTGGATACAGAGCCTCATGTTGCCTACTATTTTTTGCTGAATGCGGTCCAAAAGTGCCTGCTTGCGGATAATATAGTTGTGAAGTGAATTTTTGATGTGCGCCACCTGCTCGTCGACCATACGTTCGCAACGTTCAGCACGGTCGATAATAAACTGAGCCACAGCGGTGGGAGTTTTGAGCGCGGTGTTAGCCACAATGTCAGCTACCGACTCGTCGCGGTCGTGACCTATGCCTGTGATTATGGGCAAAGGTATCTGACAGAGGTTGAGACAGAGGAGGTATTTGTCGAAACAACTAAGGTCGGCCTTGCTGCCACCGCCACGTATCAATGCAACGCAGTCGAACTTATCGGTATGACGCGCTATGCGCTCAAGTTGGTGAATAATGGAACTTTCAGCCTCATCGCCCTGCATAGACGCCTCAAAAAGGTAGGTGAAGAACTTGTAGCCATTAGGATTGTTGTTGAGCTGGTTTACAAAATCACCGTAGCCAGCCGCCTGAGGCGAAGAAATCACCGCAATATTCTTAATCAACATTGGCAAAGCCAGATCCTTATTCATATCAATAACGCCGTCGGAGGTGAGTTTGTCGATGGTAATCTTGCGTTGCAAAGCCATTTCGCCAACGGTGTATTCGGGGGTAATGCCAGTGATATTCACGCTCATACCGTAAACTTCGTGAAAAGCTACCTGTCCGCAAGCCATAATCTTTATTCCTGCTCTAAGGGACTGACCTGTAACACTTTCGAAATATGGTTTAATCATACGGTAATTGCCAGCCCAGATGGTAGCACGAAGCTGTGCGACAATGTTGTCACCGTCTTCGGACTTTTCGATAAGATCGATGTAGCAATGTCCGGTGCGGTTAACCGAAATAGCATTGATTTCGGCAACAAAATATACCGTATCGGCAAACGAAGAGCTGATGGCGTCTTTAATCAGCCGATTTAGCTGGTTGAGTGTTAAAACTGGCTGCGACATCTATTTATACCTTATAATATATACGTCTTCTTTATCTTTTTTCATGCCGTAAACCTCACGAGCAAACTTTATAAGGTTTTGGTTGTCGGTCTTCAAGTTGTGAAGCTTTATAGAATCCTCCTGAATTTTGTTTTGATAAAAATCATACTCCGCGTTAAGCTTGCTAATCGACATTTTTGCCTTAATCATGTCGTACAGAGTATATTGATTGAAACAAAATGTATGAATAAGCACAGCGATAAACAAAACCCAGTAGGGATGCTGCCAAACAAACCTGCCGATAGTAGTATTCTTGAATTTTTCCAAGAGATGTGAAACCATATTTTTCATAGACGCGCGATTTTTGGGTAGAGCAGTAATTATTTACGGTGCTAAATTAGCAAAAAAAACTTTACACCTACTACTTTTTTTTGAAAATCTTTTTGAAAAAAGATTTTTTTCTCGACTTGCTGTCGCTGTAGTATCCGTTGTAATAATGGTTGTACCTGTAGCTGTATTGCCCGTACTTGCCAAACTTGTGTGTAATGCCGTTGAAAACTATGTTCATCTTTGGATATCCGTTGGCTTTTAAATCGTTGTAGAGTTTTAGCACGGTTTTGAGCGAATAGTTCTGCCTGATGATATAAAGGTAAGACGACACATGATTTTTGAGCATGAGCGCATCGCTTACAATGCCCACAGGTGCGGAGTCGATAAAAACGAGGTCATATGTTTGAGCCGCCTTGGAAATATACTCCGACATAGCCGCGCTACCGATAAGTTCCGACGGGTTTGGCGGAATTGGTCCCGGAGGGGCAAAGTCGAGATTAGGATATTCGGTTTTAAATATGGTCTGTTCAAAAGAGCATTCGCCTATAAGATAAGAACTTATACCAATAGAAGAGTTGATGGTAAAATATTCCTGAATACGCGGTTTCCTAAGGTCGAGACCTATCAGAAGCACTTTTTTGGCGTTGGCGGCGGTGATAATCGAAAGGTTTACCGAAACAAAGGTCTTGCCTTCGCCGCTGACAGTAGACGTTATAAGAATAACCTTGTGCTTGTTTTCGGCGTCAACAAACTGAATATTAGTACGCAACGAGCGGAAAGCTTCGGCTATGGAGCTTGAAGGACATGCGCTCACCGGCACAGACGAATGGTGAAGATTCTTAGGAATATGCCCTATAGGCGACTGGGTTGTAACCTTTTCGATTTCAGCCTCATCGATTATCTTGTTTTCCAACAAAACCATCAAGGTAAGAATCACCAACGGTATAGCCAGTCCTATCAAAACAGCCTTGGCGTAGCTAAACCCGCCTATCGACGCAATTGGATAGCGTGTAATCCAAGTGGCGGCATCCACTATCTCGGCGTCGGGCTGGTTAGAGGCCAGGGTGATTGAGGCTGTGTAACGTTTATCGATAAGACTGTTGTACAACTCGTTGTTAAGGTCAAACTGCTTGGTTATCTTGGTTTCGTACCATTTGTCAACAGGTGACGATATTATCGAGGCTCTGATCTGGGCTATTTGCGAATTGAGCTTTTTCTTATTGATTTCAAGAATACTGTCGGCAAGAACTACATATTCGGAGCATTGCTTTTTAATTTCGGTAATATCGTAATCTACTTTGCTGTATGGAGTTATGTTTTCGCCATCGCGTACCGAGAACTGCAAGCCCGTTTTCTCGTTAAGCTTCTCGTTTATTTTTTGGAGATAGCCATCAATAATAGGATCCGAAACATTGGCAAGCGACGGCGGCACTATCGACGAAAAAGAGCCTTCGTTTTGCAATGCGTCTCTCAAATAGCGGTAATAGTTTTGACGGACAATGGTTGAGGAGATTTCTGCCTTGAGCGTTTTGATAGATTCCTCAATATCCTGGAGAGCATCGTCAGATTTGAGCTTGCTGTTTTGCTGAAGCCTGTACATATCTTTCTGAACAGTGTTGATACTGTCGCTCAGCGAAACCAGCATTGTGTCGATAAACTGTATGGTTTGCAGCAATATGCGGTTTTTGCGTTCGAGGCTGTATTCAAGATATGAAATTGAGAGAGTGTTGATATAGTCTTCGATTTTTTCTGGCACTTCGCCAAACATAGTAAGAGTAACTATAGAACTTCCAACACTTTTGGGCATCACATGCAAATTGCTTGAATACCTTGCCACCATTCCCTCAAAATTGTTTTTCTTAAAATAGAAATTGTTGCCTTTGGTAATCTGAGGAGTGCCTTCGGTGAGCACCAGACGAAAACGCATGTTGTCTCTTTCGATCCATTCGCCTATATGCGAAGTACATATCGGAGGATTGTCACCAATAGAGACTTCAAAAGTGTTATCGGCAACAAACCTCGTTCTAATAACAGCCCCCTCAGGCTGTATGTGCGCAGAGTCGAACTCCACTTCGTATGGACGGTTTTTATACAGTTCCCTATCGGCGGAATAACTGCCCTCGCGATAATAAACAGTGCCGAAGTTGAGCTTTCGGAGGGTCATACGGGCAAGGGTGTTGCTTTTGAGCTGACCTATTTCGTTTTCAATGTCGGTGGTAGGGGTTAAAGCGGTAAGACCCACAAGCTTCTGAGGATTTGAAGTCTTAAGGATCATAGTGGCATTGCAGCTATACTGCGGAATAATGTGGAGATTTTTGTAATAGGCAAAGCAAAGGCATATAACCAGCGAAATAGCGAACCAATACCAGTGTGGCAGCAGTTTCGTCAGTACAGCTTTAAAGTCGAACGAGTTTTGTTCTGAATTTGCCTTTATTCCATCCATCATTTAAGTCGCGAAATAAGATAGTATGTTGTAAACGCAGTACTTATTATGCTTAGTACAGTTGAGTAATTTTTTAATCCATTAGCAAAAGCTGTAAAACGTTTAGGCTCAACATACACAATGTCGCCGGGCTGAAGATAAAACTGAGTGGCTTCAATAAGGTTTCGGTCGGTAACATCGATATTGAACAACTGATGACCAGTAGGATTTTTGCGGACAACAATTATATTCCTACGTTTCGACTCATAGTTGAGCCCACCTGACTGTGCAATGGCTTCAAGTATGTTTACGCTCGTTTTGTCAAAGTTAACCTTCGTATTTTGCGATGCTCCGATAAAATATACGTCGAAATTAAGCAGTTCGGCGGTTACTACGGCATCAATTAGTTTAGCATCGGCCATTTGCTGAATAGAACTTCTTATTTGGCTAATGGTTTTTCCCGAAGCCTTTATGTTTCCGAATATAGGCAGAAGCACATATCCCGAGTCGCTAACAACGTACCCTCCTCTCCTATTGTCTGAATTCGACAACGACTGCTGATTGTTGTTGCGTTCGGCAAACATCTTATTTATCTCCTCATTAGTAGAAATAAGGTTTATGCCTAATATGTCGCCGGGTTTTAGCCTGTAATCTTGAATAGAGTCGGTGTATTCGTGTGGCAAAGGTGTTTTGTCGTCAACGATGTACCTGATATTGCGGTAGCACGATGTGTTGAGCAATACCGTTACAAGAAATGCGCATATATATATAAGGTGTCTCATATCTATAAATTTTTGTTTTGCTGCCTACGACGGCGAAGCATAAAATAACTTTTCAAAGCTATAAACAGCCATCCTAATACGGGCAAATACATTGCCAATACTATCGGTCTTTTGAAAATAGTTTTAAAACAGTTTTTCAGCGAAAACTTTATAGTGCCTTTGCCGTCGCGCTCTTTATAGTTGACATCGAAATAAGTCATAGAGAGAGGCCAGAAAGCCGGAAAATATCTGAAGAAATGGCGCTTGTTTGTCCACATAGCTTTCAGCAGGCTGCGCAGGTTGTAATACTTTGAGCCGTATTGGTGCGACAGTTCGGTAAGTTTCTGCTGCATCTGCATACGGATAGTTTCGCCAATGGCTTTGAGGTCTTTTTGTGTGAGCTCGTCGTAAGGCTTGTTGGTCATTTCGTATACCTTGATTCTGTCGCCGAGCACAAATGTAAGCTGCGACGGCAACGATGCGTAGAAAATCCACGGCTGGAATATCGCTAAAAATATCACTGGTCCCAACGGGAAAAACGGAAGACCAATTTTCTTACACAATTTTGTAAGAGGCTTTATGTTGTATGCCAGCGGATTGTTGTATTCTCCGTTGATGGTATAGAAAGGAATAATGTCGGTTTTGTAGCGAATGCTCATCCTCAAGAACGAAGTTTTGAACGGCTGAAACTGGTATTTTTTGTCGAAACCTTTGCCAATACCCTCTATTCCCTCGGGAAAGATAAGTATGTTGCTTTGGTTAAATTTCATTCCGGTTTCAAAATTGAGGAAGGTTGCGTTGATACATCCCGCCTTCCACCAAAGCCCGTCTATCATATATGGGCACATGTTGGGAAACTTGGTGAGCATAGGCGAAATCAAAGCCCTGATACTTGAAGCGGAATCCTTGAGTTTTTCAATTCCGCGACTTATAAATGCTATAGCGTCCCAAGGGAAAGCCATTCCGGAGTGGTTGGTGGCAAAGATGAGAGGGGAATCGGGATTGTTTCGCTGGGGGAAATTTTCAAAGCCCACAAACTTGGCTCTGTACCACACCTCGCGTATCGGATTGAGTATTTTTTCACAGAAGAGTTCGGCATAGTTGAAGTTGAAACCCATAGTATAGGCTTCTCTATTACTTTCAATCTGTTCGTCAGAAATCAGAAACCTGTTTCTGGGAGCTACTGCCGCTACTGCTGTCTGGTTGTACATTTGAAGTCTTTGTCTGCTTATTCGGGGTGCAAAGATAGAAAATTAGAATAAAAAACCCAACATTAAAGAGTAAAACCTAATATTGTAATATCGTCGCTAAATTCGCCACGAGCCCAGTCCTCAAAAAAAGTCTTCAGCTGCTTGCGCTGTTCGCTCATCGAAAAGAGTGAGTTTTTGGCAAGCATCTTCTTAAAGTTGACAGCCATAACCTTGTGATTGTTAGGACCTCCGATAAGGCCAGTGCAACCGTCGGTGTACATATATATCTTGTCTTCGGGACGGAGGGCAATCTCCTGACACGAAAAACGGAAACGCTCCGGCAGATGTCCGATAGATACGCTGTCGCCGAAAAATTCGTTGGAATCTCCCTTGCGTACAATCACCACCGACCTATGGGCACTCGCGAAATATGCGGAGCCTCCTTTCAAGCTATATACAAATATAGAAAGATAGATGCCGTCTTCGCTAATTTTGCTGTCTTTGGCTATAGATTCAATCGAGGTTGCCAGACGGTTCATCACCTTGTGCGGCATAGGTATCGATTCTTCGTCGAAATAGTTCAAGATGGTTTTATCCAATGTGTACATCACGAGGCTCGAAATAATAGCGCCTGCAGCACCGTGAGCATTGGTGTCGCCCACAGCTACGAGCACATAGTTTTCGGTATGCTTTACATAATAGAGGTCGCCGCTAACCTGTTTTTTTGCCAACGAGAGATAAAAGAAATCGGAGAAGACCGTCTTGGTGGGCATTGCCGAAATGGTGAGGGTCTTTTTGAGCGATGTGGCAAACTCAACGCTCTCCGAAAGCAGCTGGTTGGCGGTTTGCAACTGCTTGTTGTTTATCATCATTTTGTGATAAAGGTCTTCGAGCTGATTTTTGTGAAGTTTCAATGCCGTGGCTTGCTCCTCAATCTGCGACTTCTGCACAAGAATCTTGGTGTTTTTCATCTCCATCTCCTTGTTGCGGTCAGAAAGCTGCATATTGAGCACGTTGACATTTTCAATCTGTATAGCCACCTCCGCCTGCTGCCGCTGAAGCTCCTCGTTTTTTTGCTGAACTTCGGTATGCTGTTGCTCCAATAGCTTGTTGAGCGTTTGGAGCTCGTTCTTCTGAGTAAAGAATGTGTCGATCTGGTTAGAAAGGAGTCCGAACTCTGTCCTGTTTTTGAGCATCGGTTTCACAATTTCAGAATCCTGCTCTTGGAAAGCCATACCCAGCTTTTTGAGCGGGCCCGTCACCCTAATCTTTACATAAAGGATAATCACAAGGAACAAGAAGATACACAATCCCGACACGCCAATAAACACCGGCACAAAGTTTTCAAAAAGTCGCTTTATCTCATTGTCCGACACAAAATAGATATACGACACAGGATTGCCGTAAACATTGTTGAGCGCTTTGTAGGTGATTATAAGGTTTTGGTTTTTGCGAGAATTTTGTTTTATAATATCCTCAACGGCAGTAAGTTCCACCACCTTGCCCACCTTGATGTTGCCGAGCGACTTGCTGTAATCCACCAAAATAGAGTCGCTCACTTGGTTAACCATAATAAGGTATCCCACCTCTTTTTCTTTACGGGTGATAATGTCGGCACTGCTTACGATACCGCCGCAGTAGTAATGGAAAAGGTTGTCTTCGTCGTCGAGATAATAAAACTCGTTGTAACAGGTATCTCTAAAAAGCGATTCAAAGTCGCTGGGCTTAAAGGTGATAAATTGTGTAAACTCAAAAAACGGGTCGCGGCGCTCGTATCTCACTTTGCCGGAGGGGTCAACCACTTGCAAACATGCAGAATGATAAGATTCGAGCATGTAACCGATTTCTTCGTCGATCCATTCCTCGTCGGGGTCGGTCATATAAGATTTCAAATCGTCCCAAGCGGAGTTTTCGAGCACCACCTTGCGGTTGACATCCTGTTTTGAACGCAGAATACGTTCGATAAGGTTGTCGCGCTGCTCAAGCTCCTTAGCGTAGAGTTTGTCGTTGTTCTGTTTCTGGAATATGAAATACGACACCAGAATTATAGCAAGCAAAATAATGCCTGATATTGCAATGGACATTACGCCCGTTTGTACCGACCTGAATTTCATCTTATTATAATTTCTAACAATGCTTTACAATCTGCACTATACATTAGTGCAAATATCAAACCTTTTAAAAGACAAATATACAAATTTTCGGCATTAGTAATCCAATTTTTTCGTCAATATCACAAAAAATAATAGAGAAACCGTTTTTTTTATCTTTTTTAGCAAAATATAACGTATTATTCCGAAAATAAAATTACCTTTGCCACTGATTTTGCCGCAAGGCGACCTATTTTTTATAACTTAGAAAAACATAAACTTTTAACATACAATGAGTATTTTTTCAAGTTTCCTGAAAAAGTTTTTCGGAGACAAATCTACTAAAGATATTAAAAAACTGCTTCCGATTCTTGAGCAAATAAAACAAGAATACGCAGCACTGCAAAACATCAGCAACGACGAATTGCGTAAGCGCACACAAGACCTGCGCGACTCTATTGCAAAGGCGATAGAACCTGTAAACGCAAAATTGGAAGGATATAAAGCAGAACTAGCTAGTCCCGAACCTCTTGATATCAGACGTCAGGAAGAGCTGTACGACGAGATTGATGACTGCGAAAAAGAGATTGACAATATTATAAAAGCTCAACTCGACGAAATGCTGCCAAAAGCATTCGCCATTATTAAAGACACCGCACGCCGTTTCAAAGAGAACGAAACCGTAGAGGTAACAGCCACCGAAATGGACCGCGACATAGCAGCTAAAAACGAAGCTGTGGTTATCGAAGGCGACAAGGCTATATATCACAACGCTTGGATCGCTGGCGGCAACCTTATCAAATGGGACATGGTACACTACGACGTGCAGCTGATAGGCGGTATAGTGCTTCATCAAGGCAAAATCGCCGAAATGGCCACCGGTGAAGGTAAAACACTTGTGGCTACCTTGCCTGTATTCCTCAACGCATTGTCGGGACGTGGCGTTCACGTGGTAACTGTAAACGACTACCTCGCAAAACGTGACTCCGAATGGATGGGTATGCTTTACCAATTCCACGGTCTTACTGTTGACTGTATCGACAAGCACCAGCCAAACACTCTGCAGCGTCGCGACGCCTACAACTGCGACATCACTTTCGGTACCAACAACGAATTTGGTTTCGACTACCTGCGCGACAATATGGCTATCACGCCCAACGAACTTGTTCAGCGCAAACATATATTCGCAATTGTCGACGAGGTTGACTCGGTGCTCATCGACGACGCCCGTACACCTTTAATTATTAGCGGTCCCGTTCCGAAGGCTGGCGACGACATGAAACTATTTATGGACCTCAAACCCAAAGTAGTAGAACTATTCCAGCATCAGAAAGAACTCGCAAACCGTCTGCTCATCGACGCTAAAAACTATATCAAAAACGGCGACCTCGAAAAAGGCGGTATCGCTCTTATGAAGGCATGGAAAGGTTTGCCCAAAAACAACGCGCTTATCAAATTCCTCAGCGAGGAAGGCAACAAGGTGCTTCTGCAAAAAACAGAAGCCATATACATGGCAGAAAACAACAAGCGTATGCCCGAAATCACCAACGACCTCTATTTTGTAATCGAAGAGAAACAAAACTCTGTAGACCTTACAGATAAAGGTATCGACTTGATTTCGAAAAACGCCGAAGATCCTGCGTTCTTTATTCTTCCCGACGTGGGAAGCCAAATTGCCGAAATTGAAAATTCGGAACTTACCGACGACGAAAAAATCGCTAAGAAAGACGCTCTATTGTCGGACTATGCCGTTAAATCCGAGCGTGTACACACAATCAACCAGCTGCTCAAAGCTTACACAATGTTTGAACGCGACCAGGAATACGTGGTTATCGACAACAAAGTGAAGATTGTAGACGAGCAGACAGGCCGTATCATGGAAGGTCGCCGTTATAGCGACGGTCTCCATCAGGCTATTGAGGCAAAAGAAAACGTAAAAGTGGAAGCAGCCACTCAGACATTCGCCACTATCACATTGCAGAACTATTTCCGTATGTACAAAAAGATTGCCGGTATGACCGGTACTGCGGAAACAGAGGCTGGCGAGTTCTGGGATATCTACAAATTAGAGGTTGTAACAATCCCCACCAACGTTCCCACAAAACGTATCGACGAAGAAGACCTCGTATACAAAACCAAACGCGAAAAATACAAAGCAGTAATACAAGAGATAAAACGTCTGCACGAACTTGGACGCCCAGTGCTCGTAGGTACTACCTCGGTAGAAGTTTCAGAACTTTTGAGCAAGATGCTCAATATGGAAAAACTCCAGCACAACGTGCTCAACGCCAAGCAGCACGCACGCGAGGCAGAAATAGTTGCACAGGCAGGTTTGAAAGGCACTATCACAATCGCCACCAACATGGCAGGCCGTGGTACCGACATCAAGCTCAGCAAAGAAGTCCGCGATGCGGGCGGTCTTGCTATTATTGGTACAGAACGCCACGAAAGCCGCCGTGTAGACCGTCAGTTGCGTGGACGTAGCGGTCGTCAGGGCGACCCCGGTTCTTCGCAATTCTTTGTTTCGCTCGAAGACAACCTTATGCGACTCTTCGGTAGCGAGCGCATAGCAGCGCTGATGGACAGAATGGGTATCGAAGAAGGCGAGGTTATCCAGCACTCAATGGTAACCAAATCTATCGAACGCGCACAACGCAAGGTAGAAGAAAACAACTTTGGTATTCGTAAACGCCTTCTCGAATACGACGACGTGATGAACAAACAGCGCGAGGCGATTTACAAACTCCGCCGCAGTTCGCTCTTTGGCGACGGTATCGATATCGAAATCAACAATATGCTCAACGACGTTTGCGAAAACATCGCTACGAAATACCACATAGACGGCGACTTCGAGGGATTACAATTAGAACTCCTCAAATCGCTCGGCATGCAGAACCCGATTTCAGAATCTGAGTTTATGCAACTTACCGACGCGCAAATCGCCGACCGCATTTTCGACACCGCATATGAGAACATGGCTAACAAGATGAAACTATTGCGCGACCAGGCTGCTCCTGTTATCAAGCAGGTATACGAAAACGCCAGCAAGCAATACGAGTACATTATTGTTCCTATCAGCGACGGCAAACGTGTATTCCAGATAAGAGTAAACCTCAAAAAAGCATACGAAACCAACTGCCGCGAAATCACCAAGGCATTTGAAAAAATAGTAATGCTTGTTACTATCGACGAGCACTGGAAAGAGCACCTTCGCGACCTCGACGACCTTAAACAGTCGGTACAAGATGCACGTTACGAACAGAAAGACCCGCTCGTGATTTTCAAGATAGAATCCAACGGACTCTTCGACCGCATGCTCGACAAGAACAACAAGGCAATTATCTCAACAATTATGAAAGGCCACATTCACGTTCCCGATCCCGAGAACGTACAGCGTGCACCAGAGCCTTCGCAACAAAAATCGCCAAACCAGAACCTCAAAGCCACTAAAGCCGACGCATCGTCAGCAGGCAGCGAGCCTCAGCAACAGCAGCAACCGCGTCAAGCACCCAAAGTTCAGCCGGTACGTGTAGAACGCAAAATTGGCAGAAACGATCCGTGCCCTTGCGGTAGCGGCAAAAAATACAAAAACTGCCATGGCAAGAATTTGAACTTAGATTAGATTTGATATGAAACTTCTGCCGAAATTGATAGCGGCAGCGGGCTTGTGCGCAATATTTGGTTGCGAAAGCAAGCTGCCCGAAATACACGAAGAGCTTACAGGCCCGTATACCACTGTGTGTGTTGAAAGTTACCGCACTTACAACTACACCATGGAGATTATCGACTCTCTTAAAAACGAGTTGAAACCGCTTGGTATCGAAACCGAGAACGATTTCTGCATAGTATACGAGAGGACGAAAAACGCAGAAAAATCGCACAGCATTGTGGGATGCATTATTAAACAGGACAATCCTGAAGACTCCTCGGCTATTATCAAACTTATCCGAAACAACTTTATGGTAAGAACCATCGGCGAAACAAAGTCGATGGTATTTACCGTACCGTACGAGGAGTTTGATTCGCCTCTTCGTCAGAAAATGCTAAACCATATCGACCAATATATCAAAGAAAACAATTATCTACAAATTCCTAACGGAGTAAACGGCATTATGGAGTTATATCACGACAATAAAATTACCTTTGTCGCAGAAATACGTCCTAGCCGATAACACATTAGTAATATGTCGAATATAAAGAAATTCCTTCCGCTCTATACTACAAGCGTATTTGGCGTAATCAACGACAACGCCCTCAAATTCTTAGCGGCTTTTGTTGCTATGAAATGGTATAGCGAAGATTATGGTCCCACGATTGTAAACATCACCGCTGCGGCATTAGTATTACCATACCTTTTCTTGTCGCCACTGGCAGGCAAGCTCCCAAAATATTTTACAAAAATACGCATTATCCGCACCGCCAAACTTGCCGAATTTGGCATTATGGCTGTGGCACTCCTAGGCATCTATTTGCAAAATATTTATATAACAGTGGCTTCCGTGCTGCTTATGGGCTTGCAGAGCGCTCTATTTTCGCCATCGAAATACGGCCTCATCAAAGATATAGGCGGTATCAAAGGTATTTCCGAAGGTATGGGCGGAATGGAGGCTTTTTCGTTTATAGGAATGCTGCTCGGTGCAGTTATTGGCTCATTTATAAGCGAATACAACAATCTTTTGATATACTTTGGAGTCTTGGTTGGATTTGCTGCATTAGGATACCTGTCGAGCCTTACCCTCAAAGCCGACGAGCAAAAGGAGGTAGAAGACTCCACTGCCAATCCGATTAAGTTTATAGCCTCGGCTACCAAAATCACCCGCAAATACAAAATGCTTCCCCGTGTTATCCACCTTTTGTGCTTGTTCTGGTGGTTGTCGGCATCGCTACAAACATTACTGATGACCTATTGCAAAGAGCATTTTTCTATGAACAATTTCCAAACAGGATGCGTGTTGGCTATTATGGCTGTAGGCGTGGCTTTGGGATGCGTTTTGTGCGGAAAACTCGACAAAAAGCATTTTATGATAGGCCGTGTATATATGTTCGGCATTGCGGCAGCAATATTACTCTTCATAATCTACAAATGCGACATTTCGCAAACCACTTTCGTAGTTTTGGTTACGGCAGTTGCGTTTTTGGGCGGTATGTTTAAAATTCCGTTGGATGCCGAAATCCAAAAACGTGTTGAAACCAAAGAACTCAATATTATTCTTGCATACTTCAACCTGCTATCGTTTATCTACATTTTTGTGGCAGCAGGAACAAATATACTTATAATCAATTACTTTGGCAGCCAATATGTTTTCTTAGTATTGGCAATTGTTTTTGGTCTGGCGTCGTTTGTTTTCACCTTTGTATACAAGACAGTGATTACAAACTTCACATTGCGCAAGATGAAGCTTCACTATCGCATCAAATTTGAAGGCGACGAATGCCTCAACATAAAGGATAACGAAAACATACTTCTTCTGCCCACTCACCGTGCAGTTATCGACCCTCTGCTTCTTCTCGGCACTCTTGGACACATTAATATACGTCCACTTGTTGACGAAAGATTTTTTAAAATACCGTTTATCAAAGGCGTATTAAAACAGTTTCAAGCCGTTCCTGTTCCCGACTTGCGCAAGAGCCGCAAAGGTGTGGAGCAGGCCATGCAGCTCGACTCAATTATATATTCCCAGCTAGTGGATGGAGGCAATATTCTTTTCTATCCATCGGGACATGTAACCACCGACGGCAAAGAGACCATAGGCGCACGTCGTCTCGCATACGACATTTGCCGCAAGCTGCCAGAGAATACCCATGTAATAGGCTTGAGAATCTACGGTTTATGGGGTAGCCAATGGAGCCGCTACAATAAAAGCGCAACTCCCAACATTGTAAAACTTCTTCTCAAAAGTTTCGCGCTCATTTATACCGGAGTTATATTGTTTATGAAAAAACGCGACGTTAAGTTTGAGTTTTTTGATATCACGGATAAAACCAAAGAATGGAGCCAGCTTTCGAAGATGGATTTCAACCACAAGATGGAAGAGTTTTTCAACGTTTATCCCGACGGTGAACCTCCTGTGGTATTGTAACACCGATTTATTTAATATCCGAGGCTAGTGCCACGTCTGTTATCAAGCAAACTACCTTGTAGATCTTGCCGTAATAGTTCTGCACTGAATTGTAGGTTTCGGTAATATTGTAGTGGAGATCTCCGATTTTAACCTGCTTTTTAACTGTCTTTTGGCGACCCAATCTAAGTTGCAACCAAAAGTCGTCGGTTTCGGTGCGTTCGCTCTCTTCGATGGTGATATACAAGTCTTCGCCTCCTTCCACAAATGCAGTCTTGGGACGCTGGAAAAGTTCCACAGCCTTGGTGTTAACATCTATAACTTTGCCTTCGGGAGTGTAGGTAACAAGATAAATCAACTGATTGAGCGACTCTGAAGTCTGCTCGTACTCTTCGTTGCGCTGAGTCATCGACTCTTGCGAAGCTTTCATTGCCTCCATATTCTGGCGCATCTCCTCTTCTTGCGAAGCAAGCTCTTCAGACTGTATTTTCAATTCCTTGAGCAGTTTGTTGGTGCGGACATTGATTTTTACAGTAGCGATGGTGGATGCGATAGAGTGACCAACCTCTTCCACAAACTGCTGTTTGTAAGGCTCTATCTCGTTAAACGAGGCAATCTCTGCCACTGCGTAGATGTCGTTGTTGAACTTAAAGGGCACAATCAACAAGCAGTTGGGACTCTTTTCGCCCAAACCAGAAGTGATGTTGATATACTCCTCAGGAAGATTGTTGATATAAATGCTTTCGGCTTCGAGAATACAACGTCCAACAAGTCCCACACCGGGTTGTACATTCTTTTTCAACATCTTGCGGATGTTGTAGGCGTATCCGGCGGTGAGTTCAAAAAATACATTGTCTTTATCGTCGTCGTTGATAACGAACAATCCGCCTTGGTTTGCTCCCACATATTTCACAAGGTTTGAAATAATGTTGAAAGAGAAATCTTCCATATCGTTGTTGTACTGACGGAGAATGTCACCGAATTTTGCAGTACCAACAGTAATCCAGTTTTGCTTGGAGTCCATATCCTTACGTTTGGCATCCTCCTCAGAAGCGGCGTTCAAGCTGTCGCGCATGCCGAGCAGCGAAAGACCAAGTTCGTCGGTCTGGCTCATAGGTACGAACTGCGCGTTGAGGTTTCCCTTACCGATTTCCTCGGCGAATGTAACAGCACGTCCCAAACCAGTTTTCAAAGCGTTGAGCGAATGGGCGATATTGCTAAGCTCGCTAAGTTTCGAGGCTTCAATATCGGGAATGGCATTGAAGTTACCAACCGAAAGTTTTCCAAGTATCGAACTCGTTTTGGTAAGGAAGGTCACCACGCCAGAAGTAAGAACCCATACAACGATACCAATCGCAAACAATCCTACCAAAATAATCAGAATTAAAATCACCAATTGCGACGATTGGATAGAGTCGTCAACCTTTGAAGACATAGCCGAAACAAAAGTCCACTTATGGTCAAACACGTCATTGTCAACAGCCACGGCGCAAACGGTAATCTCCTTGCCTGTGGAGTCGGTTTCGTTGTACATACAGAAACCTGCGGAATCTACCTCAGCCCTTATCTCGTATGCAGACTGATAGATGTCTCTTACCACATTGGTTTGATTTTCGTAGGCATTGATAGAAGAGCCGGCAACCTGCCCCATGTCGGTAAGCAGCACCGATGCAAAACTCTCATACTGAATTGTATTCTTCAAAAGGGAGTTGAAATTCTCCACATCGATATCAGCCGACACAAAGGCGCAAAAATTGTCCTCGTTGTCGGTAATAGGAATATAAACAGTTGATTTATAGATAGGTGTAATAATAGAGCTTTCTGGATTTTCGTTGGTAATAGGCGTAAACAGCTCTTTTACATTCACTTTTACCTTGTAGTAAACGCTAGAAAAGTCAACACCCTCGGTATCCTCTTGTGTAACAGAGTGACGGATATTTCCGTCGCCACGTTCAAAAGTGTAAACCCTGCGGCCGAAAGATTTTTGCCAATCGGGGTCGAGATAGCTAAGTTCCCACGATATTTTTACATTGTTGAAAACAGGAGAGTTTTCTAAAAATACATTCATAGCGCTTCGGTAAATCTCCACACGCTCTTTCTCGTCGATTCGGTAAGTGCCGGAAATAGAGGCAGCGAGAGAGCGAAGTGCGCTGATATCAGATTCTATCGACGATTGGATTTTTAATGCCGAGTTTGATACCGATTCTTGAACGGTACGCTTTAAAGTGCGTTGCACCGAAGCAGAAGTGCTGTATCCAAGGTAGACCACCGCACCTACAAATACCAATAACGCTGTAAACAATATGTACAGCACCAGTTTCTGTTGTATTTTGAGTTTCATCTCTTTGCCTATTATCGAATGATATATTCTGTTATAAAAAACCGCCTAAAATTACAAAAAATTTTTGGATTTACAATTTTTTTAACAAAAGGTTTGCCATACTGCAAAAAAAAAAATTCAAGCGCACAAAAAAAGCGAGAGCCGAAGCCCCCGCTAAAATAACCCGATTAATATTTACTTTTAAAACTTAAATCCGAAAGTAGCCATAATATAAAGGTGACGATTATCGATTTTGTATGTAGGCGCTGCAATTGTGTTAGGATCTACAGAGGGATAGAGGTCTGCTTCGGTATTGTAAATATGGTATGTACCAGTAAGATCGAAGAAAAACGACTCACTTTTGAATCCGATACCTGCGCTAACAATCTGACGTTGGATAGACTCGCTCACATTTTTGTAAGGATTACCATATATTGCGTATCCACCTCGGAGAGCCAATTGTCCTGCAAGATATTCAGCTCCAATGCGGAAGTTCTTGGTAGCCCTGTAGAGGTCTTTGATATCTTGATTTACCTCATCAAAATCGTAGTTATCCTCCTCGTTAATCTCAAAACGAGCTTTGGTATAATCAACATACTCGTATTCTACGCTCAATAAACCTATATTAGGAACAATAAAAGCGCCACTTAAGATACCCTTGAAGGGAGAATTGAAACGAAAATCATATTGATACAAATCAGGAAATGATGGATCCATAGGGGACTGATTGTCGTAGCATGCTTCATAATAGGTATAAACTTTTTGGTGAATCGAGTAATAAGTGGGAGTATGAATGGCAGCACCAAAACGGAGGAAATTAACCGGTTTGTATATCATACCGGCCTTAAAGTTAATACCTGTACCGTTATATTTCATCTCCTCTCTAAACGACCACTCCTCAAAGTCAAAATGATCCGATACATCTTGCTCCTTAAAAGTGGCAACGTTCTTATAATTGAGAGTCTGTAGACCTAAACTTGCTCCAAAATAAATCTTTTCGGCATATACTCCAGAGAAAGCAAAATCCCAAGAATTGATACCGCCTTTAGTAGTGGAAATATAAGTTTGATATTCGCCATAAGAGGCACCAGCTCCGGGATACCCATATATATTCTGATACTTCCACGTGTTTTGATCTACTGCATCAAACAAATAGAGGTCATAAGCGCGGTAATCGTAGATATCATTAAGGTTGTCGGGATGATTGCCTTGTGAGCGTTTTGTCCAATAGTCAAGAAACGAACTAACATCGTTGCGACCATATACTTTCTGATTGATATTGAAATTGTTTAAACGGTTGAACGCCATACCAAAGGCAAATCCCGTAAAACCATCTTCTTTGCCGTTGTGATGAGATGTTACAAAGCCAATGTTAGATAGTTTGAACGAAAACTTGTCGTCTTCTGACTCAAAACCATTGAATTTAGTATTGGAGGTAACATTGCCAAATACAGGGGTAAAAGAAAAAGCACCGTCTTTGTAAATGCTCATACCCGCCGGATTAGTAGCGAGAACCGAAATGTCGCCGCCCAATGCACCGAATGCACCTCCCATGGCTGCCGAACGGGCTGTACCCTGCTGAAATGTTTGCGAAAAGCGGAGAGCATCTTCTGCGCTTTGCGCCATAACCGTCGATGCTGCGATTATTGCCAATATGGTAAGAACTGACTTTTTCATAGTAGTATACTTTTTGTTAAGATTTGTTAAAAATATTTGTTGTAAGTATAAAAAAAGGCGGAACAACATTATTAATTACACATTCCGCCTTATAATAAGTTGGTTTCTATCTATGAGAATGACCGCTGTGGCTGCTTGAACCGCTGTGGCTACTTGATGAGCTATGGCTGCTTGAAGAGCTGTGGCTACTTGAAGAACTGTGGCTGCTTGAAGAGCTGTGGCTCGATGAGGAACCAGAGTGGCTACTAGAAGAACTGCTTCGGCTTGAAGACGAACCGCTGTGGCTGTATGAACTACCCGAACGGCTGGAATTTGAATAGCTACTACCGGAATGGCTACCAGATGAACTAGAACGTGAGGTTGTGCCAGAATGACTGCTTGAAGAACCGCTGTGGCTTGATGAAGAACCACTATGGCTGTATGAGCTGCCGCTGTGGCTCGTTGAAGATCCGCTATGGCTGTAGGAACTACCGCTACGATTTGCAGACGAACCCGAATGGCTGTTTGAACTACCGCTGTGGCTCGAATAGTAGCTTGAACTACGGCTGGTAGTGCCATTGTAAGAGCGTGCAGTAGTGTTATTGGCAGGTGTAGTAGTGGTAGTGGTAGTTGTCGTTGTTGTGCGATGAGATACGCCGGTGTGACCCGAATAATGGCTACGACCAGATCCTGAACGTGCTGAACCAGCATATCCATATGAATGATGACGGTAAGCATCTGTTCTACCTGTAGCGCGATAATAATCGCTAGCATAGTGACGGTCGAGCGATGAGTAGTGATAGTGTCCGTAGTAACGGCTATCGTAGTAGTAGGGGCTGTAGTAGTGGTGATGATACCCCCACCAAGAGTATCCGTAGTAAGGTTCTCCCCAAATAGAATAATGGTAAGGATGACCCCAGCCAAAGCTCCAATAGGGGCTATAATAAGAGTATCCGAAGCTCCAATACCAATTATAGTACCAAGGGTCTGTTACAACCACATCGTAGTAACCTCCGCCACGGTAAGGACGGTGAAATCTGTAGATACGTCCGGCATAGCTGTCGTCGATAACTATAACATCGGTATCATCGTAGTAGGTATCGGTGTCGTCGTAAACATATACATTGTCGTCGGCGGAAACGTTTCCGTCAGCATAGGCGTTTTCATTTTCATTGGATTGCGCCTGAGCTTCAGACGGTGTGGTAACGGTCTGTTTTTTAATAGAGATGCCGTAAACGTCGTCGCCATTGCCTGTGCTTGTTCCGTTAAGTGCTGCACAAGAGCTCAATACGGCTAATAAAGTAGCCATCAGAGCCGATCCTAATAGTTTTGCGTCTAATCGTTTCATTTTATGGTCCTCCATATAATTTTGGTTAGAAAGTGTCTTTGTCTGTTTGTTTATTTGACAGTCAAAAATAGTATATCCCCCAAAGAAAAAGAAAAAAAATCGAAAAAATTTTGTAAAAATCGTACAAGGCGGTATATTTGCGCCAACATTTTGCTATCAATCTTCACTATAAAATTTTAAAATAATAATACAATGTTCGGAATATCAGACGCTTCCATTTGGATTGTATATCTTCTGTCGATTCTGTGTGTAATAGGCTCGATTGTGTTCGGCATTTTAACATGGAACAAAAAAGACGAAGAAGAAAAAGACAACAACATCATCAACAAAAACAACATTAACACTAAACAATAGGATATTATGGAAAATTTTTGGATGTACCTGATTGTGGTAATCTACTTTTTGTCGGTAGCTTATCTAGGATTTTTAGGTTATAAGAAAACCAATGGTACAAAAGACTACCTCATCGGTGGTGGTAAAATGAATTCAATGGTAATGTCGCTGTCGTATGGCGCAACCTTTATTTCGGCTTCGGCTATAGTAGGTTTCGGCGGTGTGGCTGCCACATTCGGAATGGGCATACAATGGCTGATGTTCCTAAATATGTTCGTGGGAGTGGTGATAGCATTTATAGTATTTGGACGACCCACCAGAAAGATTGGCGCACGGCTCAAGTCAAATTCGTTCGCACAGTTTCTCGGTTCGTATTACCGTTCGCGCCGCATAAGGATATTTGTGGCGGCGGTGATATTCATCTGTATGCCTTTGTACGCTGCCGCAGTATTGCGCGGAGGAGTATTCTGCATGCAGGAAGTTTTTGGAATCAGTTTCGACCTCTCACTTTTAATATTTACAATAATCGTTGCCTCGTATGTGATGGCAGGCGGCATGAAAGGCGTGATGTACACCGACGCGCTGCAGGCTGTGATCATGTTTTTCTGCATGGCAATATTAGTAATAGGTGTGTACAAGGCACTCGGAATGGGATTTTTTGAGGCAAACGAAGCACTCACAGCCATAGCCGACCAAGTTCCCGAAAAACTCGCCGCCATAGGTCACCAGGGTTGGACATCGATGCCGGCATTCGGCTCGCAGCAGTGGTGCACACTTGTTACATCAATGATTATGGGCGTGGGTATCGGCTGTCTGGCTCAGCCTCAATTGGTTGTACGCTTTATGACAGTAGACAGCACACAGAAACTCAACCGCGGCGTGGCAATAGGATGCGTGTTCCTGATTATCACAGTAGGCATTATCTACCACGTGGGCGCAATCAGCAACCTCTATTTCTACAACACCGAAGGCAAGATAGCCAGCCAGATGGTAGACGCCAGCGACAAGATTATTCCCTTCTTCATCGGCAAGGTGATGCCAGCCTGGTTTGTAACAATATTTATGCTCTGCATTTTGTCGGCAAGTATGTCGACCCTCAGCGCACAGTTCCACACTATGGCTGCCGCCGCAGGAAACGACATCATTGGCACACTCAGCCGCAAATCACGCAACAACCAGAAGAAAATGACATCAATCATACGTCTCGCAGTTTTGGTTTCGATACTCATCAGCTTTATCATCTGCTTTGTGTTAGGTGAAAGCAACGACTCGCCCATCATTGCAATATCCACATCGCTATTTATGGGAATATGCGCTTCGGCATTCCTTCCCTCCTATTTCTGCGCCCTCTACTGGAAAAAAGTTACCAAGCGCGGAGCTTACGCAAGTATGTGGGTTGGAGTGGTGGCAACAATACTACTCCTTATATTTATACACGCGAAAGAGGCAACCGCAATGGGTATATGCAAAGCTTTGTTCGGAACCGACGTGCTTATTACCGACGGATTAATGAAATTCATCGACCCGATTATGTTCGCATTCCCGCTTTCAGCCATCACAATTGTGGTTGTAAGCCTTTTAACACAGCCCAAGAACAAAATCGAAAACGTTTATCCTCATGCTTAACAAAATAAACAAGGTATTCTACGCGGCAGTTTGCGCTGCATTGCTGTCGGCTTGTACAATCGAACACGATTTCAAGCCCGACAGCTCTAAAGAATACGACCCGCTGTCATTCAAAATATTTATTCAAAACGAAAGCGGAAACGACCTTCTTGACACCACATCGCAAAACTACTCCGGACAACAGGTGACAATAAAATTCAAGGGTTCGCAATACAAAATCAACATACCATTCGATGCGGCAGTAGCTCACAACTACCAACAGATCAATCTGAAAAAATCGGCTGACAATGGGAAGTTTTACATAGCCTTCGACAACATTGACGGTGCAAAAAACTACGATGATGATATTATGGTGATATGGAAACTAAAAAACGCAGAGCAAAAGCAGGCTGCAAACCAAATTGACATCATCCACCTGAAACATATTTTTTACCAAGACACCCCCCGCACGCAATGGCTGTTCAATGGCAAGGAGACAGAATACGATTCTAATTCTGCCGAATTTATCATTACAAAATAATTTTTATTGAAAAAAAAGCACTCCATTAAATTTTTTTTTGTAATTTTACAATTTTAGGAGAATGCCTAAAAAAGGCGTTAAACTATTGATATGCGCATTCTAAAAACCATATATATTACCCTGACCATTATACTTACGGCTGTGTGCTGCACGGCGCAGAACTACTTTGTATATGGTGATTTGCGCAACGAAGCCGAAAAAAATATGGCTTACGAACTTATGATTGTCGACACAATCGTACCTAAGGAAGTGGCTGTCAAGGTTATGCACAAAAGTCTCGACACACTCAAATACGAAACAGACTATCGAAAAAAAATAGGTTCGCTCAGCCATATCTGCCAATTCAGCCAAAAAATTAACGACACCACATTCAGCAACGATGTCATCCACACAATTATATCAATAGGTGACGAACACAACGACCGCAACGCTGAGATTCAGGCATTCCTGCTACAAGCTGCCGGATATCATCATTCTGGCAACCACAATAAGGAAATTGAATATATGCTCAAAGCCAGCTTTTTAGCCGAAAAGATAAACAACACGGTAGCCTTGGCTGAAACTTACGCCGAACTGAGCAAACTTTACGGCGACGAAAAAGACACATACAACTGCACCAAATATCTGCTCGACGCCATTCGCATTGCCGAATATCACAAAGACCCCGACCTTCTCGCCGACATATATTTCGTTGCGGGCGAATTCTTTTTCCTCAACAACGACGACCATCAGGCTTTGGCTTACGAATATGCAGCAACTCAATATCTTGAATATGCCGGCAAAAACGAAAAACTCGGCAAGGCAAACATCACTTTGGGATATATCTATCTCAATCTAAAAGATTATCCCAACTCACTTGCATGCATTAAACGTGGAATCGACCTGCTGAAACCCACGCAAAACAAGCATTGGATGGCACGTGCATACAACTGCGCCGGATATATAGGTTCTTGTACTAACCGTCCGGAATTTGCCAAGGAAAACTATATCAAAAGTCTCGAAATTCGCACTTCTATAGGTATGGAGAGCGAAATTGCTGAGGCGTCGGCATCTTACAGCGAATTTCTCATTGCCACAGGAGGCAACAACGACACTATTATCAAATATCTTAATCAAGGTTTTGTAATGGCCGACAAATATGGTCAAGTGTCGCAAATGGTGCGTATCACACGGAACCTCGCAAAAGTTTACGCTTCTATCGGCGACTACGAAAGCGCCTACAAATACTCCATGCTTATAAGCACCATCAAAAACCAAGACCAAAACACACAAGACGCCGACAAACTTAGAGCAACTATCGAATTCAACTCCGACCTCGACAAGGAGATGGCTGCCGAACTTATCCGTTCTTCGTCAAAAGCCACTATCGAGCGGCAAGACAACGAAATCCTATACCTGACAATTGGTATTTCGCTCATCATTGTTCTTCTGACAATAATTGTAATTGTGCTGTTTAACCGTACCAAGCAGAACAAGCGCCTGATGACTCAAAAACAGCAGATTCAAGAAAAATCGTTGGAACTGCAGATTAAGAATATGGAACTGGAAAGAATCTCGTTTGTGGCCCGGTACACCAACAACGGAATTGCTATACTCAACAGTTCGTTTGTGGTAGAATGGATAAACTTAGGAATTATCAAGCAGCTAAACGGCAAAGGCACTATCGAAGACTATGTGCACAAGCCCGCATCAAAACTGCTTAATCCGATGATTATCAAATATTTCAAACAGTGCTTCGATTTGGATACAGGCATTGAATTTGAAACAAAATGGAGCGACCACAAATGTTTCCAAGTTACCCTTACTCCATACACCAACCAAATAGGCCGCCGACAGATTATTGCCGTTACCACCGACATTACTCAGCAAAAAACCGTTGAGGAAGAAATCGAAAAGCAAAAACGAGAGCTTGAAATGCAGTCGGAAATGATGGTTGTTATCAACTCAGAACTTACTGCTCAAAAGGCTGCTATTTCGGAACAAAACGAGGAGCTTGAAAACAAAAACCACGAAATCACCGAGAGCCTCGAATATGCACGCAAAATTCAAGATGCTATTCAGCCTCTGCCCGTATTTGTAGAGGCGGTGCTCAACGAGTTTTTTGTTATCAATTTCCCAAAGAATATTATCAGCGGCGATTTCCATTGGATCGACTATCACAACGGAAACACCTACATTGCACTTGCCGACTGTACAGGACACGGTATTCCCGGCGCAGTTATGAGCATGCTCGGCACGGTAACGCTTTCAAACGTTATTTCTAACATCCAAAAAAATGATGCTGCCACAGTGCTCAACGAAACCCGAAGCAAAATTATCAAGATGCTTCATCAGCGTGGCAAAATTGGAGAATCGCAAGACGGCATGGATCTCAGCCTATGTGTCTACAACGCCGAATCTCATATTTTGCACTACGCAGGAGCATATTCCTACACATATCTCGCCCGTTTTGGCAAACCCGACCAAGCCACTATCGACGCCCTCCAAGAGAGCGAATCTAGAATTGTGGAAAAGGAAGACGGAAGCGCTTACCTCATCTGCTTCAAACCCGACCGTATGCCCATTGGAATACACACCAAAGATTCTATTCCCTTCCGCGATGTAGAATTAAAAGTTAACCCGGGCGACATTTTATATATGACTTCAGATGGTTTTGCCGACCAATTTGGAGGTAGTAGAAACAAAAAATATCGTTCTGCCAATTTTGAAAAACTTCTGCTCTCGGTGATTCCTTTCACCCTCGACAAACAAAAGGAGATTCTCACCGACACATTCCTCGATTGGAAAGGTATCAACGAGCAAGTAGATGATGTTCACATAATTGGCGTAAAATTATAAGACACTAAATAATGGATCCTTTACAAACAACCATTGCCGGAATTAACATTTGGGAACCTCCCACCGCGCTTACCGACCTGATTGTTACTATTGTATGCGCTATTTCGTATGTAAAACTATACAAAGGTCTGCCCCGCGACAAGCGTTACGAAAGGCAGTTTTTGAATTTTTTCCTCTTTATGGGACTTTGCACCCTTACAGGAGCATTGATGACGCACGCTTTTCCATACGCTTTTCACTACGACGGAGTGCTGCGTCCCGACCAATACCGCGACCTTCCGTGGATTGAGCGTCTCACTGCCAACTATCACAACCTGCCCAATTGGATTTGCAACATTGTGTCGGTAACGTTTTTTGCTTACGCTTCGGTAAACCGCGCCAACAGCATACTCTCAACCAAGAGTATCAAGACTATCCGCATTGCTATCGCCATCGAGTCGCTCGTGGTGCTCATTGCCACACTTTATAAATATACGTTCCTTTTTGCCGAAATACATATCGGCGTGGCGTTGCTGATTTTTTCCGCTCCGTTGCAAATTCAGGTTTGGAAAAACTACAAACGCAAGGACGCACCGTTTATTCTTCTTGCCACATTTATCACCCTTTTTGTGCCGATGGTGCTGATTGGCAAAATGAAGTTTTCGGAATGGTTTAACCACAACGATATCAGCCACATACTTATAGCCTCGGCAATGACGGCGTTCTATTTTGCAGGTCGCCATTGGATAAGGGAATACAACAACGAAAACTTAGAAATCAAACCTGTATTAAGTTAAGAATCAACAAATTATCAAGGAAAAACAAAAGTGGAACAATATATACCATCAAAACTACTGTCAAACGCAGTAGACCAATTTGCCAAACTGCCCAGTGTTGGCCGTAGAACAGCGCTGCGTCTTGTGCTCGAACTCCTCAAACGCGACGAAAACAGCGTTACGGCATTTGCCAACTCTATCACCGAGTTGAAACAAAACATACGCACCTGCAAAATCTGCGGCAACCTTTCCGACAGCGAAACCTGCTCGATATGCACCAACCACAGCCGAAACCATTCGCTCGTGTGCGTGGTAGAAAACATCCGCGACATCATTGCCATTGAGCAAACCGGCACTTACAGAGGCACTTATCACGTTTTGGGAGGATTGATTTCGCCAATGGACGGAATAGGTCCGTCGGAACTCAACATAGATATGCTCACGCACCGCATAGAACAAGGCGGAATTGATGAAATTATCTTTGCCCTAAGCGCAAATATGGAAGGCGACACTACGTGTTTTTATCTGTCGCGCCTAATCAGCGGCAAAGGAATCAAGATAAGTCAAATAGCGCGAGGAGTGGCATTTGGCGGCGATCTTGAATACACCGACGAAATTACTCTCTCGCGCTCAATTGAGAACCGTACAGAATACGGAGGCAGCCTATAAACTACCTCAAAACCCGGATTTCTGTTACTCGTGCAGATTCGCGGTTGTCGGCGGGTTTGAATGTGAGGGTGAAATCATCGCCAAGGTTGTTGGGCAATTGAGCCTTGAACTCGCCGTTGTTGGCAAAGTCAAATTCGCCAAGACGCTCACCGTTTACCATAACCACAATTTTGCGACCCTCGTGGAAACCTTTCACAAGGATAGATTTTGCGCCTTTGGCTTTGATTTTATACGAGAACGACTCGCGGGTGGTACGCCAATGCACACCGCCGTCGGCACCTATCCACGATTGCGAGGACTGTACAAAATGGTCGCTCTCGCTCTGCTGCTCGCCACAGAAAACTTTGTCCAAAGTATTAAGTTCCAACTCCATACGGGCTTTTTCCTGTGCGGAAATCTCCTTTTCTTTGGTTGCCCATTCGCTCTGCGAATAAAGCGGGAAATAGATTTGATAGCGGCACTCGTAAAGGGTGTAGAACGGCACAAGGTTCATTCCCTCGTATTGAGGAAGTGTTAAGCCATTGAGCGCGTAAGTAAGCGGTTTGCCATCCACAGGTGTAAGGTGCGAAAGAATATCATCCTTGTTGCCGATGATTGCAGGCATCTGATATGCAGGAATTTGCGGACCGTTGGCAATATGTCCTCCGCGCGAATCGTCGGCATACATTCCATCCTGACGGTCGGTGCCTGTTTTGGCTGCAAGCACGATAGGTCCGCAGAGAAACGAGAACTGAGGTTTGCCGTCGGGAGTGGTTTCGGCTTCGAGGTGCATAGGCAGGTCAACACGGATTTTGTCGCCGTTTTTCCACTGACGCGAAACAACCAAATAGCCGTTCTCTTCTTTGGCTTTAAAGATTTCACCGTTGACGCTCACCGTTGTGCCCACGCTCCAAGATGGCTTGCGGATTTTTACTGCAAACTTTTTAGATAAGTTGCCTTCGAGAGTTATCTCGGTAAAAGATTCTTGCGGAAATTTGTTTGTCTGCTTAAAAGTTACTCCGTTGAAAGTTACCACAGAAGGAATAAACAAGTTGACAATCAAATCGTTGCCCTCGTAAGCGTAAATCATTTCGCCATAGCGGGCGGGATTTTCCAAACCTGTTCCCACGCAGCACCACATCGAAGTCTGCGGTTGCGAATACACGCGGTAATGTCCCGAGCGCATAGGGGTAAAATATACAAATCCGCCCTGCACGGGGTTGAGAATCGAGAGAATGTGGTTGTAGAGCGCACGTTCATAGTAATCGATGTAACTCTTGTCGGCAGAGGTTTGATAAAGCATTTTGGTAAGACGGAGCATATTGTAAGTGTTGCAACTTTCAGGACCTTGTTCCGAAGCAAGCAAACCCGAAAAATCGTTTGTGGGGTTAAAATGCTCCCTCATCGAGTTGCCACCAATCGACACGCTGCGCTGCTTGATAACCACATCCCAAAAGAATTTTGCGGCATTGTCCCAATCTTTGAGACCTTCGAGATCGGCAATGCGTTTGTAACCTATAACCTTGGGAATCTGAGTGTTGGCGTGCTTGCCTGTAAGATTGTCCTCTGATTTCAACAGCGGTTCGAGCATACGCTTGTCGGAAAACTGATGTGCAATTTTGAGATATTTTTTGTCGCCGGTGATAGCGTAAACATCTGCAAAAGTTTCGTTTAAGCCGCCCTGCTCGCTGATGAGCATCTGTTGAATTTGTTCGTCGGAAATAGTGCTTACAACGCCAATCATCCAATCGGCGAGTTTGATAAGCATATCCTTTGCATCAGCCTTTCCGCCAACAAGATAGGCATCGCGCAATCCGGCATAAATCTTATGGATATTGTAGAGCGGCACCCAACGGTCGTTAAGTCCGAATGGATTGGGACGGATATTGCCCTCAGACAGTTCTTTCCAAATTTTTCTACCATCGGGAACGCCCGACAGATAGCCGTCCTTATCCTGACAGCGTTTGAGTTCGGAGAGGAAATAGTCGAGCCTTGCCCCTATTTCGGGATTCTGAGTGGCTGCGTACATATACGAGAGCGCGGAGAGATAGTGTCCGCCGATATGACCGTCCAAGCCTGTGTTTTCCCAATTGGAATAGTTCTCAGCCTTAGGTTTTAGCCCTGCCTCCTTCATATAAGGCGCAAGAAGGCGGTCGGCATCAAGACCGAGAATGTAGTGGATATCAGCGTTTTGATTGTTCAAAAACTGACTTTCCAACAGTTTCACGTCCGAAATT
>JAGCYI010000131.1 GCA_017960885.1 Bacteroidales bacterium
AAAATAGAAGTATCTTCGTTGAGATGAAAAATAATTTTTGTAATTAGCATTATTATTGTTTCCTTTGCACATCACAAATTTTTAAAACCCATTTACAATGAGCGCAGAAGAAATCAACGAAGACGACGAAATTCAAGTAATAAGCCTTGAAGACGAAAAAGGTGAAAACCACGATTTTGAAATCATTGATATGATAACAGACAACGGCACAGAGTATTACGCTCTCCTGCCCTATTACGAAAACCCCGAAGAACTCGACGACAAAGCCGAAGAGGACGATGTAACAGAGGTGGTTATTATGCGTCTTTCAAAATCAGGCGACGAAGAAATCCTCGAAAGCATCGAAGACGAGGAAGAATACAACCGCATCGCCGACATTTTCGACGAGCGTTTAGGCACATATTCTGAGGAAGTTAGCGCAGAATAAGACGCTATCCTAATATTTCCAACACATCTTCTTTGAGTGCGGGATTAAACAGCGTGGTTTCATTAACGAAAGCCGCTGCAAGTCCCGCCTTTTTTTGTTGACGCACTTGAATTTTCTCCTCCACAGTACCGGCTGAGATAAATCGGTAAACCATCACGCTGTTTTTCTGACCAATACGGTGGGCACGGGCAATGGCTTGTTCCTCCACGGCGGGATTCCACCACGGATCGATAATAAACACATAGTCGGCTTGGGTAAGGTTCAAACCAGTGCCGCCAGCCTTGATAGAGATCAGAAAGACAGGCACATCGTCGTTGGAAAGAAACTTCTCAACCTCGTTTTCACGCTCCTCAGTCTGTCCCGTAAGCATAGCGTAATCAAGTCCGCGCTGTTGCAACTCGGTGGCTATCAAATCCAAATGCTTTACAAACGACGAGAAAACCAACACCTTATGACCTTGGTCTACAACATTTTGAAGCATCATCATAATTTCATCGGTTTTGCCGCTGCCATCTTGATAGGCATTGTCTACAAGGGCGGGACTGCACGCAATTTGACGGAGTTTTACAAGACCTTGAATCACATCCATTGTAGAATTTGAAAGCAAACCCTTGTCCATCAGGTCGATAAGTTGGTTGCGGACCTTCGATTTCTCACGTTCGTAAATCTCTGCCTGAGCGTCGGTCATTTCGCAGAATATCGTCTGCTCTATTTTTTCGGGCAAGTCGCTGAGTACCTGTTGCTTAGTGCGGCGAAGAATGAAAGGATAAATCAGTTTTTGTAGTTTCTCGGATGCCGCTTCGTTGTTGCCACGCTCAATAGGCAGCACAAAACGCTTTTTAAACACCTGCAACGAGCCAAGCAGACCAGGATTGATGAAATTCATCTGACTCCAAAGGTCGGTGAGAGAGTTTTCGAGAGGCGTACCAGTAAGCGTAAGTCGGTGACGGCAACGGAGGTTCATAATGGCAAGATAGGTCTTAGAAAGCGGATTCTTCACCATCTGGCTCTCGTCTAAAACCACATAGTTAAATTCCTGTTTTTCAAAGTATTCGATGTCGTTTCTAAGGATGGAATAACCCGCAATCACCACATCGTAATACTTAAACGAGCGCACAAGTTGCTGACGGTTGTAGCCCGAATATTCAATAATCTTCAACTGCGGAGCAAATTTCTTTGCCTCGGCTTTCCAGTTGTAAATCAACGATTTGGGAACGAGCAAAAGCGACGGAATCTTATGTTCGATAGTAAACAGTTCGCCGGGACGTGTGCTGTCGTCGGTGAGAAGGACGCTGTTGGCAAGCACCGAAAGCGTGCAGAGAGTCTTACCAAGACCCATATCGTCGGCAAGGCACGCACCAAATTTGTAATCTCGCATCATCTTGAGCCAGTTGTACGCAGTAATCTGATACGGACGCAGTTGCGCGTTGATATTCTGCGGTTTTTCCATCGGCAGGTTGTCGAAATTAGAAAGACGCTCTTCGAGTTCTTTCACGGCATCTTTTTCAGAATTCTCCAACGGCAGCGACAGCAGTGCAAGATACTGATAGCGTTTGAGAATAATCTGTCCGCTCTCCTTGTCGATATTGCACGACACAAACATATCACGGAAACGCTCAAACCATTCGTCGGGCAGCACCACCACACGTCCGTCGGGAAGTGTAAATTCGTGTATGTCGTTGATAATGTAATATTTGAGCGAAACAAACGGAATCTCCAAACCATCCAACTGTACAATGGCGTAGATGTCGAACCAGTCGGTACGGTTGCGCACCTTCATATCCAGACGTATGCCGCCGGTGTAATAGTTCTTTTGGCTGAGGTTTTGTTCGATGGTGATGCCCGCCTGAACAAGTTGTTCCTTATTGTTGTTCAAGCAGTTAATAGCAAACGCTTCTTGAATTTTTGGGTCGTTGGCATCGCTCTTGATACGGTAAGTGCCGGGGTTGAGGCGAGTTTTAAAAATATCAAAAGCAGCATTTTCCACCTCCTGTTCGTAATCGAGATTGCGCACAAGTTTGGTAAACATATAATCGCCGTTGTTTTCTATAAACTTAACAACCACCAAGTTGCGGCTTGTAGCAAGAAAATCGATTCCGTTGTATCTGAATTTTAGCACAAAGACAGTATATCCCTCCAAATCGTGCTCCACCATCAAAACAGCCTTTGGCTCAGGGTCTTGGGTAATGATTTTAAAGCCAGAAGGATTAACTATAAAATTCTCCTTGATGGTGTTGAGAATAAATTTTTGGTAATACTGCGCCTCCACGCGCTTTTGCACGGGAATATATTGTTTGGAGATAAAGGGAACGAGTTTTTTGGCGTCGATACGGTCGAAAAACAGAATGCGACGCTTGATCACGCACACGCACGGCTGATACGAAAGCACATACACATTCTTGTTTAACAGGTTGATTACCTTATCTTTATATTTTACAGTAAGGAAATATTGAGTCTCCTCGTTGGTGCGCACAAAGTTGAAAACAGCCTCTGCCTTTTGCGATGCAAATTCGATACGGTCGTCAACGAGCACGGTTTTTAGTCCCGGGTCTTTGTAATATACTCCTATATGGGCGGCACGGCAGATATTGAGAATCTGCACTATTTTTTTATCAATAGTGGGACGCACATATTCGTCGATATACTTGGCATCGTGCGAGGCGAAAAACTCCTGAGGCGTGGCGCACTTGCGTCCGCCGAAACTCTTGGTGATATGTGTTTCGGAACATTCCGACGAAAGTATCGCAATCTGTTTTTGTTCAGCGGTATAGCGGTCGGGAAAAGAACGCACGTCGTCTGACACCACATTTTCTCTGATATCATAATGTCCGCCAGTGGAAGACAGTTCCACAAAATGAGGCACAAGCAAAAAGCCTAAATGACGGTGTTCTTTGAGGGCTACAATAAACTCCATA
>JAGCYI010000132.1 GCA_017960885.1 Bacteroidales bacterium
CGACAACACCCCCGAAAAGTTCCGCCCCGCCATCGCCGACTATTTCAAAAACAACATTTCAGAAGGCGTAAGCATCGACGTGGACTTTACCGAAGACGGCTACATTGCCGAACAACTTGTTGACAGCGTGGAATTTACCTCTGGCAAGCCGTTGATACTCGCCTCCTCGTGGGAACTCAACCTCGCCGACAAGAAACAGGCGCTCTTCTTCGAAATCACCACCCCCTCGTCTGAAACTCTCATCGTCAACCGCTCGCACATCGGCTACAAAGGCGCATTGCAGTTTTTGGAGAGGATATACTCAGCAAGCGTGGGAGGAAGATAGGTTTTCAATGCATAATTCATAATGCAGAATTCATAATTTCGCCGTCCGGAGGGTGATTCGGGCGGCGAAATTTTATAGCCACAAAGGTTCTTGTTGCCAACCAACAGGGAAACCCATTGCGGCAGTGTCGATATTTGGGAAATCAGACAAAAGTTTCACAAGTTTGTCGCGCATATCGTTTTGCGGCGATATGATATTGAGAAAATATTTGATAATAGAAATGTCAAAATAAATGCGCAACGAATCTGTCGGCAACGTTAGCCAAGCATAGTCGGTATGATTGGGTTGCATTGGACGTAGGGTATTCTGTTTGTTCCAAACACGTGCGTGATGACAGCAATAATTGCGTGTAAGCGAAACAACTGTAAGCCACGATTCAAACGGAGACATCTGCAAACCATATTTTTTTGCTATTCGTTTCTTGATGCGGATTGATAGGATGTTGCTGAAAATATTGGTAACAACACCAAATGGCAACAGTTCCGTCAAAATCCAAGCCGGAGGATAAATATCGCTATAAGTATCTTTGAAATGTACAATAAAGTCCTCGCGAGAACGGTTCATTTCGGCATCAATCAAATCCAACGTGCGGAGAAATTTGTTTTGGTCGTTGAAATTTGCGCTGTCGGTTATCCAAAACGGGTTGCCTGTCATTTCGCAGCCAATATTGACAATAGCACTGCGCACCGCAACTTCAATTTTCTCTATTTCGTTGAAAATCAACAGACGCAATTTTTTGTCAAACCGATAAAGCATCATTACTTGGCCAAATGTTGCGCCTTGTTTGTAACGGTGTTGTTCTTTTGGCGTTTGCAACAGAGGATACATATAAGCGGACAAACGATAGTACCCAATTGAGTCGATATACTTTTCCGCCTTGTCGGTGTCAACAATAGTCAATCCCCTCGACTGCAACAACTTAACAAGGTTTTTGGCATTAGTGTAAGGTTTCTGAAAAGGTATTTTGTTCGCCATAGCATATATATAAAAAAAACGACCCGCAAATTTGAGCATCGTTGAGAGGCTTAGCGGGTTCTGGTGCTGCAAAGATAGGGAGATTTTTGGGATTATACAAATATTATAGATTATAATTAATAATTTTTAACAATTCGGCTTACAGATTAAACCAATGATGATGTTGTGTTGGATAAAGAAAGTAAAAACTTATTTGATAATCAATATATTACAAAATTTTTGCAAAAAAGTTGAAAAAAGATTTTGCGGTGATGTAAAATAATTGTTAACTTTGGAGCGTCGAAAGACAGACATAAAAAATTAAGAGCGTTTGAAACAAACGCAACGCAAGTTTATTAACAAGCAAAGTTATCATAAAATGGATAATTCATTGAACATACAGACACTTTTTGATGCAAAAAATCGCCAATTTGAGATTCCGTCATACCAACGTTCATATAGTTGGGGTGAAAAGCAAATTAAACAGTTTGTTGATGATTTACAAAATGCAGGTTCTCAATATTATTTAGGTCATTTTTTGTTTGAAAAGAAGTCTGATAATACGTTGCTCATTATAGATGGACAGCAACGTTTGACGACTTGTGTGATTTTTTTTGCTTCATTGAAAAACGAATTAGAAAACCGAAAACACAATGGAGACCCAATTAACATAGACTTAGCGGATATTACAGATTATTATCTGCGAGATATTCGTAAAGGTACACAGAAGTTTAAGACAGTTGAATATGATAATAATTTCTTTTCTGACGTAGTAATTGATTCTTTAAATAATTTACCGAAACCATCCACACGCTCACAAGAGAATATCTTAAATGCAAAAAAACTATTTGACGATGAATTATCTAAAACAAGAACCGCAGAGATAGAAAGATGGTTCAATTTAGTACAGGACGCAACAATAACTATTTTTGAAGTTTCAAACAAAGCGGATGCCGCTCAGATATTTGCATTCCAAAATGACCGTGGTAAAAAATTGTCTAAGTTGGAGATAATTAAGTCTTATTTTATGCTACAAATCTATTTAAGTGCAGGCAATGAGGAATTGATAAACGAAAATATTAAATATCTTGAAGAGGAATTTGCGATAATTTATCGACATATTGTAGAAGTTGATGAGAAGGAAGATGATATTTTGACATATTATTGGCGTACATTTAGTGCCAAAGGATTTAATAGCGACGAAATAGTTGATGGAGTAAAAAAAGAACTTGCATCTCAATCCAATAAGATTATTTGGATCAAACATTTTGTTAAAGGCATCAACCAAGCATTTGAAACCGTTTTGAAGGTGAAAAAAAGCGATAATAGTTATATTACCGATCTATTTTATCTCAATAATATGGCACTATCCTATCCGTTTTTTATTAAAGCGGATAGATGTAATGTTTCCATTGAAACATTTTGGCGTCTCGCTCATTTTTTAGAGAATATCACTTTTCGATATTTATTGCGCGGTGGACGTGCAGATATATTTACTCGGTTAAATCCTTATCTAATTAATTTGGGAACAGAAAATGATGTAAATAATGCCATCACTGCGATGATAAATGACATTAAGACTGATAGTAGATGGTGGTATTGGAATGATGGTGAATTAGGCCGATGTATAAATTCAGTTAGTTTCTATCAAAATCGTGTAGATAATTATGTTCTTTGGAAATATGAATTATCACTTGGAAATACCGATTATCTTAGACCACATCAAATTGAATTTAAAGATTTGATTCGTAATGAAAGCATCGAACATATTGCTCCTCAAACACCGAGAGATGGTAAGCCTGTCGCTAATGGATATGGATTATACGAGGACAAGGAACATCCTGAAAACGGTATTGTATCCGGAGGTATGTTGAATTGTGTTGGAAATTTGATGCTTATTTCTCAAAGTCACAACAGTTCAATTGGTAATAAACCATTTGCTGATAAATTGTCGTCTTATGGTAAAGATAATCTTTTGAATCAGCAAAAGGAAATTATAAATTTTGTTGAAGATACAAATAATACTATATGGGATAAAAACGCCATAGAAAAGCGCAAAAGAAAAATTGTAGCCGCAGTTATGGAGATTTGGAATTTGGATAAGATTTAATTGGCTTTTTACTAAAAATCTTCATTTTATAACAGATTAACTATCAATTATTTGATATTTTTTCAAGGGACTTTTTGCCCAAAACTTACATTTTTTCAAGGGACTTTGCAAATGATTCATTAAAAATGTTGTTGCGAAACAAAAATTCTCTATCTCCCAAATAATGTGTAATTGCGTTTTCAACATAAATTCTTACCAAATATTTGTTGCCATTACTATTACCCCTTAAAAAAAGATTTCATTTTTTACTTCTCCACCTCTTTTATTTCGCACTCGTGGGTTTTGGTGTCTTTGTCGTAATTGATGCCGACGAAGAGGATTTTGCCGTTGTAGAAGTCAAATGCGTGGAAATATTCTTTGCTTTCGATTTGTGCCAAAGCGTTTGAGGGTGTGGAATTTTGTTTCAATTCGATAATCATCGGCGGAAATTCGCCGTCAGGGTGAATTGGCACAAAAACTAAATCTGCAAACCCTTTGCCCGTGGTGAGTTCTTTGTAAACATTATAATGGTTAAGTGCGTGAATATAAGCCAAATAAATCGCAGCGGCAAGGGCGTTTTCGTTGTTGTAATTGCGGTTTGAGGTTACGTGGATGTGGCTGTTGTTTAATGCGGTTGCAACGGCTTCGGAATTTTTGAGGATTGTCTGTTCCAAAAGTTCTTCCGAGGCTTTGATGATTTGGTCTGTGGCCGAATAATCATCGAGACTTTCTATGGCGTTAAACCACTCTTGGCGGACTTCGTTGTTGGGGATACGGCAGGTCTTAGTTGGCTCATTATAAACCAAATAGCCGAGGTGAATTAGATAAGTGAACACGTCGTCTTTGGTGATAAAATCAGTCATCGTATTCATATATCGAGTAACATTCACCTTGATATTTTCACCAGCCAAAAGCCTGATTATGTCGTCTTTAATGCCTTGATAATTGTGGTTGAGGCGGTCAGTAATCACTTTGTAGGTGGATGTTCTGCCCCAAAAGTTTCCCAACTTTTTGGTTTTCATTGATTTAACAACCGATTCGGGATTATAAATCTCAAAACCGTTTTGTGCGTAACCGTCGTATTCGCGTTTACATTCGAGGAAATCCATACCGTATTTTTCGCAAAGCGGTTTTACTTCTTCCTCTGTAAATCCAACATATTCAGCAAGTTGCAAAGCATCAAGCATTGTATATTCGTCAAAATTATTGAGTTTGCTCTGCACCCTGTCACGCACAACCGGCAAAATGCCCGTAATGTAGGCGAGCGAAATCGCGTTGCTGAGTGTGTCGCTTTTAAACAGTCCGTTCAAAAATTCCAAATATTCTGAGAATAAATCCGTGCCGAATTGGTTGCGCACAAGGCTGTCGTATTCGTCAAGGATTATTACAAAAGTCTCCTTGGTCTTGGCATAAACTGTCAAAATGCAATTCGCAAGTGTTTCATTGTCACGAAATTGCAGCATAGGAAACTGTTCTTGAAATTCACTGCGAATCCTACTGTACAAATCAACGAGCATATCTTTTTTCACGGGTGCATTCTGATATTCACTTGCAACATCTATTGAAATGAAATTCAGTTTGTTAAGATATTTTTCGTAACTATCTGCCTTTGAAATTTTCAAATTCTTGAACATTTCTCTTGAATCGCAGCCTTTGGAATAGTAGGCGCACATCATTTTGGTTGCGAAGGTCTTGCCAAAACGGCGCGGACGAGAAACGCAAACATAATGACTATTGGTGTCGATTAACTTGTTTAATTCATTGATTAACATAGTTTTATCGACATAAATTTCTTCGGCTAACACTCTTTTGAAGCCGACATTATCAGGATTCAGATAGATGCCCATAATGCTCTAAGTTTTCAACTTTTTGGCAAAGATAATAAATACTTTTTACTCTGCAAAGATTATTTACCATTCAATTCATTTTTTCTATCATCCCACCATCCACCTTCCATTCGCAGTGAATTTTTCCCAAATTACAATCACTTTTTAGCAAAATTATCCAAATTCCATCATTCTTCTTGCCTAATATTTCTCCGGTCTCTACCTTTGCAATCGTAAAACATATAAAAAATGACAGACTTAACTACATATAATTTCAACTATTGCGTCGCGGCAACCTTCGGGGATACAGAATGTTCCGAGGGTGGTTTTGGCGTATATGGACGATGTAGCGGTGTCTGTTGCCTTTTCTAATCGGGGAGTCGTTTCTCTTTCCCCCTGCAATTGAATAATTGCAAAATTTCCATCTAAAATTATTGTGTTTTTTTAACTAACATTGCATCATTATGTCAGTGTATAACAACATTTTGGACACTATCGGCAATACGCCGGTTGTTCAACTTTCGCGATTGGATACGGGCGTTAGTAGCCTGTTTCTCAAATTGGAAAATCAAAATCCGGGCGGCAGCATCAAGGATCGCACAGGCTTGAATATGATTGTTCAGGCGGAAAAACGTGGCGACATTCGTCCCGGCGACCTTATTGTGGAGGCTACGGCGGGAAACACAGGTCTCGGTCTCGCGCTCGCAAGCCGTTTGAAGGGTTACAAACTCCTTCTCGTGATTCCCGACAAGATGAGCACCGAAAAAATCAATCACCTCAAAGCCCTTGGCGTAGAGGTAGTTATCACTCGCAGCGACGTGGGTAAGGGTCATCCCGAATATTACCACGACCTTGCCGAGCGTATCGCCAAGGAGCGCGGCGGCTACTACATCAATCAGTTTGAAAACCCCGACAATCCCAAAACGCACGAACTCACCACCGCACCCGAAATTTGGGAACAACTTGACCATCAGGTAGATGCAGTGGTTGTTGGCGTTGGTTCGTCGGGAACATTGTCGGGACTGACAGCGTTTTTTAAGCGTGTAAGTCCGCAGACCGAATTCATTCTTGCCGACCCAAAAGGCTCTGTGTTAGCCGATTACATCAATCTCGGCAAACTTCGCAACGATGCCGGTTCGTGGTACGTGGAGGGCATTGGCGAAGATTATATTCCTAAACTCGCTGATTTTTCGTTGGTGAAAAAAGCCTACGAAATCACCGACGAGGAGAGTTTTTCGGCGGCGCGACTGTTGCTCCGTGAGGAAGGAATTTTGGCGGGATCGTCCACAGGAACGCTTCTTGCCGCCGCCCTCAAATACAGCCGCGAACAGACTGAGCCTAAGCGAGTTGTAACCCTCGCCTGCGACAGCGGAAACAAGTATCTTTCTAAGATGTTCAACGACGAATGGCTGAGGGAGAAAAACTTGAAAATTGAATAATTGACAATGGACAATTGACAGTTGACAATTCAAAATTCATAATTCAAAATTCGTAATTCGTAATTCATAATTCATAATTCGTAATTAATATGACAGCATTTTCTACAAGGGCAATTCACAATGGTGAAGATCCGGATTTCAGAGACGGGGCAAGCGGCGATGTGGCTGTTCCGATTCATTTGTCAACAACGTTTGCAAGGCTCAGAGCCGACTCACCCACAGCGGGTTACGAGTACACGCGCAGCCTCAACCCAACCCGCAAGGCGTTGGAGGAAAAACTTGCAGCCTTAGACGGCGCAAAATATGGTTTGGCGTTTTCTTCTGGCTTGGCGGCTGCGTCCACGGTGATAATTTCGCTCCTGAAAGCGGGCGACAATGTGATTGGTTTCGACGACCTCTACGGCGGCACTCGGAGGCTTTTGAGCAATGTTTTTGTGAATTTTGACATCTCCGCAACCTACGTGGACGCCACCCAACCCGAAAACATCGAAAACGCAATCACACCAAAATCCAAACTTATTTGGATTGAATCGCCCACCAATCCGCTGATGAAGTTGGCAGACATCAAAGCCATTGCGCAAATCGCTCACAAACACGGACTTATACTCGTGGTTGACAACACATTTTTGTCGCCATATTTTCAGAGACCTTTGGATTTGGGCGCGGACATCGTGGTTTACAGCACAACCAAATACATCGGCGGACACAGCGATGTTCTCGGCGGCTCTGTGGTACTCAACAATGATGATTATTACAAGAAAATCGCTTATAATCAGAACGCTGTGGGTGCAGTGCTCTCACCGTTTGATAGTTATCTGACCCTCCGTGGTGCCAAAACTCTTGCTGTGCGTATGCAACAGCACCAAAAAAACGCCTTGGCTTTGGCTGAGTTTTTGGAGAGTTCGCCCAAGGTAAAACGTGTGAATTTTCCGCTGTTGAAATCGCATCCGCAGCACGCTCTTGCAGAGGCTCAGTCGTCGGGTTCGAGTGGAATTTTCTCGTTTGAACTCGTTGGTACATTGGACGATGCGCAGAATTTTCTCTCAAAACTCAAA
>JAGCYI010000133.1 GCA_017960885.1 Bacteroidales bacterium
CATTACAAACGCCAAAACCATATTGATAGTTTTTGCAGTTTTGCCGCCGTAAATCACAAGTAGAATGCCAATTACGGGAATCAAATACGAAATAGACATCATAAAAGCAATCATACCCGTAGAAGTCGGAGGTTGCATTGCTGCGATGCTTTCGCCCCAAAATGCGGGCATAGCGTCGGTGATAGTGTGTGCAAGGAATCCACAGATTGTGAGAATCCAAAAAACGATGATTTTATGTTTTCTTTCCATTTTTATAAAATTTTACAGTTAAAAACTCATTTTAATTTTGGCAAAAATCTCGGTATTTTTGTCGTACATTTTAAATGTTCCTTTGTCGGCGTTGAAATAATCAAAACCGAGCGAGATATGCATCATATCGTTGACGGCATAGTCGAACGTTGTTCGGTCGTAAACTCCGCCGTTGGTTACGTCGATATAGGCAAAGGTGTTGATATTTAGCGTATTGCGAAACAAATCTTTTGAAACTCTGACTGTTGCCGTACCAGAATTGCGATAACCATTGATAACCGCTTCGTCAAAACTTGCTATATATTTGTGTGCATACTGAAAACTGAGATTCCAATCACCTCCGGGATAAACGTCGATGCCGAGAAGGGCATTGGAAGTGTTTTTTGATACGGGAGCAACATTAACCACAGGTTGTTGAGCCTCATTGAAATACTCGGCAAATTCGCCACGGAAAACAAACTTGCCAAGCGGAAGAGAAAAATCAAAACCCGTCATCGTCATACGCTCGTGCTGCGGAATTGCAATAAGTTTCTCATTTGGTGAAAGATAAAGAATTGAATAAACAGGCATTTTGTTGTAGGTTCGCAATGCGCAAACAGAAAAATCTACTCCGCTAAGAAACCACGAGAGGCGACCGCCAAACTCCATATTCTCAATCTTGAAATCAGGTTTTTCGTCAGCAATAATTGAATCGTTGCCAGTGATTGAGATTGCCCACGGATTGCGGACATCTATTGGCAAATCAAATGTTTCAATTACTGGAACTGCCAATGCCTCAGCCGAAAACGAATTTTTTGAAAACTTCAAACGCAAAGCGTTTTCGGGAATGCGAATGTCGTCGTAATCCTGTGCAAGAAACTCGCTGTAATCCATCGGCGACACCAAATCGGTAAGGCGCAACGCATCTGCAACTCCCCAAGTGATAATCTGTCGTCCAGCACGGAGTTCAAAACCACCAAAAGTCTGAGAAACAAACAGTTCACGGATTTTAAAACCTGAATAATCGCTAATGAGCGAATTATAAACAGCGTTCGCCGAAAAGAAAAGTTCTGTGTGGTTTTTCTGCAAAGAAAGTTCACCCCTCAGTCTTGTTCGCGACGACATCCAATCATTTGGTTTATCGCACCTTACGGCGTGATATGAATCGGCAAAACCCTTAATTTTTATTTTGAAATCTCCGTCGCCGTCTTGTGCAAACGCTGCGACGGAGAATATCATTGAAAGACAGAAAAAAAGTACTTTCATTTTACAAACCTTTTTCTAATTTTGACACTGTAAACAAATCTGCATCAATTTTCAAATTATATTTAATATCAGAAAAAGTAAGAACGGTTTTATGCTTAGTCTGAACGTTTTCCATCACCATTTTGCCGCGAGTCCAAAAACCTTGAACTTGCTTTATATCGCTGATATTCAGCACACGATGAAGTTTACCAAGTTTGTCGTAATACTCCACTTTCACACCCATAAAACAATCTTTGCGAATCCACGAAATGCGTTTTGAATATATTTCTCGTTTATCCTTGGGAACAGATTCAACCACATAACATTCTTTACCATCGATTGTTTCCATTCTTAAAAACTTGTGATCGTCTTCATCGATGTTGCGGTCGCCCATATCGTCGTAAGTGAAGTCAGTACCCATAAAATAGTCTGTTTTAGAGGAACTTCCGCTGATACGGCGGGTCTTTTTGAGGGCGGGCATATAGAGCCATTTGTCGTCGTCCTTGCCAATTTCGTCGTAGTTCCAAGTGAGGAAACCTGTGCCCTTAACGTCGCCGGGATAGGTGAAAAACATCATTGTCTTGGTGTCCTCACCAATGTCCATAGCCCAAGATTCCACCTTGCGCTCACGTTTTGAGCCGTTGGCTTTTTCCAAAACCAAATCTAATTTTGAATAGCGGGTGTCGCCATCGGGATTATCCTTTACTTTTTTAATAATGTCTCTACCTGAAAGTGATTGAGCATCAACCGAAAACGCAGTAAACAAAACTGCAATTGCTAACATTAATTTTTTCATCTCTATATGGTTTTTTGTTAATTACGAATTATGAATTATGAATTATGAATTGTCAATTCTTCTTCTTTTCCAAACACATTCAACAGTTTAAACAATGCAGGTGTGATGAACAAATCTGCCAAAAGTGCCGACAACAAACCTGCTACTGCGAGAGTGCCGAAGTGTGCGAACTGTATTGCGTCCGAAACCGAGAAACCAAGGAAAGTGGCTGATATAATGAATGTTGTCATCACAATAGCCAATCCCGCTACACGGAAAGTTGCTTTTACACAATGCTTGTAATTTCTTTCTCGGTTAAATTCAAGATGAGCGTGATTTACAAAATGAATGGTGTCGTCGACCGCAAGACCAAGAATCATAGGAATGATACAAGCGGTCATCATATCGAGCGGATAACCGAGCCAACCCATTAATCCACCGACAAATACAGCGGGCGCAAGGTTTGGAATCATTCCTATCAATCCAAGGCGGATATTTCCAAAAACTATCATCAAAAGCACACCGATAATCAAAGCCGAAAGAATCATCGACATCATCTGTCCACGTGTTAGATATTGCTGCATAACAGTGAATTGCGGCAAGTTTCCAACCACCGAAACCGCAGCATTTGGAAACAACTCTTTGGCTCGATCTTGAAGGCGGTTCATCTCAATTTCAATTTCATTAGAATTATAGTTTGAAATTTCGATTTGCAACCTCAAACGGCGGTATTCATAATCCATCCAATATTCTGATTCGGAACCACCTGCATTTTCGTAAAGAAGAAGCAACTGAGCCACAGCCTCATTGTTGTTTGGAACGTGATAAAACGCTGTATCATTGCTGTTTAAAGTGCAATTCATATCCTTAATAATATCCAAAACCGACGAATGTCGTTTTGTAAGCGGATAGTTTTCAACCTCGTGTTCAAGAGTTTCAAGTTTAATGAGGTTTTCAGGATTTTTGGCATCACCCTCCTCGGGCAAAACCACCATTAAATCATACGAATACATAGTGCCAAGTTCGGTATCGCAAAGTTCAAGAAAATTGCGTACATATTCTACCTTTCTGCCCATAGAGCGTTCAACATCAAAAGCAGGTTCAATCCAACTTACGCCAACAGCGCAAAATACTGTTATTATTGTAGATATAACAATAATTTTCTTAGAATGTGAAAGCACAAATTCGCCAAAACGTTCAAAGAAATTAGCCGAACGACCCTCAAACGAAGTGTTGAACTCCTTGTCGGCGGCGGTACGGTGACCAAGCGAAAGCAGTACAGGGGAAATCACAAGAATGGAAACCAACACCGAAGTGATTGCTAATGCGGAATTTATGCCCATCGCCTTCATCGGAACAATGTTCATAGCAAGGAAAGTCATCATAGCGGCAATTGTGGTGATGCCCGAAAAAATCACAGGCCAAGCGGTTTCGGCAATAGCGTCGATGGCGGCTTGCTTGCGGTCGTGAAGTTTGAGCAATTGCGCCCGGAAGAAACTGTAAACGTGTATGTTATAAGCAATTGCCACGGCAAAAGCCAACATCACTGTTATCATCGTGGTACTCATATCAAGGTAGAGACCCAGCCAACCGATTATGCCCATCGCTATAATCAAAGCAAAAATCGAAGTTAAAATCGGAATCACAACGCCACGCAACGACCTTGTAACCAACGCCATAACTATCAGCGCAACAATAATTGCAATCATCATCAGTCGCGACATCTCTTGCTTGATATACTGCGCCTTGGCGTAATTCATATACGGCATACCTGCAATTTTAGGGTTGAGCGGCTTGTATTTATCTTTAAAACAGATATTTATAGCCTCTCGACCCGTTTGATTTTCAGGTGCTTCAAGTCCCTCGGCACGCCAAACACTGTCGGCAGGATAAGGGCGGAGTTTTACCAAAATCCACGACATTGTGCCATCCTTGCTTACAAGTATTTTCGACACATACTCCTTGCTGTAAGCCTTGGCGCGAATAGAATCGAGCCCCTCTTTTGTGTCGGGAATTTCCTCAGGCACAATCTGTTGGAGTTCCATACCTTCGTCGGTACCCACCATAAATTCAAGGTCGGTGAGCGAGGTGATTTTTTCGGAATAAGCAAGACTGTCCATAAGTTCGTTGCTTAGTTCGCGCACAAGTTCGAGAGTAGGCTTGTTAAAAAGGCCGTCCTTATTTTCCACAAGCACAGCCACATAATAGTCGTTGCCAAAAATGCTCTTAAACTCATCGGTTTTAAGCAGCATCGGGTCGTCCTTAACAAAATAGGTGTCGAACGATGTTTCAAAGTAGATACGTTTGAGTCCCGCCACAGAAAAAACAAGCAAGGCTACAAACAAAACCAACACCATTAAACGATGATTTACAACAAATTGTCCAAATAACCGGAATTTTGAGTTTATCTTTTCGATGTTCATATTATTTTAAGTTTTTTTTGTTAATTACTATTCAGTTTTATCAGATTTTCTTTACAATAACGAACACTGTTCGGCAACTTGTTTTTAAAAAGGACGTGCGCTTAAACACGTCCTAAAATAGTCACTATCACTATTAGTGTTTTGCTTTTAAAAAATCCGTTACAAAAATATCGTGATAAAGATGTATTTGCAATACCTAATAATGGTGATTTTGATGCAGATAACAAATATACTTTACTATGGATATTATTTAAAACTATAAAAGAACGAAGGAAATCCTTCAACTGTAACTATCTTATTTTCAACCTCTCCCGTGGTGAGGTCAACGGTAGCAAAACCGTTGTATTCGTCGTTGGCAGAGCCGTAAACCATTTTGTTGCCAAAGAGTCCCATTGCCACTCCGTGACCGTTTGAGCGGGGAAGTCCGTCGATTACTTTCACTGTTTTGTCGTAGAGGTCAACCAAAACCGCGATGCCTGTGCGGGCAATATAAGAGTTTGTGTTATTGGGGTCTAGACCTGTTGCAAAGCCGTAGGCGTACATCTTGCCGTTGCCCACGTAGCGGCACATCATTATGCAGTTGAGATAGTTGCACGGCAAACCTTCTACCTTGGTTTTGGACAAATCGATGCAGTAAGATTCGTCAACCTCGGTTGAACCTTTTTTGAAACGGCCTATGCCGGCATTGAGTCCCGGAATGTATCCAAACGAGCCTACGCAATTGAAATAGAGGTCGCCGTTTTCGTCTTCAAAAATCGAAAGGTTGTCGATAGGGCGTGTAGGAGCGCATATTCCAAGGGTTGTGTTGCGGATTTTCTTAATAAATGTGTCGTCGGCAACATTATAAAGGGCGAACTCAATCGAAGTTTCGGCGGGCATCCATTGTGCGTTAAACTGCTCTAAGGCAACATATAAGACACCGTCGCGGATGTACATTGCGCCCGGATATGCCGAAACGCCATCGTTGCGAAGGTTTGAAACATCGATACGCGAAATCTCGGTCATTGTCTGCGGATTAAAAACTATAATTAAATCAAGACTTTGGCAGCAAACGTAAGCCTTTTCGGTACTTGCCTCAACTACTATTGCAGCCGAAGAATTTGCAGGCAGAGCCATCGCGCCTTTGAGTTCTAACTGACTGTCATCGTTGAGGATAAAGCGTCTGAGTTTCAATTCAGTACCACCCATATAGTCGGGAAAAACATAGATATTTCCGCTCTTGCATACACAAGGGTACGAACCGAAACCAAGGGGAATAGCGTTGGCATTGGTGTAGTTGACGCCGCCTTCAAAAGTGCTAACTGATTGTAAATAACCACTTCCGCTGCTTCCGTCGGGGTTGGTTACTGTGGTGGAAAAAAGAATTTTGCCCGACGAACTAAGGTTGTCGTCTTTCTTAATATCGTTGTCATCATCGCAAGCGGCAAAAGAAAAAGCCACTGCTGTAATCAAAAATAAATGTTTAAGTTTCATTGCTTTATTTAAATTATTGGTTTAATATTCTAAAAGATTTTATTTCATCACATAACGGACTTTAAATCCAAAGTTTCTTCCGGGGAGCGGACGGTTTAAATCTGAATAAACGGTCTTGTCGGTGAGGTTTTTAACTTTGAAAGAGATAGTCCAAGTATCGTTGAAAAAACTGTGTTCGATGCCGAGGTCAACAGTAAACGAAGTGGGAATTTTGCGGTCCTGATATTTGCTCATTTCAAAATCGTAGTAATATTCGTGAATGTACGAACAATCAGCGAGGAAACGGCTGTTTTGATTTTTTCCACCAAAGAGGTTTTCTTTATGAATTTCCAATCCAAAATTTGCCAAATAATAGGGAATGTTTGGCATACGTTTGTTGAAAGTGGGATTATCGGCAGAAGAGCCTGTTTCGTGTTTGCGACGGTCGCGAAGATCTTGGTAAGTAGCATTGCCATAGAGATATAGAAAAGGCAAGGCATCACCCTTGATTTCAATTTCAGCACCTTTGGTACGCACTGTTCCAAAATTAGCGTAACGAGCCATCGACGGTATCATATCTGCCTGATAACGAATCATATCCTCTAATTGGTTGAAGAAATAATTGGCCTCTATCTCCAAAAATCCAAAATTATTGGCGCGATGATAAAGAAGACCTGCATTTAATCCGTTACAGCGTTCGGGTTTGAGGTCTGTTGCGGGCAAAATTGAGTAACCGTTGCCCACAAGTTCCTCGGCTGTGGGAATACGTACCTCGCTACTAAACGACGCCTTTGCAAGAAGCCGTTTGGTAAATTTGTAACGCAGACTTTCGCTTCCTCCCCAATAGTTTTTTGAGATGTCAACGTTCTTGGGTTTGTTTAAATAAGTATATTCAAGTACCTTAGTATCAGACGAAAAAGTAAAATTCTTAATAGTTGTTGCGCTCATAAATTTGCTATCCATAAGCGTTAGGTCGTAAGAGAATCCGGCGGTAAAACTGCTCATTTTGCTATTGAAATTGGTCTGATAGCCGAAACTCTTGTCCATCAGGTCGTTTTCGGGATTCTGCCTTGTGTGGGTGGCGTAGAGATTGATATTAAAGGTGCTTACCTCGTTGAGAAGGTAGTTTAAATTGAGTTTTCCCACAAAATCGTGAGTTTTATTGTCGGAATCAGACGCATAAGTTGCCTGCTCGCCGCCGTAGGAAGACACTGAGTTATAGCGGTTTCCATCCCAATCGTAGCGGTACGGAGCGGCATCGTAAAGACCGTTTGTGCCATACGAATAGGCAAAATCAAAGTCGAAGTCGAGACCGTCGGCAATAAAATCGTCGCGTTTTAAAGTGAGTGCCGTAATGCCCGCGATACTATGGTTGTAAGCCTCGCGAATATCGGTGTCAATGCCCTGAATTTCAGCGCGTGTGCCGGTAAAGACAAGTTCGATTTTAGCCTCGTCGAAATACCATCGTGTTGCTTTGATACTTCCGCCCACCATCGCCTTTTTAAATTGGTCGTGGTCGCGTGTAACTTCACGATTTTCAAGGTTTTGAAGTTTCATTTTATAATTATTGTCGCTATAAGTGAGCACGCCGCCCAAACCAAACTGAATACCTGTCTGCTTGTTGGTCTGCTTAAATGCCGAACTAAATTTGTGGGTGTTAAACGATGCTATCTCGTAACTTGCGTCGAAATATACAGGCGGATATTCCTTTGTAACAACGTTTACCGCGCCGCCGAGAGCCGAACCTCCAAAACGGTATGGCACAATACCTTTATATACTTCGATTCGTTCAATAAGGTCGGTAGGAATATCATTAAGCGACATATAATCAGAAAGTTGCCCAACGGCAGCCTCGTCGATATAAACACCCATACGCTTACCTTCGAGTCCGCGTACAGATATGCGGGAAGCACTTCCCACGCCGCCGGTATTTCTTACTGTAATGCCCGATGTGCGTGATAGTGCGTCGTTGATGTTGGATGAAGTGCCCTCTAATTGACGTGTGTCTAAGACTGAAAGAGGCATTGTCGCCTCGCGCATTTTGCGGATTTCGTTTCGTGCGGTAACTGTTACCGTACCTAATTCTTTGTCAGGAATAAATGTTGTAGAATCTTGATCTTGTGCAAAGAGTTTTGGAGTCATCAGTACAAATGCCGCCAAAACCGAACAACGTATTATTTTCATTTCTTTTTGCTTTTAAAATTCGGCGCAAAATTATTTAGATGCGTTTTCGGCGGCAATACCTAATTATCATTATTCGGGCGGAAATAAAATTACCTACTTTTGGTGATTGCCCGTTTTTTTACCTAGAAATAATTTTGCAGCGTAAAAAATTTTTTAAAACACAATGAATAAAGTAATACTTTTAATAGCATCTGCAATATTATTGACTACTAACGCGAAAGCGCAAAACGATACAACAGATATTCCCGACGATGGATACTCAAAAATACGCATTGGCGGATATGGCGAGATGATGGCGTCGTGGCAAAATTATGGATTAAACCGTTGGACAGGCTCGCCTAAGGGCAATTCGGATGTCAACCACGCTCAGATTTCGATTCCACGGTTTGTGTTGGCTTTGGATTATAAATTCAACTCAAAATGGATTCTCGGCGCGGAGATTGAGTTTGAGGCAGGCGGCACAGGCACTGCTATGGAGCTGGAGGCAGGCAGCGGCAGCGAAAACGGCGAGTACGAAACCGAAATGGAAAAGGGCGGCGAGGTGGCTCTCGAACAGTTTCACATCACGCGAAAATTTGTTGACGCCTTTAATATAAAGGTGGGACACGTTGTGCTGCCCATCGGACTTACAAACGCGCATCACGAACCTATCAACTTTTTCACCACTTTCCGTTCCGAAGGCGCAACTACCATAATGCCTTGCACTTGGCACGAATCGGGGATTGAGTTTTTTGGTAAATTCGGCTCAAACTTCTCAAAATTTGAATATCAGGCGCAGGTGGTGGCAGGTCAGAACCCGTTGGGTTTCAGCCGTTACAATTGGATCAAGGGCGGACGTCAGGGTTTGTTTGAAACCGACAATTTTACCCGTCCCGCCTACACTTTGAGACTTGATTATGAAGGCGTTCCCGGTTTAAGAGTCGGATATTCAATGTATTACTGTTACGATGCCGGCAAAAACTGCGACCGTCTGATCACTTTCAACAGCAACGACCCTATCAACATTTCAATCTTTTCTTTTGACGCTCAATACAAAAACGACTTTGTAACATTCCGTGGCAACTATCTGAGCGGAAATCTCACCGAGGTGCTCTTTATCGACAAGACAATACGCACATATTCAAACAAATCGGGTTACAGCCGCACTCCAAACGTGGCTAAAAAAGCCCTCATATACAATTTTGAGTTGGGTGTAAACCTCAAAAACGTGTTCAACGGCGGCGACAAATTCCCTGTGGTTTATCCTTTTGCCCATTACGAATACTACAATCCGCAGGAAAAAGGTGAAAGTCTGCAACTTATGGACGACCGCTGCCAAGTGAACTATTGGACGTGGGGTTTGAACTATTTCGCCCTGCCCAACCTCGTAATCAAGGCGGACTACACATACCGAAAAATAGGTACCGACGAGATGTTTAAAAACACAAAATCGCATTACAACAACGAAAACGAATTCTGCATCACCATCGCATACGTTTCGTGGTTTTGGCAAAAGTAATTCATAATTCATAATGCATAATTAGTAATTCGTAATTCATAATTCGTAATTAATTAAAACACAATATAAAATGAAAAAAAGAGCATTATTCGCTGCCGGACTTTTAGCGTTCGGCGCAGCAACATTCACCGCCTGCAAAGACGATGAAGAAGAACCATTAGCCAATATCTCTGAAAACGAGGCTGTTAACACTGAGTACAACTCTTCGTACGCAAAACAATGGGGCAACTATATGCGCGTTGTGGCTACCCTCTTGAAGACCGACTCAGACAACCTCTACAATTATTGGAACACCGCATACGACGGCGGCGACAGTTACGCTAAACGTTTTCTCGGTTACACCGGAGCAGGTTTTCAATCGTCGAAAGACTGTGTAGAACAGATTATTGACGGTTGTGTAGACATTGCCGGCGAGGTTGGCGACTCAAAAATCAAGGGTCCTGTTGACACTTGGAACAGCGGCAAACACGACGATGCAGTTCTCCAAGTAGAATCTTGGTTTTCGTGGCACTCTCGTGTCGATTTTTCTAACAACATTGCCTCTATCAAAAATGCATACTACGGTTCGCTCGACGGCGTGGCAAATGCAAATTCTATCTCAAAGGTAATCAACGGCAAAAACGCTGAACTCGATGCCAAGGTGATTGCAGCCATCAAGGGCGCTCAGGACGCTATCTTGGCTATTCCGCAACCCTTCCGCAACAATCTTGGAAGTACTGAGGCTCAGGCAGCAATAGAGGCTTGCGGCGAACTCAGCGATGTTTTGGAAAACGACCTCAAAGGCTTCATCGACAACTCTCTTGCCGATTACAATTGGGATGCCGTTCTTAATCAATATGTTAACGGTGTTATTCTTCCCACTTACAAAAGTCTTTCGGAAAAGAACACCGAACTTTACAATGCGGTTGTGGCATTTGAGAAAAACCCCTCAAACGAAGGTTTCAGCAAATGTGCCGACGCTTGGCTTGCAGCACGCAATCCTTGGGAATCGAGCGAGGCTTTCCTCTTTGGTCCTGTTGCCGACAAGGGTCTCGACCCCAATATGGATACTTGGCCTCTCGACCTTAGCGGTATCGTAAAAATCTTTAACACAGCATCTTGGGGCGAACTCGAATGGAGTGGCGACTATGAGGAACAGGATGAAGATCATCCCGAAAACTCTTCAAAACAAGCCAACGATATTGCCGCCGCTCAGGGTCTCCGTGGTTTCCACACTTTGGAATACTTGATTTTTAAAGACGGAAAGGCAAGAACAATTCACTAATGCATAATGCACAATGCATAATGCATAATTAGGATTCGCATTACAAATAATAATTGGCAATCGGAGCGCAAAAACTTCGATTGTCAATTATGTGTATATAATAAAATATGAAATCATTTGCTAAAATTTTGATTTTTGGATGCGTTGCAACTACCTTTGCGTTAAGTAGTTGCGACAACGACGACGGCATCGAAATCGACGAATTTGAAATTCCCGAAGGATTTTCACTTTCGGCGGGTACTTCTACGGTCTGCCTTTCGTCGTCGTATGCGTTTGATACTCAGGCCAAATGGGTTTCAGGCAAATACACCTCGCGTTTCAACAATGGCGACAACCTTTACGACAATCCGCTTGCTTCGTCGCAAAGTCAGGGCGGCTTGGGACCCGTATACGCGGGATATTCGTGCGGAAGTTGCCACCGAAACGCTGGACGCACCGAGCCTACCACGTGGAGCAATCTCGGCAGCGGAAACTTCGGATTTTCGTCAATGTTGATTTACATCACACGAAAAAACGGCGCATTTTTCCAAGATTATGGCCGTGTGGTTCACGACAATGCGATTATGGGCGTGAAACCCGAAGGCAAACTCAAAGTGGAATGGAAATTTGAGGATTTTGAATTTCCCGACGGCGAAAAATACCAACTCGCCCGCCCCGAATACACCATCACCGAATGGTACGCCGATTCTATCGCCCCCGAAGACCTTTTCTGCACCGTCCGCATACCTCTTAGACACGTGGGAATGGGTTTGATGATGGCTATCGACCGCAATGAAATTGAGCAACTTGCCGCCCGTAGCAACTATCCCGAATATGGTATTTCGGGCAAGGCAAACTACATCACCGAACGTGGCGTTAAGCAACTCGGTCTCTCGGGCAACAAGGCTCAGCACGCCGACCTCACCGTGGAACTCGGTTTTTCGTCGGATATGGGCGCCACCAACAGCCGTTTCCCCGAGGAGATTTGCGAAGGTCAGGCTCAAATGGCGCAGGCAACATCCGCTATGGGCATCACTTACCATCAGTTAGACGTTACCACGCAGCAAATGGAAGACGTTGACCTTTATATGCAGTGTCTCGGAGTGCCCGCCCGCCGCAATGTCAATGACCCCACGGTAAAGCGAGGCGAGGAGATGTTTTACGCCGCCAAATGTCATTTGTGCCACGTAACCACGCTTCACACGCAGCCGCAAGGCTCTGTCCTTCTGAATGGTACACGCATTCCGTGGCTCGGCGGACAGACCATCCATCCATACTCCGACTTCTTGCTTCACGATATGGGCAGCGAGATTATGGGCGTTGGACTTAACGATAATTATGTCAGCGGTTTAGCCCGTGGCAACGAATGGCGCACCACCCCGCTTTGGGGCGTTGGCTTGCAAATAATCGTAAACGGACACACATATTTCCTCCACGACGGTCGCGCCCGCAACTTCATCGAAGCCATAATGTGGCACGGCGGCGAAGGCGAAGCCTCCAAAAACCTCTTCGCCAAAATGCCAAAAGAAGACAGGGAGGCATTAGTAACATTTTTAGAATCACTTTAATAATGAATAACTTATCACCGAATATAACAAATTCAACTAAAAAAAAACATTCACTAATGCCGCAGGCGGCGACCAATTTAACTGATTAAAATACGGAAATTTTATTAGTTAAATTAGTAAAATTTAAAATTAACTTGTTGATTTTAAATTTATTAGAAATTAAAGATTAGTATCATTAGTTAAATTCGGTGAAAAAAAACATAAAGTATGAAAAAGATATTTTTGATAACAATACTATCCGCTGTAACGCTCACAGTTTCAGCGCAGACAGAAGACGACGACAACGGCGTGGTATCGCTTGCCGGTCGTGAGGGTTTTTCGATAAAATCCAAAAAGGGCGATTTTGTTTTCAAGCCTTACACCTTGATTCAGACCGCCGGAAAATACAATTGGTACGACGACGAGGGTCTCGACAAGGCTTATAATCAAGACAATGTGATGAACTCGGGCTTTGCCATTCCGTACGCCATCCTCGGATTCACGGGCAAGGTTTACGACCGGATTTCGTTCAACCTCTGCATCAACGCGGCGGCATCGGGCGGAGCACTTCTGCAACAGGCTTGGTTCGACGTAAAAGCCAATAACTCACTGAGTTTCCGCGTTGGCAAATTCAAGACTCCCTACACCCACGCATACCTAACCACCTTGGGCGAAACTCTTCTCCCTTGCGTGCCTACATCGCTGACTACAAGCGTGATAATGCCGCACGTATTGAACGCCGTAAATCCTTCAATCGGCACAGGTTTCGACCTCGGCGTAATGGCTCACGGACTTGTAGCCAACAACAAAATGAGTTACGAGGCGGGCATTTTCAACGGCACGGGCGCAAGCGTAAATTCCGCCACCAAGACCCTCAGCGACGACATCAAAGGTCTGCCATCGCTCTTTTATGCAGGTCGTTTGGCTCTTATGCCCCTCGGCTATATGCCTACAAGTCAGGGAAATCCCAACAACTTGAACGATCAAAAACTCTTGTTTGCGGTTTCGGCAAATGTTAACGTAGAGGCGCAGAGCGAGAGCACCAACCAATCGCGTTATGGTTTTGAATGTGCCTATATGGTTAACAGACTGTATCTTGCGGCAGAATTTTATATGATGCACATCGGATTTACCGACCGTCAGAAAATCGACGACACCTTCGACTATTGGGGCGGATACGCTCAGGCAGGATATTTCGTGGCTCCGCAGTGGCAAGTGGCTGCACGTTACGACTTTATGGACCGCAACGCCACCTCTGAGGACGGCATCATCAATATGCCCGCCTTTGGTTTCAACTACTTTATCAAAGACACCAATTTGAAATTTCAAGCGATGTATCAGTATATGGGTCGCACGGGACACGCCACGCAACTCGACCGCGACAACGACGACCTCGGCCTCGCAACCCACTCTGTTACAGTAATGTTGCAATATGCTTTTTAGTAATGGACAATTGAATTATGAAGAAATTATTATTTGTAATACTTCCGTTGTTTCTTGCCGCCTGCGATGATGGTGATATCGTGGAAAATATTGTTTATCAGCAAGATGGAATAAAAGTTGCCGTATCAGCGCAGATGACGGGATTGAATTCTTGGCCCGAAGGCTACACCGTTACGCTTTCGGGCTTTGAGCAACAGCGAAACGACAAAGAAATTGCAGAATATTCTGAAATTTCTAAGCAGATTCTCTCCTCCGACGGCGATATCAACATCTCTTTGGGAGGTATTCCGCAAAGTGTCAACTACTTGGAAATCACCGTTATAAACCGCATCCGTCAACGCACTCTCACACTTTGGCAGCACGAACTCACTCCCGACGAAAAAGGCAGTCGCGACACTCTCAGAATCGACGCCGGCGCTATCAACGCAGGATTGTTCAACTACATTCAGCAGGAATATTTCAACAACTCGTGCGCCAACTGCCACGGTTTGGGTGAGCACGCCGCCGCAGGTCTTGATCTCACTGAGGGAAAAAGTTTTGCCGCCTTGGTGGGTGCAAAATCTTCCAAACGTCCTGAAATTAACGTTGTTACACCCGGCGACACAGCCAACAGCGCGTTGCATTTGGTGCTTCACGGCCGTTTTCCCGAAGTTAAGCACAACCACAAAGACAAACTCGCCGTTGAACACGATAAGGAGATAATTGATATGTGGATAATGAACGGTGCGAAAAACGAATAATTTTTATAATTTTGCGATAAAAAAATTGAAATCCCAATGAAAAACTTGAAGATGTACGAATCCGGCGACAAGATGGTAACACTGATCAAGGACAATTACAGCGTGTTGCAGGCGTTGGGTTCTTTTGGAATAAACCTCGGTTTTGGCGACAAGACCGTTAGCGAGACTTGTAAACTCAACGGCGTGGACACTTACACATTCCTCGCCGTGGTCAACTATACAATCAACAATTCGGCAAATTTTGAAAACGACGACAAAATCAGCGTCTCTACGCTCTTGCACTATTTAAAGGAAAGTCACACATATTACCTTGATTTTCAGTTACCTTTCATCAAACGCGAATTGAAAGAGTCGATTTCGGAAAACGACCCGCTCGGCAAACTGATTATGAAAATCTACGACGAGTACGCTCAAGAAATCCGTCGGCATATGAAATACGAGGAAAAAACGCTTTTCCCATACGTAGAGTCGCTGCTCAATGGCAAGCCCCTTCCAAATTACAGCATCGACACATTTTCAAAACACCACGAACAGACCGACAAGCAACTCCGCGAACTCAAACTTATGATTATCAAATATTTGCCACCCGACAGTATTCAAAATCATAAACTCACCGCCACCCTCTACGATATTTTCAACAATGAGGAATGGCTCAGGCATCACGCCGACGTGGAGGATCATATTTTTACCCCCGCTATCAAGCGTTTAGAACGTCTCACCGAGCAACAAGACACCACCAAAAACATCTCTTCGATGGTTTTCAACGGGAATCAAGAAAACGGCGAGGCACTTTCCGACCGTGAAAAAGATGTAATCATCGGCGTAGTGCAAGGTCTTCAAAATAAGGAGATTGCCGACCGTCTCAACATCTCGGTTCACACGGTAATAACTCACCGTCGCAATATTGCCCGAAAACTCCAAATCCACTCGCCGGCAGGACTTACTATCTATGCTATTGTCAATGGATTAGTAGATATTTCGAGTGTTAAACTTTAATGAATTTTACTAGAATAATAAAAAGAATGAATTTTAAACAATATATAACAGACCACACAGTAGCCAAAACCTCTGAATTTAACGGCGAAATACACGCCATTGTCACTGTCAACGATTCCACGCTGACCTTTGCCGAGCAATTGCGGGCGGTAAGCAAAGAAATCGTTGCTATACTTATGAAACACAATGGCTATGTACCTGTATTTGTGCGTCTTTTGCTCTCCGATGCTGCCAATCAAGCAGGAGCGGCTGTAAACGAAATACGTCAGATTTCGGGCAATGCCGCCGTTGCATACATTCAACAACCACCTTTGAACGGTGCAAAAATCGCCGCCTTCGCATATCTTCGTCAAGAAGTTGAGATAGAGCGTGTTGATGATTATACAGTTAAGTTTTCGGAGAATGGAATCACGCATTATTATACTGCAAACGTGGTTAATCCTATCGCCAACACTTACGACGAGACCAAACAGCAGTTGGAATATCTCGAAAAAATACTCAAAACCAACAACTTGAATATAGCCGACAACTGCATCCGCACGTGGTTTTACGTTCAAAATATTGATGTAAACTACGATGCGGTGGTGAGAGCCCGTCGTGATAATTTCAATGAAAATAATCTCACGGTAGACACCCATTATATCAGTAGCACAGGCATTTGTGGACGCTATGCCGATAAGGATGTCACCTCTGTGATGGACGCTTATTGTGTGGGCGGAATAAAGCAAGACCAAATTAAATTTCTCTACGCTGCCGACCATCTCAACCGCACTTCCGACTATGGAGTAACCTTTGAGCGTGGCACTTCCGTTGATTTTGCCGACCGTCGTCTTGTAATAATCTCAGGCACAGCATCTATCGACAACAAAGGTGCAATAGTTGCCCCCGGCGACATCAAAGCGCAGACATTCAGAATGATAGAGAATGTAAAGGCGTTGCTCAACGAAGGCGGAGCATCGTTTGAGGATATGGCGCACATTGTTTGTTACCTCCGCGATATGGCTGATTACAAAGTGGTTAAATCAATTTTTGAAGATACATTTGGCGAAGTGCCTATGGTGATAACCCTCGCCCCCGTATGCCGTCCCGGTTGGCTTATCGAGATGGAGTGTATGGCTATTGTGAAACGATAATATTTTTATTTAATGCGTAACATTTTAAAAATCACAATATTGTCGGCATTCTGCGCCGTGCTGTTGACAATGGCTGTGGCAACATTTTTTGTGCAGTCGTATGCCGACGAGCATTTTTATTCCACAGCGTGGTTTTGTGGATTGTGGGCTGTGCTGACGGCGGTTTCGTTGGTGGTTTTCATCAAAAAACTTTATAGAAAACTGCCTGTTTTGATATTTCATATTTCGTTGGTAGTCATTTTATTAGGTGCATTATTAACACACATTACAAGCAAGGAGGGAATGTTGCATCTGCGGCAAAACGAATCTGCCGATTATTTTGTGCTGAGGGAAAACTTATTTAAGGAAAACCTCGGTTTTGAGATGAAATTAGACAGTTTTTTCATCAAACATTATCAAGGAACTACAATGCCGCAAGATTACGAAAGCCACATCACAGTAGATGGCGAACAATCCGTAATTTCTATGAACAATATTTATAAGAAAAACGGCTACCGTTTTTATCAGACGAGTTTTGATGAAGATTACCAAGGTACAGTATTATCAGTTACTTACGACCCCATTGGAACTCCGCTCACATATCTCGGCTACGTGCTTTTTGCATTGTCGGGACTTTGGATTTTGTTTTCAAAAAGCGCAAAATTTCGCAAACTTTTGCAGCATCCGTTGCTCAAAAAAGGCGGTCTTTTTTTACTATTTATTTTCATAGGTTTTAATGCCCATTCGCAAGAACGTAAACTGCCGACAATCAGTTACGAAGAGTCCGACAAAGTATCAACAAAACAGATAGTCTACAACGGACGCATAGCGCCGTTTAACACAATGGCAAGAGATTTTGTTTCAAAGATTTACGGCAAACCGTCGTATTATTCCTTTACGGCAGAACAAGTGGTTTGCGGATGGATTTATCGTCCCGAAGTTTGGAAAGATGAAAAGATGATTTTGATAAAAGATGCCGATTTGCAACGTCAACTTGGCATTGAAAAATACGCCTCTTTTGCCGACTTTTTCGACGAAAATGAGAATTACCGACTCAACACCTTGGAACTTACAAAAGCCGTCCGCGAAACCGATGAAAAAATCGGCTTGATATTGATGCTCACAAGCGGAAAACTCTTTCAAGAAACCGAAGTAAAAATCTCTGAATCAAAGATTAAAGCAGAAATCATCTACAACAAGATCAACTTTGCAAAAATCCTTTTTGTGGTAAATCTCACCATAGGATTTTTGGCGTTTTTTGTAATGATTATCACCAAACAATTTCCAAAAAATGTATTCAAAACATTAAGAATTTTGTTGGTGGTTTCATTTGTCTTTGACCTCTGCGGATATATCCTTCGGTGGTATGTTTCGGGACGAGTTCCGATGGGCAACGGCTATGAGACTATGCTCTTTATGTCGTTGGTAATTATGGGTTTGGCATTATTTTTCGGCAAAAAATTGAAAATTCTCACCCCCTTTGGATTCCTGATTTCGGGATTCACACTTTTGGTGGCGTGGCTCGGACAACGCAATCCGCAGATTACGCAATTGATGCCTGTGTTAAACTCACCGATTTTGAGTGCACACGTTTCCACAATTATGATTGCCTACGCACTGTTGGCGTTCACGTTTTTCAATGGATTGTTTTCTTTTTTCATAAAAGATAAAGAAAAACTTTCGCAACTATCAGTCCTCAGCCGCATAATGCTCTATCCCGCTGAAATACTGCTCGGTATAGGCATTTTTCTCGGTGCAGTTTGGGCAAATATTTCGTGGGGCCGTTATTGGAGTTGGGATCCGAAAGAGACTTGGGCGTTGATTACCTTTATGGTTTATGCCGTTGGTTTTCATCGCTTTTCGCTCAAATTCCTCCAAAACGACCGCAAGATGCACCTGTTTTTTGTTCTTGCGTTCCTCACAGTTTTGATGACCTATTTCGGCGTAAATTATTTCCTTGGGGGTATGCACAGTTATGCGAATGCTTAATTAAGCATCTTTGTACACGTCGGCTAATTGAAAATCGTGACCAAAATGTTTGGTAAAACGCTTTAAGTCCTCAAAATCAATACGAATAGACGCCGTATTGCGCAGCGGATGAATTATAACGTGCTTTCCTTCAAAGTTTTGGTCGAACAAAACTTTTACAGTATTGGTTGTATCAAACATTACGCAAAGCGGCGTTACCGACCCCGGCGTAATGTTTAGATACTCCATAAGTTCATCGGGATTGCAGAAACTCAGTCTGCCAAATCCAAACCGCTCAGCAATCTTTTTCAAATCGGCGCGACGGTGCAAGTCCATACTCACAAGCCCGTAGTTGTGGTTTTTATCCTTCACAAAAAGGTTTTTCACATCGGTGCCTTCGAGGGTTATCACCACATCTTTGGCATCCTCTTCCGAAAAAATCGCCTTATGTTCCTGAATTTCGTAGGGAATATTCAGGTCGGTTAAAACTTGGAAAATATATTCAGGTTCAGTCATTTATGGTTTATTATTAAAACTGGTTACAAGCAATATTAAGATACTTGAAGGTGTCATATTTATTTTAAATTCAATGTGCAAATATAATGGTTTGATGTGATTTGGACTCCATTTGGAGAAAAAAATGATTTGAAAGAAGCAAAATCACGCATCGGCGATTTTTTTTTTGATTATTGATATATAATTCATATTTTTGTTACCAATAGTTAGTACTTAAATAAATAATAAAAACATGCATATGAAACACTTACCACTTTTAACAATCTCATTGTCAGCAACAATGTTTTTTTCTGCTTGCAACAGCGGCAATGTTGAACAATCTAGCAACGGAATGGTGATAATCGATGTTGAAAATCCTACCATCAAAGAATGTCCGCCAAACGAGCAACTCATCGATACTATGTATCTTATTCCTTTACAGAGCGATACGGCGTATATTAAACAATTTTTCAACAGTATCAAAGCGGGCGACAGAATATATGTGGCTGATGCTCCGTTCGTAACAAACGAACCTGTTAAAATTTTCGATGACAAGGGCAATTTTGTAAATGAACTCCACAAAGGTCAGGGTCCTGGCGAAATCGACCAATATTATGATATGTTTTTTGACGGAAAACGTCAGAACCTTGTGGTAGCACATCCACTGCACTGGTCGTTATTCGATCGCGACGGCAAATTTGTTGACAAGGTAAAATTACCGTTCAAATACAACAACTGTATAAGAATAGGCGACGAATATGTGTTTTATACAATGAATAACCAATTAAACGACAGTATAAAATCAATGATGTTTGTTACTGATGCAGAGTTCAATGTTTTGCAAAAGTTTTTCCCCTATGAGCGGGTCGAAGGACCTGCCATTATTAATCCTCACGAAATCTTTTTTGCCGACAACCATATTTCGGTACTACGCGACACTATATATTATTATCAAGATTCAAAACTCACTCCTGCCATCTATTTCAAATATCCACAAAGACTTGATTATTCGATGCTTAATGGTGATTTAATGAGTATGGACCAACACGACGGTTACTATCGCGACGGATTTGTAGAAAACAGCGGTACTGCTATTTACAAAATGGTAAATTTGTATAAAAAAGAAAGCAAAAAGGTTATATATTCAAAAAAATCAGGCAATTATGTTGTTTTAAACTTCAAAAACAACGAAGATGAACCGTTTTTTGTGGCTACAGAGGAGAATTACGACGATTATTTTACAGTGATTATCAACGATACTAATTACGACAAGTATCACGAAGCGATAACTCCCTTTTTGAGCAACCACGACAAAGAGATTATCAACTCATATAATCCCGACAACAATCCTATAATTGTGATGTTTAAGTTCAAGGATTTCTGATTTCAACCACAGGCCACAAAACCAATAGGGAACATCTGTATGTCTCCCCAAAATAATTGTATAAATAGTAAAAAAAAATTTGGAAATTGCGCAGATAAGTACTATATTTGGAATGGAAAAAAGAGAAACACATGGAAGAAGGAAACTGTACAGAAGATACCCCTGAGCACTCGGATAATGTGTCAAAAGAAGAGAGCACAACTCATCCGAACACAGACAACGACAATCACATTAATAATGGTATACCTGTATATATATCTTATGCGAGCGAAGATAAAAGTAAACAATCTTTTACAAAAACCAAAAAAGACAAAAAGGATAAAACCAAATATGTGGAAGATTTGTGCGAAAGTCTTACATCCAGAAATATCAACGTTTTAATATATCAAACAGCAGTAGAGGCTGGTGATAACATTGAACTGTTTGAGAGACAAATTGGTGATGCTAAAATAATTATTGTCATATTGAGCGATAAATATTTTACATCACCGCATTGCATGTACGAATGGACCCTTATTCATAAGCACACTCTTGGCAAAAAGATCATCTATGTTAACTTTGATAACGAGACACCCATTAAAAAAATATATGGTATTAAAATTCAAGAATGGGATTTCACCAATCCAGAATACAAGAATTCATTATACGACAGATGGGCGGACTACATGAAACAATGTGTTGATAGATACAACAAAAGAAATAACGCCTATCCCGCCATAGTACAACGTGCCTTTAGCAATTGGTTTTATTTGGAAGAATTAAATATTGTTTTGCAAAAAGTTACGGATAATAGCACCCTCAAAGCATCAGACGACAATACTATCACAAACATTACCAATGCTGTGGAAAAATACATAATCCGATACAATACTGGTAATGATGACCCGGATTTGGACAATAAGATTACAAAGGCTATTTGGAAAAAATCAGTATTGGTGGTAGGTGATAATATATTAAAGTACAGATGTGCCGACAACAAAAATAATATTGCCAACATTCAAATTGCCAAAGACGGCAGATTAGGAGACTATTACAATAGCAGATTGTTTGCCGAGGCAATACAAAAAAATAACGACGAAGCCCCAGCTAACATTCGAGAATGGTACGCAATACATTATAATGATAGAGAATTAATCAACAAATTAGAAAAAGACAAAATTCAAAATGGTTCAATCATTTATGAAAAAGAAGTTGATATTTGTTACTCTGATTTAGCCACTCTTATTCAGAGCAATTTGTTTGATATCATTGTTTCTATAGGTTATTCTAAGAGCTTGTTTTGCAAAGTACAAAAATATACCAACAAAACAATCGCATATTATCAATTAAAAAATGGTGAGATATCAGGCAGCGACGAGAATATTATTTGGGATATGATCGAAGAATACGCTCGCTATACTCATAAAGACGAAGTGAGCACTATTATTAAAAACGCAAAAGAACAATTCAAAAAAAAAGAACAATTCAAAAAAACAAAAGAACAAAACAATTTAAAGAATGAGAAGGAAGAAGATGAAATGTTTAATTGCTTCTTAAAGTGTTTTGAACAAAATGTCAAAAACCATTCTTTATATGAATATTTTGAAATTCCTTCCACCAAGGATATCTCTGGGTTAGATAATAGATCATTTATCAAATTGTTGCAAAAAGTAATTACAGATAAAAACAGCGACAAATTAATCTTTATAGATTTGCTCAGATACTCAGGAGCGCAAAACATGGTATTCTCCGAAGAGAAAATTGTAAAATTTATAAATACCTGCATCATAGCGCTATACAACTACAACAATAAAAATAATCGACAGCTAAACAACAGATTTGTATTAACGCTCGGTACAAATTTCCCAAGTTGGGCTCTGAGATTTATGTGGGAACGGCTAACCAACAACAACGAAAATAGAGAAACCGCACTAATTAGTAATACAATTGTCGACCACAAAACAGACAGGTTGATTACTTCAAACGATGGTCTTATCCTCAAAGACGAGAGTATCGATGCTTTTATGAAAAGATTTACATTCTTAAAAGACAAATACCACAAAGAATGGAAAGAAAACTTCAATAATTGTTTTGTATCATATTTACCTGGTGATGAAAGGGGTTTCAAAGATTTTGTTGATAATTATTTGAACAAAATAGAAAAACTATCCAAGAATGATTTGAAGCTTAATTTTGTCTGGCACAAAAAACAAACGAATACTGATAATAAAGATTATAAACTGAAGATATACTATTTTGACACTACCTCCGCTCATAATTATAATGGCTATGAGCAACACGAAAAAGCAAGTAATTATCAACATTACCAAGACACACCACCCTCTCTTGCTGTTATGAATGGCACAAAAGAGGAATGCTTTGATCCACTTAACCTTGACTTGAATTTCAATCCTAACAATACTATTGAGATAACCAACACAGACGAATACGGTTTGTACAACAAAATTCGGGAAGTACTTAAATTATAAAGCCTATGGGAACCACTAAGAATTCAGAAAGCAAAAGAGTAAATCCTTATATGGGAATTTACACATATACCGAATACGATGAGATGTATTTTTGGGGCAGAAATGAGGAATCATCAGAACTAACCGATATCATTCTCAACACAACCAGTACCATACTCGCCGGATATTCTGGATGTGGCAAATCTTCATTGATTAATGCAGGCATCACCCCGAGGCTCAAGGAGTACAATTTTATCACTATAAAAATCACACCAAAAGAAGTTTTCAACTTAGATAACAGAAACAACTATGCCAGCAAGTTTTGGGAATTAATCAACGAAAGAATCAACGACAAACTTAAAGAATACGAAGACGACATAGTTTGCATCAAAAAAAACAACATAGATAGCAAATACGAGTGTGCAGTATACGACAATATTTCGTTGTGGGACAAACTATTCTTGCGTATTTTTAAAAAGAGAGGCTTAAAACTCTACTTTCTGATTGTTCTTGACCAATTCGAAGAGCTGTTTCAATTAGATTTAAACATCAAGGAGATAAACAGAGTATTCAAAATATATGAAATAATGAGCAACTCATATTCTCCTTATTATGAATACATTGAAGAGATAAGTCAAGGCAGCGAAAAATTATTCCCAACAAAAGAAATCTACGACAAGTACTCAAACGAAAAAACTCTGCACAGATTCCTCATCTCTCTTCGGAAAGAATTTCTATATGATTTAGAGTCTTATTCAGGACATTATCCTGTACTTGCCCACAACATTTATTACTTAGAAAACCTCGATGACGACCAAGCTCGGGATATAATGATGGCTTGCGACGATTTCAAACCAAAAGGCCAATTCGAAGGATTGAACTCATACGAACTTATTAAAACCATCCTAAACAATAAAGAAGATTTTGATGATACCGACAAAAAAACAGACTACCGAATCGACACTATGACATTGTCGGTAGTATTGTATAAAGTGTGGGAAAATTGTTATAATAAATCAATTAACGCTGAAACTGCAGAAATAAGAACAGATTTGTTCCAAAAAGAAGTCATAAATATAAATGATAAAATCAGCGAACTATTTACCAATATCCTTTCCGATTTTTATAACGATAGAATCAAATCTTTAAAACAAGGAAGCGACAAAAGAAATAAAGAAAAAAAGGACTACATCGCAAAAATTCTCGAAAATCGCACCGAATTAAATGTCATCAAAGAAAACCTGCAAACAATTTTCAACAAATTCATAAACAACTGTAATGATAATTGTTCGTACGATGATGAATCCATAGGTCTATACCTCGACAGTGTTTTATATCACGAAAAAATGGAATCATACGCGGATTTAATCAAATATATTCGTTCATCGGTAAATAAAGACACCTACACATGGGAAAATACAAAGTTGGGGAAATTAATTACTAATAATACTAAATCTAACACAAATCATTTAAAACAACACATTGACAATCTTTTCAATAGCAGCAATGATGCTCAACAAGAGCAAGCCGCCATCCATATCAGCAATTACGCATACGGCAAGCTCAACGATAATGAATTAGACGACCGAGGCAGCAATACTAAAAGCATACGGCAAGTTCTAATCAACAATTTAAAAGGGTTCAGCCTGATAGATTCTATTAACAAATGCGCCAACGACACTGTACGTGGAAAACTTTTGCTAAATCTTAATCAAGCAATATACGAATTACAAGACAAACTATTGTCAGATAGTGGATTGTATCGTCAATCGGCATATTTGGACGATTTGTGCAAGCTATTTGACAAAGCTATTTACGGAGATATAGATTTAAAAAAGAAAAAGGAGTGGTTTTGTAACATCATAAAAAAAGGCATCATTGACACCAGAAATGGGTTGTATGAAATATGCGGCATCAATAATGACTATCTTTCAAATCTCAAAAAAGACATTGCCTGCGATATTATCAAAACTATCACACTAACTAAAAACAGTATCAAAAGTAAAGGCGAATTCAATAAGGAAGAAGAAATACTGTTTTCTACCAACATTATCGACGACAAAAAGCTTTGCGAACTTATCAACAATAAATGCACAAAGGTGAAAGTATACCAAAACAATCTATTGTGCGAATTGGGAAATAGGTCAATACAATTCCTCGATATACAAATAAAAGACATTGTGTGTCATTTAATCAAACATGATATACTAAAGCCCAAACTAATTAATAACCAATCCAAGGGCATTGAAGAAAAGAACATTCTGAGGAAAGAGCTGAATAAATATGTCTACCGCAATAAAAGCCACACGGCAAACAATGTTAGAACTGAAATTGGCAATGTGATAAAGAATTGCAAATTATTTACCGAGCTCAACAAGGGCAACAACGAAAATATGCTCGAATTCCGTCACGACCGTTTGTGCGAAATGGCCAAAACGAATATGGACAACTACAAAATCAGCCAGAACAACGCAAAACGCTATACGCCAAACATTTACTTTACTCTGCAAGGCAGATTAAAAGAAACCAACTGCTTTGTAGACAGCATCTTTGGACCGTGGAACACCTATTCGTCTATCATGAGCACAATGAATTTTATGGAAGGCGACAAAAACAGCATTGTTGACTTTTCTACAGATTCTATTCACCAGCTTAAAAAAATAAACTACGACAAAGCAAGTTCGGCAATTGTAACAATAGCCCTCAACGATAGATTTAAGATGAAAACTATGATGGACGAATACGAAGACTATCACGATTTGCCAGCATATTTCACCCACTTCAGAGTTAAAATTGAAAACGACAAAATATATAACATTTCGTTTGAAACCAGAGAAAACCACGACAGCAACATTCAGAAGGTGGTGATTCCTACAGGTTTTCATAAGGTAAGATTCTATTTTGACGATTACGACAGAATTGTTTTAAAAGAGTTTTGCGTAAGGAAAGAGGAACACAAAGATTTTTATACGCCACCTGAAAATTCCAATCAGGAACTGCCTAACGATGTCAGGGTTACATTACCAGAATCGGGATACAACGCTATTTATTACAAATACGATACTGTTGATAATCAATACCCTAAAAAAACATATTTCTTAAACATAAGTCACAACGATGTAAACGACTTAAGGGAAAAGGCTCTCAATATTAATAACATAAAGTCTTTTTTGAAAGACCTTGACAAGGAAATATCTGATAACACATCTAAATTTATTATTCGCCACATAGTTGACGGCAATTATGGGTATGAGTCGGAGCACGATCATCTTGGGCGTGAAAAATGCAGAAAGTTTCTCGGTGGAACTAAATATCAATTCAATGAAATTTCAATTGAATACTACGACGACGACCAAAACAACAAGCATAGCAACGATATCAAAAGTATATCCCTTTACAAATATAATAAAGAAAATGGCAATAAAGAACAAACTACATATCATTACCCTAATAAAGACGAAGAAAAAAGCGATTCAGGAGTCCACAAAATAGAATTTATTTACGATACTAATGGAAATGGCAAAATCCAAAGAACAAAATACTATAACGTAGATAATGAACCATGCATTGATAACGTAAAAGGCATCGCCGGTGAACAATATACATATTTCGACAACGATAACGAGCATTATGTTCAGACAGAATTCTTAGATAAAACAGATCATAAAACAAAAGATTCAAATGGGGTAACCCACATAATACTCACCAAAAATAAAGAAGGAAACAGAGTAAAAAGCATAGAAGCGTTTGATGGCAAAAACAAGATTAACGGTCGTGAAATTAATGGAATGATGTACCACAAAATTGAGTTTAAACATTATAGAGATAAATTCAAAACATATCTTCTCAATGCAAATGGCGAGCGTTATATCATACAAAATAATGGCAAGGTAAAACAGTTGAAAGACCCAACCGAAACAAAAGAGATTCATATAAATAATGAAGTTTCATTTAATATGAAGCTTGTAAAACAAGGATCTTTTTATATGGGTAATAAAGATAGCAAGAGAATTCAAGAAAAACCAGCCCATGAAGTCACTCTAAACGACTACTACATGGGCGAAACCACCGTTACTAATAAAATATGGAATAGTATTATGCGTCAAAACGCTAAAGAAAAAGCTAATGCCGATTGTCCTAAAGTGAGGGTGTCATGGGATGATGTCCAAGCCTTTATTCAAAAACTTAATGAAACACTTAATGTTGACGAACAGGATGAAAAACTAACGTTTAGATTACCTACTGAAGCCGAATGGGAATTTGCGGCTCGTGGCGGTAATAAGAGCAAGGAAGATTACACTTACAGTGGAAGTAATACTCTAGAAGATGTTGCTATCATTGATATGAAAAAATATCGAGCGTATGTAGTTGGTAGACTACAAGCAAATGAGCTCGGAATATATGATATGTCGGGAAATGTTAAAGAATGGTGCGAAGACTATTTTGGGTTGTACACAATCAAAGAAGAAGATAACCCTATGGGACCAAGAGTAGGTTATTCGAGAGTGCTTAGAGGTGGTAGTTTTAGAAGCCATTACCAAACCTGCAGCGTATACCATCGTGATTGCGCCTTCCCTGACACCATGGGTGATAATATAGGATTCCGCCTTGTGCTTGAAATAGATAACTAATTAAATAAAAAAAGCTCTGACAACAATTTTGCTATCAGAGCTTTTTTATTAAAAATATAACATTATTCCATCAACTTTTTGTATTTGAAACGTGTAGGAATTGCGTCGCCCATACGTTTGCGGTAGTTTTCCTGATATTCGGAATAACTGCCCTCAAAGAATTTAACCTGCGAATCGCCCTCAAATGCAAGTATGTGAGTAGCTATGCGGTCGAGGAACCAACGGTCGTGGCTTACTACTACGGCGCAACCCGCAAAGTTTTCGAGACCCTCTTCTAATGCACGGAGGGTGTTAACGTCGATATCGTTGGTAGGCTCGTCGAGGAGGATAACGTTGGCGTGCTCTTTGAGTGCGAGAGCAAGGTGCAGACGGTTGCGTTCACCACCCGAAAGCACTCCGCATTTCTTCTCTTGGTCGCTGCCCGAAAAATTGAATTTAGATACGTATGCGCGGGCATTCACGGTCTTGTTGCCAAGACGGATGTCGTCGGTACCTCCCGAAATTACCTGATAAACAGTTTTTTCAGGGTCGATAGACGAGTGCTGTTGGTCTACGTATGCAATCTTAACGGTATCGCCAACGGTGAATGTGCCGCTGTCGGGTTTTTCTAAGCCCATTATCAGGCGGAAAAGTGTGGTTTTGCCTGCACCGTTAGGACCAATAACACCTACAATGCCGTTGGGCGGAAGTGTAAAGTCGAGATTCTCGTAAAGCAACTTGTCGCCGTATGCCTTAGAAACTCCGTGAGCCTCAATAACTTTGTCACCCAAGCGAGGTCCGTTGGGAATAACAATTTCGAGTTTTTCCTCACGCTCTTTCACGTCCTCGTTCAAAAGTTTTTCGTAAGCGTTAAGACGTGCCTTGCCTTTTGCCTGACGTGCCTTGGGACTCATATTAACCCATTCTAACTCGCGTTCGAGAGTCTTGCGGCGTTTAGATGCTGTTTTTTCCTCCATTGCAAGGCGTTTTGCCTTTTGGTCGAGCCACGATGAGTAGTTGCCCTTCCACGGAATACCCTCTCCCCTATCGAGTTCGAGAATCCATCCTGCAACGCTGTCGAGGAAGTAACGGTCGTGGGTAACGGCGATAACCGTACCTTTATATTGTTGAAGATGCTGTTGCAGCCAATCGATACTTTCGGCATCGAGGTGGTTGGTAGGCTCGTCGAGCAACAGAACATCGGGTTCTTGCAAAAGCAGACGGCAGAGAGCCACACGGCGGCGTTCACCTCCCGAAAGAGTGTCAACCTTCTGATCATCGGGCGGACAGTTGAGCGCACCCATAGCACGCTCGAGTTTGTTGTCGAGTTCCCAAGCATCATGATGGTCAAGGAGTTCGGTAAGTTCGCCCTGACGCTCAATGAGTTTGTTCATCTCGTCGTCGTCCATAGGCTCGGCAAACTTTTGGTTGATAGCCTCATATTCGTTGAGCAGGTCAACAATGGGTTGTACACCCTCTTGAACCACTTCTTTAACGGTTTTAGAGTTGTCTAACTTAGGCTCCTGCTCCAAGTAACCAACAGAATACTCGTTGGCTGCGAATGCGAGGTCGCCCTCGAAATTCTTGTCAACTCCGGCGATAATTTTCAGTAGCGACGACTTACCAGAGCCGTTGAGACCAATTACGCCGATTTTTGCCCCGTAAAAAAACGAGAGGCTGATATTGTTCAATACTTTTTTTGCTGGAGGGAAAGTCTTGCATACCCTCGACATCGAGAAAATAATTTTCGGTGCTTCTTCTGCCATATTTTATAATGATGAATGTGTTTATATCTTTTATTTAAATAATTGTCTTTAATAATTTATTGCTCAATAATTTCTTTATAAATAAAGAAATTGACATATAGCCTATTTTATCTCTCCATATTAGTAGTTTTTATATCGAAACACGCCATTGTGAGTGTTTCATATTTTGCAAACATGATTTTTAAATAAGATGTAGGCAAAAAAATTATGGCATAAAAATAAGCAAAGAGAATGAAAGAATGAATGTTTTTTAAAATTTTTTTTCACCTTTGTATAAAAATATATTTCAAAATGAAAATAGCTGAAATTCTCAAAAACACAAAAAAGACACATTTCTCGTTTGAGATAGTGCCGCCGCTCGTGGGTCACAGCGCCAAGAGCCTATACGAAAAAATAGAACTCCTCACAGAGTTTAACCCGTTGAATATCAATATTACATATCATCAAGACGAGACTGTATACAAGCAGATCGACAACAATGTGATGTCAAAAAAACTTGTCCGCAAACGTCCCGGAACTGTGGCTCTCGCTGCCGCTATCCGAAACCGTTTTCCATCAGTTACCACCGTGCCTCACCTCATCTGCGGCGGCATGACCAAGCAGGACATCGAGAATATCCTCATCGACCTCAACTTTTTGGAAATTGAAAACATCCTCCTTCTCCGTGGCGACGCTCCAAAAGGCGAACGGTATTTTATTCCCGAGCCAGGCGGATACTCCCACACCGACGAGATGGTGAAGCAGATAATGGACTTGAACAAAGGCATTTACCTCGACCACGACCTCAAAAATACCGAGGCTACAAACTTTTCGGTAGGAGTGGCAGGCTATCCTGAAAAACACGCCGAAGCGCCCAACTTTGAAACCGACATGAAGTATCTCAAAGCCAAAGTTGACGCCGGAGCCGACTACATTGTCACACAGATGTTTTTCGACAATGCCAAGTTTTTTGAATGGGAGCGCCGTTGCCGCGAGGCTGGAATCACAATCCCTATCATCCCGGGTATCAAGCCGTTAGGTAAAAAACGCGACCTTGATGTAATTCCTCTTACATTCCATCTGGATATTCCCGCCGACCTTGCCAACGCTGTGCAGAAAGCCAAAGACGACAGCGAAGTGTACCAAATTGGCATCGAATGGGCTATAAACCAGAGCAAAGAGCTCATGAAACACGGAGTGCCAGCGCTCCACTATTTCAGCGTAGGCCGCACCGAGAACGTCAGGGAGATAGCCAAAGCCGTATTCTAAAAACGGTACAAATTTTGCCCAAAAAAAATTGTGGAAAATAGATACACCTTATATATATTTTCCTTAAATTTATAGCGCTAAAAATTTTGACTACGATGAGACAACTGTTGAACAATCTGAGCATCAAGAGCAAGATACTGCTCGGCTTCTTTATATTGACTGCAATTTACTTTGTGTTAGGTATTTATCAATACAACGCATTGGAAAAAGTCAACACATCTAACCAAGCAATATCCTTCGCCAAGGATATGAACACCACTTCGGCACAGATTAAATACCTGCTTGCCAAAGATATGCTTGTGTTGCGCAATTTTCACACAGCCAAAAACGATAAAGAACTGAAATCGCTTCACAAGGAGCATATTCTTTACCACGAAAAACTTAAAGAAGTATTTGCTTCGGTTGCCAAATTACACGAAATCAACTATATCGACAAAAATGTTGTCCGCAACTACCGCGACACTATCCTTTCTATCGAGCATATTTACGATAGCGACTACACCATTTCGTACAACGAAATTCACTTAGCGCAAAAAAATATCATCAATCCTAACAACGTTAAAGACAATCTCCGCCAACAGGAAACATCAGTTGAGCTCAACGAGCAGCAAGTTACCGACTCTACTGGCAGAGCAATATTTAGCGACAACAGAGCTACGGCAAACATCGAAGAACTTACACAGCAATATCTCAACGACCTCAAATACGAACAACGCAAACATTATCAAAAAATCACCCGCCATATTGCTGATATCGACAAAATGCTGTCTATCATTGAGTTGAGATCTGCCGGAATTAGCAACAAGGCTGTTGACGACGCTGTTTTTGTAGGTCGTAAAAACATTAAAACTTTCATCATTTTCTTGATGGTTTCAATTGTATTGTCGATAATTCTTTCGTTGATAATCGCGCATACAATTGTCAGCCCGCTCGAAAAACTTATGAAATATGCAGAGCGACTTTCAGAAGGTGAGCTGCCCGAATTTACCGAACAGATTTACAACGACGAAATTGGCGAAACAGCAAACTCTATATCTCAGCTGACAATTGGTCTGCAAAAGACCTCTGAATTTGCCCACGCTATTGGACAGGGCGATTTCAGCAGTAATTATCAGCCTCTTTCCGACAAGGACGTGCTCGGCAACTCGCTGCTAAACATGCGTAAGTCTCTCCAACAGGCTCAGGAAGAACAGTCGAAACGTCAACGCGAGGATATTCAACGAAACTGGACTACTGAAGGTCTTGCGCTTTTTGCTGAAATTCTCCGTCACCACACCGAAAACATCAACGAACTTTCCGACGACATCATCGTTAACCTTGTTAAGTACTTGAAAGCCAACCAAGGCGGAATCTTCATCTATCAAGACGCCGATCCAGAGCACGTTTATCTCGAACTGCTTTCGGCTTACGCTTACAACCGTAAGAAGTTCTTAAACAAGAAGATAAATATCGGTGAAGGTCTCGTAGGTGCTTGCGCAGAAGAAAAATACACTATATATCTTACCGACATTCCCGACGACTATATCGAAATTGAATCTGGAACAGGTAGCGCAAACCCGAAATCACTCCTTATTGTTCCACTAAAAATCGAAAACGAAATTCTTGGTATCATAGAGCTTGCTTCGTTCAACGAACTCAAGGACTACGAGATAGAACTTGTGGAAAAAATCGCCGAGAGTATCGCGTCGACACTTTCTACCGCAAGAATCAACACCCGTACCGCCGAACTTCTCGAACAATCTAACATCCAGACCAAGGCGATGAAAGATCAAGAAGAGGAGATGAAACAAACCATCGAAGAGATGAAGGCTACACAAGAGGATTCTACTCGCCGCGAGAACGACTACTACCAAGAGCTCAAAGAGATGGAGGCGATCAACAAAACTCTGGAACAACAGAACTCTCTACAAGACAGCGAGATAGAAAAACTCAAAGGACGTTCGGTAACACTTTCAAAACTTATCAAAGAGCGTGAAAGTTACGAGACCAACATCTTCAATATTATAACCGGTGCGGTAATTACCACCACCGACGATGGCACTATAACCTATGTTAACGAACAGTTTGTCAACCTATTCGGCTACAAGAGCGCTGAAACTTTAGGACGAAGCATCTACGATATTCTCGGATTCAAAACCACCGAAACCGAGATGGCTAAGGTGCTGCAAGCTGAATTCGGCAACATTATCAACACAAAGGGTCACGAAGTTAAGTTTACCAGCAAGGAAGGCAACAATATTTCTGTTTGGCTGTCGATAACGGCAAACATCTTTGAAGGAACTGTGGTTTATACCTTAATACTCAACGACTTAAGCAGTCTATCAGAAGAGCGCAACCGCAGCAAGAAATACGAAGAGGACAGCCTTATCAGCAAATTCGAGCTTGAAAACCGAACCCAGATTCTCGAAGGTTTGTTGCAGAAGAACAAGATAGACCTTCCTGGTTTTGAATCGGAATACACATTTATTAATTTTGAAGACTACCGCATCGGTCTCAACATCATCGATTCGCAGCTCAAAAAATGGTTTGACATTGCCAACAAGGTTTACGGTGTGTTCAAACGCCACGAATCAAAGGCAAACATTCTCTCTACCATCGACGAACTTATCGACTACACCGGATACCACTTTGGTTTTGAGGAGAAATACCTTAAAGATTTCTCATTCGGCAGGTTTGATGAATTCAAATCTATTCACGACCAGTTCCTCAGCACCATTAAGGCATACCGTTCAACATACGCCGAAAACGAGACTATCTCGCTTATCAAACTGCTGACGTATCTGAAATCGTGGATTCAATACTACATTCCGCTCCACGATCAAAAATACATTTCGCTATTTAAGAACAACGGTCTTTCATAAAAAAAAGAATTGCCTCTTACGGGGCAATTCTTTTTTTTTAAACATTTTCTATTTTAATCTATATCTCTTTTTCCTTTAATTCTGCGGACAACTCCTCATCGGTCTTAGGAAATATGCGTTTCTGAAAGAGTATCATTACAAACACGCCCACAGTTACCGCACAATCGGCAATATTAAAAATAGGACTAAAAAACACAAAGTGTTCGCCACCCTTAAACGGCATCCATTCTGGCAAAGTGGTATCGATTATGGGACAATAAAACATATCCACAACCTTTCCTTGCAAAAATGGAGCGTAACCTCCATCGGGAGGCATAAACTCTGCTATATGATTTGCACTATAACCACTTGCACCGAACATCATGCCGTAAAACATGCTGTCGAGAATATTTCCGATGGCACCTGCGGTTATTAGCGATAAGCATACTATAAAACCTGTAGTAGGATTCTTTTTTTTAATCATCCAACCAATAAAGTAAAATAGGCCTGCTATCGCAATTATCCTAAATATACTGAGAATATACTTGCCAGTTTCGCCTTCTAGTTTCAAACCAAAAGCCATACCCGGATTTTCGGTGAAGGTGAGTTGAAACTGGCTGATACTCCAATCCCAATTGACAAAGCTGCTCTCGCCCAAAAACATATGAGTCTTTACCCATATTTTTAAAACTTGGTCGGCTATTACCACCAACGAACCAATTAGTATTGATTTCTTTATTAAAGGATTCATATCTTTTGTCATTATCTAAAAAACAGCGGTAAAGATATGGATATTTTTTGTAAATCAAAAATAAAAATCAATGACGAACTGGACGTACATACAAACCATTTTTTCGTTCTTGCGCATAACCTTTGTCTAATATATACTTAGCAGAAGAATGATTACTTTCACAATAGAAAATCATATCATAAGCCTCCTTGCAATTATCAGCATTAAGTGTACTTGACCAAAGGCAACTCATACACATATTAGATTGATTATTGGTTAATGGTATGAAAATGTGCTTATCATGATTAGCTTTACTATAGCAAACAATACCTTCTACACTGCCAACGGTATAACTGATGTTGATATCGTTTCGATACAAAACAGTGTATTCGAGATCGCAATAATCAATCAATTCTTGCCAATCTTCGAATGTGGGTGTGCTCCATCCTGTTCCTAAATTAACAGTTGCTGCATCATCACCAGACTCTAAAACAGTATAAGAATCAGTATAAACATTATTATAACTCAAATTAGGATCGTTGCAATACTTAATTAAACTGTTTTCATCAGACAGAGTATATAAATAATTATCCCAAGCGAATGATGTTTTAGCTGTGGTTTCTCCCCAAGCAAAAAGGTTACCATAATACCAAGGTGCCGATGCGCCAATATTTGATGTAGCCCAAAGAGTGCCAGAAGGCAAATCCAAATCAATATAATCTGGATAATCTACTGTATATGTGAATATTACATCGTCAGCATCAAAATTCGATGTACTACCTTTCAACGTTACTGTAAATGTTCCACCTGTGGCTGAAGGCAATTTAAGTGAATAAGAATCAGCTGATACTTTAGACCCGATTTCGATTCCATTTACTAAAACCGACAAGTTTGACGCAGGCTGTGAGGTTACCTCTAACATAATATCGCTTCCTAAATAATAAGGTGACGATGATAATGTATAGGAAAGAACCGGTTTTACAGGACGTGGTTCTACCGTATAAGAAAAAGTAACATCCCCCATATTTACACCATTACATACACCTTTCAATACAACGGTATGCACACCAGCCTCAGAAGTCGGTAAGGTTGATACATACAAATCAGTGTTCGATTGTGCATCTATCACATTATTATCCACAATAACTGTCATATCCGATGGGTAAATTGTGTAGATACAAATTTGATACAAATCATCAACATAATAAGTCTTACGAGGATTCACTACTTCGGAGATAAGAATGGGATTAGTGTATTCTGACATATGATCATTATCACTTGCAATACGATAATAGCCCACTTCCATCAGCTCTTTGTATGGGTCGTTGTCTTTATCAACCATTGTCATGGCATAAGTAAGATTGCTAATGCCAGTAGAAGTTAAAGTACCAGAAATAATTACTGCTTCTGTTGTATGAATAATGCCGGCACCCTTGGTACTTTGATTATCGGTAATAGTATTGAAATAAATGGTGAAATTATTTCCACTACCACTGATATAAGCTCCATAACTACTACCGGCTGAAAAACCTTCTCGTGTAAAAATATCAATTGTACCCTTATTGTTGTCTTGGTTTTTCAAATTTAATAACATCGGAGCTACTATATCCCCAGGTTTATAACCGTTATCTTCACAATAAACCATTTCAAAGGGTTTTATTAAAAACAAACCTTCAAGATTTGGAGGATTATTGTCTTCGTAGATAGACATGTGTTGTTTCAATTGATCCACTGTCTCCTTTGGTACGGTTCGGTAAATACCTTCATCCTGATCAGGAACAAATGGCTTATTATTCTGATTATTATTGTTTCCATTCGACGACTCCAACGTACCAGACACAATAATAGTGTCGTCGCCATCGCTAAGACACGAAGGAAATATCGGGGCAACTACTAGTGCCGCAACGGCTAACAATATTCTAAATTTCTTATCCATAATGCGTTGTGTTAATGGTTAAACATTGGTTATTAATTATTGTCGGTGTCGCCGAGAATCTCAAACTCCACGCGACGGTTCAAGAAACGTCCCTCCTCGGTTTCGTTGGTGGAAATAGGACGATGGAAGCCGTATCCCTCGTAAGATAACTTTTCGGGCGACATACCCTGTCCTACAAGATAATCCAAAACTGATTTGGCACGGTCGGCAGACAGCTGCATATTGTACTCGTCGGTACCCATAATGTCGGTGTGTCCGTTGATTTTGATGTTGGCGCCGGTGTTTTTAAGTATCTTTGAGAGCTCGTTGAGATAAGGATAACTCTCTGGATTGATTGCAGCGCTTCCAAAGTCGAACTGAATGACGTTTTCTACAGCGCAAATCTTCTTGCCAATCACATTTTCGCCATTCTCCATCATAGTTTTAATCTCTTCGAGTTGGAAACATGGTTTCTCGGGTTCCTCAACTATGTCGATGTTGTCTTGAATAGGAGTATCTATTTCTACTACAGGAACTTCCATAATAGGTGTGGGTTCAGGAGGCAAAGGTTTGCTCTTGTTAGACCCCAACGGTATGCCTACGAGAAACTGAAATTCAAGTCCCGAGAACTTGCGCTTTCCGTCCAACTTATTATTGGTACTTTTTACAAGGTGAGCAAGGTCGTTGGCTTTTCCATCCTTCTCTTTTTGTCCGTAGGTGTTGGTGAGTCCGCAGTCGTACATCATCTCCAAACCCAGATAGAAGCGTTTTTGGTTTACCAGCGCATTGTATTTTAAGCCGAAAGCGGCACCTGCGCCAAGATATAGGCTCGAAAGGTTTGATTTAGAAACATCAGCAGCCACCGACTTGCCTTTGCTTTTAGACTCGGTCATGGAGATTTCGCCACCCGTTGCCATTCCCACAATTGGGGAGAGGTAAATATAGGGCTGGACAGTTCTAGGACTGTATGTTCCAAAATTGAGGATAAACGGCAGCCTGATATCCATATACTTGGCTTTTACACAATACTCGGCGTCGGTCCATGTGCTCGACTTCAGCCCTGTGTACTTAGCGCCACGGCTTAGGAACGACAGCTGCGGACGTATGGCAAGCAGGCCGTCGTCGGTATCTTTGTAAGCAAAGATTGAAAACATTGCACCTGTGCGCGACTGCTTGTTGCTTTCAAAATCAGAAACGATGTCGGTGATTTTCATAAAGTTAACGCGTCCACCTAAGCCCACTCCAAGAGCCCAGTTCGACGAGGTGGCTTCCGCTGCCGAATTCTGCGCCCACAATGGCAGACCCGAAGATAGCAGCAAAAGACATAAGAAGATTTTAACACTATTCATTGTTGCTAAGGTTTTAAGATTAAAGTATGCCCCATCTTCTGGTTTAACCACTCAGTAAATGAAAGGACGCCTTAAAAATAGTGATTTTTTTGATAATATGAGTAAAATTATAAAAAAAATACAAAAAAACTGCGATTTCTAAAGCCAACCATCTATAGACGGCCGCGGCTACAGAAATCGCAGTCTATTAAATAAGGTGTGAGAAAAGGTTACTTCTTCTCGTCTTTCTTGCTCTCTACGCTCAATGTGGCGTGAGGAACAGCCATAAGTCGTTCTTTGGGAATAAGCTTACCTGTGTTGCGGTCGATACCGTAGGTCTTGTTCTCAATGCGGATGAGAGCGTTTTCCAAAGCTTTGATAAACTTCAGCTGACGCTCTGCCATAGAACCTGCCTGCTCTTTCGACAATAGCGACGAGCCTTCTTCGTATGATTTGAATGTGGGACTTGTGTCAACAGTATCGTTGCCGTCTTGTTGGGTTATTATCTCGTGATACGACTTATAAAGTTTACGAGCCTGCTCTAACTTGTCCATTATCAATGCCTTGAATTCGGCTAATTCCTCGTCTGAATATCTAACTTTTTCTTCTGCCATAATTAGGAATTTTTTAGTTGTTAAAAATTAATACTAATCTATTATTGTTATCGTAGAGACGTGATTAATCACGTCTCTACCACAATATGGTTAAAAATTATATTCTCGATATACGTATCAATGTTGTGGTTTGTTCGTCAATTTCGATACTAATTGCGTCTGCGGGCATATTTTCTTTGTCGCAGATTTGGAGGCTATCGGTAAGTGTTTGAGAACAAATGTATTCCTTAAAGTTACTTAATGCGCCGCTTATCTCGGGAATCTGTGCAATCTCTATCTTGATTTTGTCGGTAACATCGAATCCACTGTCTTTGCGCATATTCTGAATGCGGTTGATAAGTTCGCGGGCGTAGCCTTCGTCTTTGAGTTCGGTAGTGATGTTGATGTCTAAGGCTACTGTGATGCGGCCTTCGCTTGCAACAAGGCGTCCGGGAATATCCTCAGAGGTGATTTCTACCTCGGTAGTAAGCACGTTAACTTTTTCGCCGTTAACATCAATGTCGATAGAACCTTTTTGCTCAAAGTCTGAAATCTGCTCCTGCGACATTTCTGCAAGATAGTTTGCCACCACTTTCATATTCTTGCCAAGTTTTTTGCCGAGTTGTTTAAAGTCGGCTTTCACTTTCTTGGTGAGTATTCCGGCGGTCTGATGCAGATATTCAAGTTCTTTAACGTTGACCTCGGTGAGAATCAATCGTTTAACAGCTTCAATCTTATGTTCCATATCGTCGCTGAGGATAGGAATCATAATTTTTTGCAGCGGTTGACGAACCTTGATAGCGGCTTTGCGACGGAGAGCGAGAACCATTGATGATATTTTCTGTGCCATCTCCATACGGTCTTCAAGGTCTTGATCAATAACACTTTGGTCGTATTTGGGATAATCCGCAATGTGAACCGAAACTGAGTTGCCGGTGATGTCGTTCAAGTCGCGATAAATTTTGTCGGCATAGAACGGAGCGATGGGCGCCATCAGTTGAGCCACTTTTTCGATACAGGTGTAAAGTGTCTGATATGCTGAAAGTTTGTCTTCGGTCATTCCGCCACCCCAGAAACGTTTGCGGTTGAGGCGAACGTACCAGTTGGAGAGGTTCTCTGTTACAAAATCCTGAATCATACGTCCGGCGGGTGTCATATCGTATGCGGCAAAACATTCGTCTACTTTCTTTATCAACGAGTTGAGCAACGAAAGTATCCAGCGGTCGATTTCGGGACGTTTCTCTATTGCAATTTGAGGTTCGCTATTGGTGAATCCGTCAACATTTGCGTAGAGAGCAAAGAATGAGTATGTATTATAAAGTGTGCCGAAAAACTTGCGTTTTACTTCGTCAACACCGTCAACATCGAATTTGAGGTTATCCCACGGCGACGAGTTGGTAATCATATACCAGCGTACTGCGTCGGCTCCGTATTTTTCAATTACATCAAAAGGATTGATTGCATTGCCGAGACGTTTCGACATTTTTAGGCCGTTTTTGTCGAGCACAAGTCCGTTTGAGATAACATTCTTGAACGAAACGCTGTCGAAGCACATTGTGGCAATAGCGTGAAGCGTATAGAACCAACCACGTGTTTGATCCACGCCCTCGGCTATAAAGTCGGCAGGGAAAGGAAGGTCGTCTTTGTGTTCAAACGGATAGTGATATTGAGCGTAAGGCATTGCACCCGAATCGAACCAAACGTCGATAAGGTCGGTTTCGCGTTTCATAGGTTTGCCTGAGGGCGACACAAGTATAATGTCATCGACGTAGGGACGGTGGAGGTCGATTTTTTCGTAATTATCCTTGCTCATATTGCCGGGCACAAATCCTTTGTCTTTGTAAGGATTGGTCTTCATAAATCCGGCGGCAACTGATTTGTCGATTTCTTTGAAAAGTTCTTCGAGCGAACCTATGCAGATTTCTTCGCGTGTGTCGCGGTTGCGCCAAATAGGCAGAGGAGTGCCCCAGTAGCGCGAACGTGAGAGGTTCCAATCGTTGAGGTTTTCGAGCCATTGACCAAAACGTCCCGAACCTGTTGAAGGCGGCTGCCAGTTTATTGTCTTGTTGAGGGCAATCATACGTTCCTTGGCTGCTGTGGCGCGGATAAACCACGAATCGAGCGGGTAATAGAGCACCGGCTTGTCGGTACGCCAGCAGTGAGGATAGTTGTGAACGTGTTTCTCTATCTTAAATGCTATGCCTTGCTGTTTCATTTCGAGGCTGATAATGATGTTCAGATCCTCGTCTTTGGCAGCGGCTTCGGCGTCGTACTTGCCATCTTGATTGTATTTGGGCGAATAAGCATTTTTAACATAGTCGCCTGCGTGATGATTGTATGCGTCTACGTCAACACATTTATTTACAAACGATTCGGCAAGTTCATCTAAAACATAGTATTTACCACGAAGGTCTACCATCGGACGGGTTTCGCCGAGTTTGTTGATAAGGTAAAGCGCGGGAACGTCGGCAGCCTTTGCAACCTTGGCGTCGTCGGCACCGAATGTGGGTGCAATGTGAACGATACCTGTACCGTCTTCGGTGGTAACATAGTCGCCGGGGATTACTCTAAATGCCTGTTCTGCAATCTCTACAAATGTATCTTTTTCGTAGGTAAAGCATTTGTCGGGATGAGCGGCGGCGTATTTTTTAACGAACTCGGCGGAGAGGTCATCAACTTTTTCGCAAGGTTTTACCCACTGCATCATCTGTTGGTAATGCATTCCCACAAGGTCGGAACCTTTATAACGTCCCACAATACGGTAGGGAACCACTTTGTCGCCGGGTTTGAACACATCCATATCGGCTTCTGCACCTTCGGGTTTGAGATATGCGTTTAAACGTGCCTCAGCCATTACAACGGTGATTTTGTCGGCGGTGTAAGGATTGTAGGTTTGCACCACCACGTAGTCGATATTAGGACCAACACAGAGAGCGGTGTTCGACGGAAGTGTCCACGGTGTGGTTGTCCAAGCGAGGAAATAAGGCTTGCCCCATTTGGTCATCTCATCTTTCGGGTCGGTGATAAGAAACATTCCGGTAACGGTGGTGTCCTTAACATCGCGATAGCAGCCGGGCTGATTGAGTTCGTGGCTCGAAAGTCCTGTGCCGGCAGCGGGCGAATATGGTTGAATAGTATATCCTTTGTAGAGATAGCCCTTGTTGTACATCTGTTTCAAGAGCCACCAAAGCGATTCGATGTAACGGTTGTCGTAGGTGATGTATGGGTCGTCCATATTGATCCAGTAGCCCATCTGCTGAGTGAGTCGTCCCCATTCGCCGATGTATTTCATCACGTCCTTGCGGCAGGCGTTGTTGTAATCGTCAACAGAGATTTTTTTGCCGATGTCTTCTTTTGTGATACCGAGCGATTTTTCTACGCTGAGTTCCACGGGCAAACCGTGAGTATCCCAACCTGCCTTGCGGCTTACTTGGAAACCTTTTTGCGATTTGTATCTGCAAATGCAGTCCTTAATAGTACGAGCCATCACGTGGTGAATGCCCGGCATACCGTTGGCCGACGGCGGACCGTCAAAAAATATGAATTTAGGTGCACCCTCGC